>JAZIHR010000006.1:0-44190 GCA_036678445.1 Alphaproteobacteria bacterium
GGTCAGCACCTCGGGCGCGCCGGGGCGGGCGATCTCGATGACCTGCATGTCGTGGGGAATGGGCATCATGCTTCCTTTCGATGGCCGGGCGCGGCGGCCGGCTGCGGTTTACGGATCCAGCCGGTGGCAAACCCTGCCACCGCGCCGACGCCCGGCAGCTTGCGGGCGGCGGCCTTGAGCTTTTCGATCCGCATCACGTCGTCGATGCGCCGGTCGATGAAGGCGCGGGTGGCCTCGTGTCCCGGCGAGGCATCGCCCAGCCAGTACAGCACCACCGCCCCCCAGACCGAGGCCAGCGTCGCGCGCTTGGTCCACCAGTTCACGTCCTCGGACCCGTCCCCCAGCGCCGTCCAGATGGTATCGGCGGTTTCCCACATCAACCGCGCGCCAAGACCCGCGTGCTGCGGCAGCGCCATCACCGCCGCGCCGGCGCGTACCAGTTCCGGGTCCACCAGCGCCAGCCGCGCCCAGATCGCCCCCGCGATCCGGTCGCGGATGCGCCCCGAGGGCGGGGCCAGCGCCACCGCCCGCGCCAGCGCCGCATCGGCACGGCGGTGATAGGTCGCCGCCAGCCCTGCGCCGCCCTGCGGGAACAGCACCCGCGCCAGATCCGGCGTCATCCCGCAGTCGCGCGCCCCGGCCAGCAGCGCGCGTTCGTTCATTCCGTCGAAGGGCACATGGGTCAGCGCCGCGTCCAGCAGCCGGTTGCGATCGTCCTGCATCATCTTGCCTCCGTCAGGGTGGACATCCGCGGGACGCTGCGCTAAGGGGGCGCGTCCTGCAATCAAGTTCAACTCTAGCCCAGGAAGGTGGTGACAACCACATGCAGGTAAGCGTTCGCGACAACAACGTCGAACAGGCGCTTCGTGCCCTGAAGAAGAAACTTCAGCGCGAAGGGGTCTTTCGCGAAATGAAGCTGAAGCAACATTTCGAGAAGCCGTCGGTCAAGAAGGCCCGCGAAAAGGCCGAGGCCGTGCGCCGCGCCCGGAAACTGGCCCGGAAAAAGGCTCAGCGAGAAGGCGCGCTGTAAGGCGTCAGCGAACCGGATGGTTCAAGAAAACCCCCGTGGCCCATGGCTGCGGGGGTTTTCGATTCGCGCGTGGCCCCTGCTCGGCCCCCTGCCCCCCATGCTCGGCCAGCCGCCGCTGCGCGCCGGGCCTAGACCGGCAGCGCCGTGGTCTGCATCACGGTGCGCAGCGCGAAGGACGAATGCATCTGCGCCACGCCGGGCAGGCGCGACAGGTGCTGGCGATGGATACGGGCAAAGTCGTCGGTATCCTCGGCGATGACCTTCAGCAGGTAATCCGCCGTTCCGGCCATCAGGTGACATTCCAGCACGTCGGGAATGGCGCGGACGGCCTTTTCGAACATGTCCAGCAGTTCGTCCGCCTGGCCGGACAGGGTGATTTCCACGAACACCGTGGTGGTGCGGCCCAGCCGGCGCGGGTCCAGCAGGGCGACGTAGCCGGCGATGAACCCGGCCTCTTCCAGCCGCTGCACGCGGCGGTGGCAGGCGCTGGCCGACAGGTTCACCCGCACCGCCAGATCGGCGTTGGAAATCCGCCCCTCGCGTTGCAGCACTGAAAGGATCCGGCGGTCGGTCGGGTCGAGTTGCTCTGTCACGATTGCACTGTCACGGGCGGCCTTGCGGTCAGGGGCGGCGCCGAGGATAGCCCGGCCCGGCACCGGCCGCCAAGCCGCAACCGCGGGCAGCAGAACCCGCGGCGCCGGCGTGCGGCGCGGAACCTGCCGGCACCGCGCCTGGCTGGATCAGCCGCGGTTGCCTTGTTCCGCCAGCAGGTCGCGGATCTGGGCCAGCAGTTCCTCCTGCGAGGGACCGGCGGCGGCTTCCTCGGCCTTCTGGCTGTGCATCGCGGTTTCCTTGACCTGGTTCACCGTCTTGACCAGCAGGAACACCACAAAGGCGATGATGAAGAAATTGATCACCGCCGACATGAATGCGCCCCAGGCGAACACGTTCGCCCCTGCGTCCCGCGCCGCGTTCAGCGAGGTGCCCGGCGGCAGGTCGACCCCGTTCAGCACGACATAATTCCCCGAGAAATCAGTGCCCCCCGAGATGATGCCGATGATCGGGTTGATGATGTCGCCCACCAGCGAGGTGACGATGGCGGTGAACGCCGCCCCCACGATGATGCCGACGGCCATGTCCATGACATTGCCCTTGGCGATGAAATCGCGAAACTCCTTGATCATGAAATCTGTCCCTCGATATGCCCTCAGGCGGATGGTCCGGGGCTAGCACGAGCACGGCAAACCACGCAATTGCAATGAAAGGATCCGCCACCATGACCGATCTGCTGGGCGACTTCCCGATAACCCGCCGCTGGCCGCCCCGGCGCAAGGGGGTGATCCAGCTTTACACGCTGAACACGCCGAACGGGGTCAAGGCCTCGATCATGCTGGAAGAGCTGGGGCTGGACTACGACGCCCACCGCATCAGCATCGGCGACCCCGAGGACCAGATGACGCCCGAGTTCCTGTCGCTGAACCCCAACAACAAGATCCCGGCGATGATCGACCCCGACGGGCCGGACGGCAGCCCGATGGGGCTGTGGGAATCCGGCGCGATGCTGATCTACCTGGCCGACAAGACCGGGCGGTTGCTGCCGGCGGCGGGTGCCGCGCGTTATCAGACGCTGCAATGGCTGATGTTCCAGATGGGGGGCGTCGGGCCGATGTTCGGGCAGGTGGGCTTCTTCCACCGCTACCGCGGCGCGGAAATCGAGGACAAGCGCCCGCGCGACCGCTATGTGGCCGAAGCCCGGCGCCTGCTGGGGGTGCTGGAACGCCAGTTGGACGGGCGCGACTGGATCACCGGCGAATACTCGATCGCCGACATCGCCACCGCCCCCTGGGTCAGCAACCTGGTCCGCAACTATGACGCGGGCGATCTGGTCGGCTACGGCGATTTCCCGGTGGTCGATGCCTGGGTGCAGCGGTTCATGGCCCGGCCGGCGGTGCAGCGGGGCATGGTCGTGGGCGCCGCCTGACCGGCCCTGCTCTGCAGCAAAGGTTGCGGCGCCGGGCTGGCGCCGCTATGAACCGCCCGCAGCCGCCTGACATATTCCGGAGTCCCCATGACGCCCGTCGAACTGGAAACCGCCCGGAAATCGGCCGTGCTTGCCAATCTGCCGCTTCCCTTGCAGGAAAAGATGCTGGAAGGCTCGCAGATCCAGACCGCCGAGACTGGCCAGACGCTGTTTTTGCAGGATGAACCCGCCGACGCGTTGTTCATCGTGCTTGAAGGCTGGGTCAAGCTGTACCGGATCGCCGCCAGCGGGGCCGAGGCGGTGGTCAGCGTGATGACCCGCGGCCGCAGCTTCGGAGAGGCGGTGGCCCTGCGCGGCCTGACCTACCCGGTCGCGGCCGAGGCGATCACCCCCAGCCGCCTGCTGCGGCTGGACGCGGCCCGCATCCGCCACCACCTGCAAAGCGACCCGGTGATGGCGACCTCGATGCTGGCGGCAACCCTTGTCCACCTGCAACAGCTGGTCGAGCAGATCGAGGGGCTCAAGGCCCGCTCGGGCGTGCAGCGCGTGGCCGAGTTCCTGCTGGACCTCGCCCCCTGCGCCGAGGGCGAATGTTCCGTCGCCCTGCCCTACAACAAGGCGCTGATCGCCGGGCGCCTGGGGATGAAGCCGGAAACCCTGTCGCGCGCCTTTGCCCGGCTGCGCGAACACGGGGTCCGTATCGACGCCGCCCGCGCCCATATCGAGGACATGGACCGGCTGCGCCAATTGACCGCCGAGGACCCGGCCAAGGCGTGGTTGCGCTGACGGCGGCGCGGACCGGCATCCGCCGTCCTGCCCCCTGCCCTGCGGGCCCGGCCTTTCAGCCGCCCGTCTGCCCCAGCGCGTAAAGCAGCAACGCGGCCAGCGCAAAGGCGCCCAGTCCGGCGCCAAAGGCGCGGCGCGCACCCGGCACCCCGGCCAGCCCCAGATAACGGTTCAGGATGATCCGCGCCTTGAGCCAGGCAAACCCCAGGATCACCGCGCCGGCCACCGTGCCCGCCCAGGCCGGAGACTGCGGCCGCAGGATCGCCACCGCCGTCGCCGCCAGCGACAGCGCCATCAGCGCCACCCAAGCCCGCACCAGCGGATCGGACCACGACAGGCGCTTCACAGCAGATAGATCACGGGGAACAGGATCACCCATACCAGGTCCACCATATGCCAGAATTGCGCCGAAGCCTCGACCGCATCGGCATGGGCGCGGATCGAGACGATGGCCAGGATCACCATCCCTGCCAGCACATGCGCGGCATGGAACAGGGTCAGCAGCCAATAGAAGGTAAAGAAGACATGCGCCTCAAGCCCCAGCCCGCGGCGCGCCGCATCGGCGTATTCCATGCCCTTGAGCAGCAGGAACACGCCCCCCAGCAGGATCGCCACCGCCAGCAGCCGGCGCACCATGCGCCGGGCGGCCGCCGTGCCTGTTTCGGCCGCGCGCGCGGCCAGCGCCGCGGCAAAGCCGGAACTGACCAGCACCATGGTGTTGATGCCCGCCGACAGCCGGTGCAGCTGTGACTGCGCATCGGCGAACCCCTGCGGGTCACCCAGCCGCAGCACCAGAAAGATCAGCAGCGCCGCGCCGAACACCGCCAGTTCGCTGACGATCAGCACCCACATGATCAGCTCGCCCGGCAGGTCGCCGGGGTTGCGGCGGATTTGCACGGCCTCGGTCATGCGCCGACCAGCTGCCGGTAGATCTGCGGCAGCGCCTCGGGCAGGTGGTCGGGATGCGGGATCAGCGCGTGACCGCCCTGTCCGAAGATACGCGGGAACCACGACTTGCCGTCGCGGTCCACGGTGATGCCAAAGACCGAATGCCCGGCGCGGCGCGCCTCGCGCACGGCCATGGCGCTGTCCTCGATGCCGTGGCGGCCTTCGTAATGGTCAAGGTCGTTGGGCTTGCCGTCGGTGATGACCAGCAGCAGCCGGCGCCGCCGCGCCTGCGCGGCCAGCGTGGCGCTGGCGTGGCGGATGCCGGCGCCCAGCCGCGTGTAGAACGCCGGGCGCAGCGCCGCGATCCGCGCTTCGACCGCAGTCCCCATGGGTTCGTCGAAACGCTTGCAGGTATGGACGAACACCCGGTCGCGGCGCAGCGAACAGAACGCCTGGATGCCGACCTGATCGCCGCAGGCATCCAGCCCCCAGGCCAGCGCGGCCAGCGCCTCGCGCTCGATGTCGATGACCGCGCGGCCGGTGACCGCGCTTTCGGTCGACCGCGAGATGTCCAGCAGGATGGACACCGCCAGATCGCGGTTCTGCGGGCGCGACTGTTTCCAGACCCGGTCCGAGCCCTCGCCCGACACCAGCAGCCCCACCCGGGACCGGACGGTGGCGTCCAGGTCCAGTTCGTCGCCGTCGCGGTGGCCGGTGGTGACGACCCGCCCCGGGCGCATCGCCTCGAACTGGCGGCGCACGGCGCGGATGCGGCGGCGCGCGGCCTCGTCAAAGGGTGCGGGCGCGTCGGTGGGGGTCTCGGGTTCGCTGTCCAGCACGCGGGCGTGCGAGGGCAGATAGCGCCGCGACCGCGCCTCCCATTCGGGATAGGTAAAGACGCCGGAAATCGCCTCGCGGTCCACGTCCTCGGGGGCAAGGTCCAGATGCAGCTTCAGCCGCGTGGCGGGGGCCTTGCTGATCTGGCCCAGCCCCAGCTCGTCCTGGTCGTCCAGCGCCTTGCGGGCGCTGTCGTCGTCGTCATCCTCGACCCGGCGGTTGAGGTTGAGAAACTCGGCCCAGCTCAGGATCGCCTCGAACTTGTTGATGATCAGGCTGTCCTTGCGGTTGGCTTCGTCGGCCTTGCGCCGCCGCGCGCGGATGGTCTTTTCGTCGGTCTCGGTCGAGGGTTCCTCGCCGGCCTCGTCGGCCTCGCGCGTGGCGACCCGTTCGGACGAAAACGCCGCGTCGCCCGCGGCCACCCACAGCGTCACCGGCCGCACCGGCTGGTAAAGCCGCGTCGCGGTGAACCCCGACAGATCGCCCGAATCGATCGCGGCCAGCATCCGGGCCGCAAGATCCTCCAACGGCGCCGGATCGCCCAACAGGTGCCGGGCCACCGCCTCGACCGCGGCCTCGTCGGGGGGCAGCTTGGGCAAGGGCCGCGCCGCCAGCAACAGGGCGCGCAGTTCATCATAAAGCGGCATCAACCCCGGCGCCGATTCGGCTACCCGCGCCACGGTGGCGCGGGCCGAGCCCAGCCAGGACAGGTCGCGCCGCAGCGGGTCGTCGCCCACATCCGCCGGCGGCACCAGATGCGCGGCATGGGCCGCCAGCCACAGATACAGCGCGCCGTTGGCCTCGGCCGCCGGCAGGATCGCCAGCGAGGCGGGCAGCCGCAGGATGCCGCCGTCGAACTCAGCCTGCGGCACCGCCTCGGTCTCGGTCCCCAACCGGCGCAGCCAGCTCAGCCGATGCCGGCTGACCCGGTCGGCGGTCGGGCGCATCTCGATCGAGTGATCGCCGCCCAAGCCCCGGAACAGCACCGCCAGCCGCCCCGCCACCTCGGACAGCGCGACGCGCGCGTCCTCATGTTCGGGGATCGCCTCGAAACCGCTTGCCCAGCCGTGCCACAGTTTGCCGATGGTTTCTTCCGGCTCCCACGGCTCGATCTCGCGCCAGTCTACCCGCGCGGCCATGATGGCACCTTTCTTCATCATCCAAATATCCCGGGGGTCCGGGGGCTGGCCCCCGGTCCCATGGGCTCAGCCCAGCACCGCCACCACCAGGTCGGCCAGGCCGCGCTTGATGTCGGCGTCGTCGGTCAACGGCTCGATCATCGCCGCGGCGATGGCGCGGTCCAGCGCCATGCCGCCCGCGATCAGCGTCGCCGCATAGACCACCAGTCGGGTGGACACGCCCTCTTCCAGGTCCTGCCCCTTCAGCGCCCGCAGCTTGCCGGCCAGCCGCACCAGCATCGCGGCACGGCGTTCGTCGATGCCGCTTTCCTCGATCACGATGGCTTTTTCCTGCTCGGGCGGCGGGAAATCGAACTCCATCGCCAAGAAGCGCTGGCGGGTCGAGGGTTTCAGCGTCTTGAGGATATTCTGGTAGCCGGGGTTATAGGACGCCACCAGCATGAAGCCGGGCGCGGCCTCCAGCTCTTCGCCGGTGCGGTCGATGGGCAGGATGCGGCGGTCGTCGGTCAGCGGGTGCAGCACGACGGTGACGTCCTTGCGCGCCTCGACCACCTCGTCGAGATAGCAGATCGCGCCCTCGCGCACCGCGCGGGTCAGAGGGCCGTCCACCCAGACGGTTTCCCCGCCTTTCAGCAGATAGCGCCCGATCAGGTCCGAGGCCGACAGGTCGTCGTGGCAGGCCACGGTGTAGAGCTTGCGCCCCAGCCGCGCCGCCATGTGGCTGACGAAACGGGTCTTGCCGCAGCCGGTCGGGCCTTTCAGCAGCACCGGCAGGTCGTTGCGCGCGGCGGCCTCGAATACCTCGATCTCGTCGCGCTGAGGCAGGTAGAAGGGGGCTGCCGCCCCCTCCTGCGTTGTCGTTGCATGCGCATTCATCATCTTACTCCGCCGGCTCGATATGGCCGTCCTTGTGGGCCTGCACCGGGCCGGGGGTGAAGACCTCGCGCCGCACCACGGCGACCGAGTAGATGAACAGCAGCGCCCCCAGCACCACGGCCACGCCCGCCCCGAAGCGCATCCAGTAGAAGATGGCCAACTGGTCCTGCACGTCCATATAGGCTTCGCCGTTCACCCGTTGCAGGTGGGTCTGCACCGTGCCGGCAAAGGTCAGGGTGAAGGTCATGAACAGCATCCCGCCCGACATCAGCCAGAACGAGGCCATGTTCAGCACCTGGTTATAGGGGTCGCGGTTGCGCAGGATCGGCATTGCATAGCTGACGATGGCCAGCACCAGGCAGACATAGGCGCCATAGAAGGCCAGGTGGCCGTGGGCGGCGGTGATCTGCGTGCCGTGGGTATAGTAGTTCACCCCGTGCAGCGTGTGCAGGAAGCCCCAGATCCCGGCGCCGAAGAACGCCAGCACGGTGCAGCCCAGCGACCACAGCAGCGCGGCCTTGTTCGGGTGGTCGCGGCGGCCCTTCCAGACCATCACAAAGGCGAATGCCATCATCGCGAAGAAGGGCACGATCTCGAAGCTCGAAAAGATCGAGCCGACCCACTGCCAGTATGCCGGCAGGCCGATCCAGTAATAGTGGTGCCCGGTCCCGAGGATCCCCGAGAACAGCGCCGTGGCGACGATGACATACAGCCATTTTTCCACGACCTCGCGGTCCACGCCGGTCAGTTTCAGCATCAGGAAGGCCAGGATCGCGGCCATCACCAGTTCCCAGACGCCTTCCACCCACAGGTGGACGACCCACCACCAGTACTGCTTGTCCAGCACCAGGTTCGCGGGGTTGTAGAAGGCGAACAGGAACAGCAGCGCCAGACCCCAAAGCCCCAGCAGCAGCACGTTCGAGATCGCGGTCTTGCGGCCCTTCAGCACCGTCATGGTGACGTTGTAGAGGAAGATCAGCGCCGCGACGACGATGCCCACCTTGACCCATTTGGGCTGTTCCAGGAACTCGCGCCCTTCCTTGCCCAGCAGCCAGTTGCCGTTGAACAGGTCGAACAGATAGGTCACGACCACGCCGGTCGTGCCGATCACCAGGATCGCCAGTTGCAGATAGGCCAGCGCGGGCGAATGGATGTCACGCTCGGCTTCCTCGGGGACGAGGTAATAGGCCGAGCCGAAGAACCCCAGCAGCAGCCAGACGATCAGGCTGTTGCTGTGCAGCATCCGCACGACGTTGAACGGCAGCAGCTCGGACAGGAAGTTGGGCTGCACATAGATATAGCCCATGATCAGGCCCATCGTGACCTGAACGGCAAACAGCGCCATTGCGACCGAGAAATACGCGAAGGCTATGTTCTGAGTACGATATTTCATGTTTTTCGTCCCTCGCTCAGCCCGCGTCGTTCGGCGGCCAGTTCTGGGTGTTGATCGTGCTGGTCCAGACCAGGAAATCGCTCAGCTGGCGGAATTCCTCGTCGGTCAGCGGAAAGTTCGGCATCTGGCGCCGGCCCTCGATCTGGGTGGGCATCGCCTGCATCCAGGTCTTGAGCGCGTCTGCCGCGGCCTCGGGGTCGTCCTGCACGCCCCAGCGCACCATGACGTTACCCAGCTCGGGGGCGAAATACGCCCCCTCGCCCAGCAGCGAGTGGCAGTTGATGCAGGTATGCCGTTCCCAGACGTGCTTTCCTGCCGCGACGCTTTCGGTCAGCGTGGCTTTGTTGGTGGACACATTCACGGCATAGATGTGGCTGTGCACCGTCATTGCCACGAATATGGCAATGAAGAACAATGACCCGCCATAAAAGACGTTGCGGGCCATGCTCTTGGTCATGACGTCGCTCATGGCGGCGGTCCCTTCGAGCAATTTCGACTGAGCATCACGATAACGATAGCGTGGCGCCTGCTCTTGCCCAAAGTCAACCGAAACACATTTCCTCATTTATTTTGTCGGAAATCCGGCCGCCATCGGCAGGAAACCCCGACCGGCGGCGGGAATCGGCAGCGAAGCGCCCCTTTGCGCCGGGTCAGGCGGCAGGGTCAGGCCGACAGCGCCTCGATCCGGGCACCGGGAAAGCGGGCCAGCGCCCGGTCGATCGCGGTGCGGTCCAGCAGCACCGCGGCGGTGGACAACGCATCGGCCAGCGCGGCGCTGCCGGCGCTGATCGACACCAGAGCCCACTGCGGCGCCTGCCCCGCCGGGCCAACGATATGCGGACCCAGCCCGGGGCCGATTCGCGTTCCCAGCGCCGCCGAGGTCGCCAATGCGCGGTCGCGCAGGCTCAGCTCGCACAGGCGCTGACCGTCGGGGGTCTCGACCCCCACCCGCCAGTCGCGCGCGCCCAGCGCCCGGATCTCGCCCGCGTCGATCAGCACGTCGCGCAGCCCGTGGCGGCCGGCGACCCCGGCCAGCCGGTCGGCGGCCGCGCCTTGTGCGATGCCGTTCAGCGTCAGGGCCATGCCGGGACGGGCAAGGCGGATTTCCTGCGGCGTGATCCGAACCCCGCCCCAGCCGACCAGCGCGCGGGCTGCGGTTTCGTCCTCGCCCAAGCGACGCGCCTCCCACAAGGGTTGCACGGTGGGGTCAAAGGCGCCGCCGGTGGCGTCATGGACCCGGCCCGCCAGTTGCAGCAGCGACAGCATGTCGCCCGAGGGGTGCGCCAGCCGCCCCAGCGCATTCAACCGGGTCAGCTCGGACCCGGTATGCAGCGAAAACTTGAGCTCGAACATGCGCAGCGCCTGTGCGGATTTCACGAAAAAGGCGCGGGCGTCGCGGGCATCGCCCCCTTCGACCGTCAACTCGACATCGGCGCCCAGCGCCACGCCGCGCCAGACGTGGCGGGCGGGGGCCGCATTTGCCAGCGCGCCGGGCAGGGCCAGCGCGCTCGCGACCAGCGCCAGAAAGCGGCGGCGGGGGATGTTCCTGGTCGTGCTCATATCGCTTCCTTTCCGCCGCGCGGCGTGGTCCAGACCGGCCACAGCGCCACCACAAACAGGGCAAAGGCCAGCACCCAAAGCGCCCCCGCCCCCACCGTGCCGACAAAGTGGAACACCTCGGGCCAGGTCGAGGCCGCCCAGCGCAGGCCCGCCGCGACCGGCAGCAGCACATAGCCCCAGATCAGCGGGGTCGAGGCACGGATCGGGCGGCCCGAGTGGCCAAGGCTCGCCCTGCTCATGATCGACAGGGTCATGCCGCCGACGGCGCCGACCCCCAGCAGGTGCAGCCCGGCGATTTCCGAGCCAAGCCCCAGCAGCGCCAGCCCCCAGCCCAGCAGGCCCAGCCCCAGGAACAGGTAGCTCGTGTGCATGGTCCAGACGATCGGGTCGCGCAGCGTATCCTGCCCCCGCCAGCCCGACAGCCGCAGCAGTGCCGCCAGCCCCGCCGCAATCGCCGCGATGCCGGTCGGCAGGGCGGGCGCGCCCGCAGTGGCCAGCAGCGCCGTCAACAGCACCAGCGCGATGCCCGCGATGTCGGCAGGTTTGCGCGACACCGGCACGGCCGCGCCCGGGTTCACGCGCAACAGCGCGTTGCGGGTAAAGGCGGGGGTCACGCGGCCGCCCAGAATGGCGATCATCGCGCAGACCGTCAGCAGGCCGCCGCGGATCCCCTGCGCCGCAAGCCCGGCCAGCCCCATCCAGTCCAGATGCACCAGCAGGTTGGCGACCCAGGCCAGGGTCAGCAGCCCCAGGAACATCAGGTTCTGCGGCTTGGGCCGGACCAGAAGCTGCCTCAGCATGGTCGCGGCCAGCACCGGCAGGAACGCCAGGTCGACCAGCGCCACCAGCCAGGCCGGCAGCACCATCGCGAACCACACCGCGACCCGCCCCGCCAGCCACAGCCCGACCAGCAGCGAGATCACCCGGGCCGAGGCCGGCCGCGCCCCCGTCCAGTTCGGCACCGCGGTCAGGAAGAACCCGGCGATGGCGGCAAAGGCAAAGCCGAACACCATCTCATGCGCGTGCCAGGCGATCGGCGCGGGGGCAAAGGGCAACTCGGCCAGCCCGCCGGCCCAGACCAGCCAGACCCCCAGCGCGACCACGGCGTAAAGCCCGGCGGCCATGAAGAACACGCGCCAGCCCTCTTGCAGGACGATCTGGCGGCTCGTGGCGGGGTTTTCGTTGATCACGGCAGTCATGTCCTCTCTTGCTGCGAGCGGAACGAAGGGGGTTGCAGCGGCCCCGCCTCTCCGGCCGCGGCAGCGTGGGCCGAGGCCGGCACCTGCGTCGGCGCGACGGGGGGCGCGGGCGGAATCGGCGGTGCGGTAAAGCCGCCGCTCATGCCGCCGCCTGCCCCGCCGGCACCCCCGCGCGCGCGGCGCTTGAGCACCGGGCAGGTGCTGTCGTCGTTCATGATGACCTGGCAGCGCAGGCACAGCACACATTCGTTGGCGTTGATGCGGCCCAGCGGGTCGATGGCGCCGACGGTGCATTTCGTCTCGCACAGCCGGCATTCGCGGCCGCATTGCGGGCGGCGCTTGAGCCAGTCGAAGATCTTGAGCTTGGCCGGCAGCGCCAGCCCCGCGCCCAGCGGGCACAGATAGCGGCAGAAGAACCGCTCGATGAACAGCCCCGCGCCCAGCAGCACCAGCACATACAACACGAACGGCCACGCCCGCATGAAGCGCATGGAGATCGCGGTCTTGAACGGCTCGACCTCGGCCAGGATCAGCGCCTGCTCCATCGAATAGAAGGACAGCGCCACCAGCCCGACGAACAGCGAATACTTGATGACCCACAGCCGCTCGTGCAGCGCCTGCGGGACGGCGATCTGGCGCACGCCCAGCCGCTGCGCCGCCTGGTTGGTCAGTTCCTGCAATGCGCCGAACGGGCACAGCCAGCCGCAGAACACGCCGCGCCCCCAGAACAGCATCCCCAGCGCCACCGCCGACCACAGCACGAAGATCAGCGGCGCGATCAGGAAGGTTTCCCAGCGGAACCCCGACAGCAGCGCGTGGATGAAGGCGATCACCTGCACCACCGACAGCTGCGCGCCCAGCCCCCAGCCCAGCACTACCAGCGTGGTGGCCAGATAGCCCAGCCGCAGCCACAGCCACAGCCGCTTGCGGCGCACGATCCATTCCTGCGCGAACAGGATCAGCCCCAGCACCGCCAGCATGACGCCGACGACCACGATCTGCGCCTGCTTGTCCTGCCACGCCTGCAACCACAGCGGTTCCTCGGGGGGCAGAGGCGCGACGCGGAACGGCTGGGGCAGTTCGACCTCGGTGCTGACCGGCAGGACCAGCAGCCCGCCGTCATGTCCGGCGCGGGCGGTCAGCACGGTGACGCGGAAGGGGCGGGTCAGGTCCAGCCCGCCCGCCTCGGGGTCGGCATTGATGCGAAAGACGCTGATTTCCTTGAGCTCGGGGGCGCCCTCGATCGAAAGCCCCGAGATCTGGGTATAATCCTCGGCCGCGGGCACCAGCGTCACCGGACCCTGCGTCACCTCGATCCGCTCGAACCGGCCCGAGCGGCGCCATTCGGTGCCGCGATGCGATTGCAGGCCGCGCGACATCACCGCCAGCAGCGCGTCATGGGGGCCAAGCGCGCCGGCAAGCTCGGTCAGCCGCTGCGCGCCCAGCAGGTTCTGGCCCGCGGTCGGGGGGTCGATGATCCCCGCCCACAGTTCCAGCCAGGGCTTGTCCGAGGGCGTGACCGGCTGGCGCGCGTCCGCCAGCGCTTTGGCGGCGTCGGCCATGGTGACGCGCACATGCGACAGCGCCCCCATGGATTCCAGCGCCGCCCAGTCGGCAGGCGCAAAACTCGCGCGGTCAACGACCCCGCCCCCGGTCTGCGCGGCCGCCAGGATACGGGCGCTGCGCAGGATGCCGTCGCGGATCACCCCGGTCGAGACGGTGGCCCGCGCGATCACGTCGGGCAGCCCCTCGGCACGGGTGGCGGCCTGCGCGGTATCATAGCCGGCGAACCCGTCCACATAGGCCGCGATGTCGGCGTCCGAGATTCCCAGCGTCAGCACCGGCTCGTTATGGCGCATCAGCCGGGCGCCCGCGACCGTGCCGTCTGGAGCGACAGCGACCAGCACGTCCAGCGGCAGGCCCGAATAGCCGGTCGAGTTCGCCAGTTCCCAGGTCGAGCCGATCAGCCCCAACGTGCGCCCCTCGGCCTCAACCCGCCACGAGGGTGCAGGCGTGTCCTGCCGGGTCAGGATGACCCGGCTGTCCGGCGCCAGCCGGAACAGCCGCGCCGCCAGCGCCGCGTCGGGCACCGCCGGCGCCACGGTTTCGGCCGCGACACCCAGCCCCAGGCGCGCCGGGCTTTCGGCCGACACGGGCGCCCCCCAGGACAGGACCGCCAGCGACAGCACCAGCAACGGCGCCAGCAGCGGGGCGGCGGCGGCACCAAGGATGCGGCGCAAGGGGGCAGGCAGTTGCATGGATGCTCCGTCAAGGTTGCGGGCGCCACCGGTCATGTCAAAGTGGCTGGGACACCGTCCGGGATCAACCTGCCGCCGGGCGGCTGTTTCCACCTTAACTGAAGTCAAGGACATCGCACACGCGAACGTTATACTCGCCCTGCCTCACCAGCTGAACGGAGAGACTTCATGAAGTTCCCAGCGCATACTGCCAGGTCATCGCTTCTGGCATCTGCGGCATTGGCATTGCTGTTCACCGCGGGTTTCGCGGCGGCACAGACGGCCGAAACCGCACCCGCCGAATCGGCGCCCGCCGCAGCGGTCGATTCGGACCCGAACGCCGTAAGCGGCCCCAAGGCAGGCGCCGACACCGAGGTCAAGGAACTGCCCCGCTCGCCGGGGGCCTCGATGACCACCGGCGAACAGGCCGCGGCCGAAGCCAAGGTCGAGGATCACACCTCGAAGCCCCAGGACCAGTATGAGCCGGCGCTGACCACGCTGGCACAGGAATCCATCCCGGTTCCGGGCGCCCCCGAAGGCGTTCCCGCGATGACCCAGGCCGAATTCGACCAGGCCAACAAGATCTATTTCGAACGCTGCGCCGGCTGCCACGGCGTGCTGCGCAACGGGGCGACCGGCAAGGCACTGACGCCGGACCTGACCCGCGAACTGGGCTTCGACTACCTGCACAGCTTCATCACCTATGGCTCTCCGGCCGGGATGCCGAACTGGGGCACCTCGGGCGAACTGTCCGAAGACCAGGTGACGCTGATGGCGAACTACCTGCTGCAGGACCCGGCGGCGCCGCCCGAATGGGGGATGCCGGAAATGCGCAACTCCTGGCAGGTCATCGTGCCGCCGGAGGAACGCCCGACCGAAAAGATGAACGACTGGGACATCGAGAACCTGTTCTCGGTCACGCTGCGCGATGCCGGGCAGATCGCCCTGGTCGACGGCGGCAGCTATGAAATCAAGAAGGTGATCGACACCGGCTACGCCGTCCACATCAGCCGTCTGTCGGCCTCGGGCCGCTATCTGCTGGTCATCGGCCGCGACGCCAAGGTCGACATGATCGACCTGTGGATGGAAGACCCCTCGGTCGTCGCCACCATCAAGATCGGCATGGAAGCCCGTTCCGTCGAGACCTCGAAGATGGAGGGCTGGGAGGACAAATACGCCATCGCCGGCGGATACTGGCCGCCCCAGTATGTCATCATGGATGGCGCCACGCTCGAGCCGCTCAAGATCGTCTCGACCCGCGGCAACATCTATGACGAACAGGTCTACCACCCGGAACCCCGCGTGGCGGCCATCCTGTCGTCGCACTACCGCCCGGAATTCCTGGTCAACATCAAGGAAACCGGCAAGATCCAGCTGGTTGACTATACCGACCTGCACAACCTCAAGATCACCGAGATCGAGGCCGAGCGTTTCCTGCACGACGGCGGGCTGGATGCGACCAAGCGCTACTTCATCACCGCGGCCAACGCCCGCGGCAAGCTGGTCGTGATCGACACCAAGGAAGGCAAGCTGGAGGCGATCACCGACACCGGGGGCGAGACCCCGCACCCGGGCCGCGGCGCGAACTTCGAGCACCCGACCTTCGGGCCGGTGTGGGCGACCTCGCACCTGGGCGACGATTCGGTGGCGCTGATCGGGACCGACCCGGAAGGGCACCCCGACAATGCGTGGAAGATCGTGGACAGCTTCCCGGCGCTGGGCGGCGGCTCGCTGTTCGTGAAAACCTACCCCGGTTCGAACCACCTGTATGTCGATGCGACGCTGAACCCCGAAACCGAAATCTCGGGCTCGGTCGCGGTGTTCGAGATCGACGAGATGAAGGGCGACGACTCCGACCCCGAATTCAAAACGCTCAACATCGCGGAAATGGCCGAGATCACCGAAGGCCAGCCGCGGGTCGTGCAGGGCGAATTCAACAAGGACGGCACCGAAATCTGGTTCTCGGTCTGGAACGGCAAGGACCAGCAATCGGCGATCGTCGTGATCGACGACAAGACGCTTGAGCTGAAAAAGGTGATCAAGGACGAGCGCCTGATTACCCCGACCGGCAAGTTCAACGTCTACAACACGCAGAACGACATCTACTGATCGTCGGAATGCGAAACCGGGCGCGCGGGCAACCGCCTGCGCGCCCCACCATCCCCAGCAGGCATGGCAAGGGAAAACGGACATGGCAGGCAAGGTATATCTGATCGGCGCAGGGCCCGGGGATCCCGATCTGCTGACCGTCCGGGCGCTGAGGCTGCTGCAATCGGCCGAGCTGGTCGTCCACGATCGCCTGGTCAGTCCCGAAATCATGGCGCTGGTTCCCGCGACCGCGCGCTGCATCCCGGTCGGCAAGGCCGCCGGGTTCCATTCGGTCCCGCAGGACCGCATCAACGAAATTCTGGTCGAACTGGCGCTTGAGGGCCACAGCGTCATCCGCCTGAAGGGTGGCGACCCGCTGATCTTTGGCCGCGGCTCGGAAGAGGCCGAGGCGCTGGCCGAAGCCGGCATCCCCTACAGCTATATCCCCGGCATTACCGCGGCGCAGGGGGCGTCGGCCTCGACCGGGGTGCCGCTGACCCACCGCGGGCTGGCCACGGGCGTGCGTTATGTCACCGGCCACCGCGCGCAGGACGCGACGCTGGAGCTGGCGTGGGAAAGCCTTGCCGACCCCGACACCACGCTGGTCGTCTACATGGGCGCGGCGAACATGGCCGAAATCGCCGCGCGGCTGATCGCGGCCGGGATGCCGGTCGATCTGCCGGTGCTGGCGGTGTCCCACGCCACCACTCCGCGCGAAATGCGGCTGCTGTCGGACCTGACCCAGATCGGCGCCGACCTGGCCCGCGCCCCGATGGAGGCGCCGGTGCTGTTCATGATCGGCCATGTCGCCGGGCTATACGAAACCGCGGCGCTGCCGCTGCCCCGCGAAGCGCGAGGCGCGCATCTGCGCGTGGTCAGCAATGGCTGACACCGGCCTGATCGCCGCCGCCTGTGCGGTGGTGATGTCGGTCGGGCTGTCGGCCGCGATGGCGCCTGCCCACAAACTGGCGTCCCCGCATGCGGCCACGATACCCATTCCCGCCACGGCGCCTGTCATTCCCCCCGCCTCTACCTCGGCCCCCGTCCTCGCCACGGCTCTCGTCTCCGCCACGCCCGTCAGCCTGGCCCGGCAGGCCGAACTGGAACACATGGTGATCCAGGATTGCGGCTCGTGCCACGGGCTGACGATGAAGGGGGGGCTTGGCAAACCGATCACCCCCGGCGATCTTGCGGGCTTCGACGCGCAGGGACTGGCCGCGATCATTCTGGACGGGGTGCCGGGCACGGCGATGCCGCCCTGGCGGCCGCTGATCTCGGAACCCGAGGCGCTGTGGATCGCGGAATATCTGATGAAGGAAAAGACCGAATGATCCGCACGACGCTGACCGCCCTGGCCCTGATCGCGCCCGCCGCCGCGCTGGCGCAGGACGGCAGCACCCTGCGCGGCACCGGCGACCTGGGCGTGGTGATCGAACGCGCCACCGGCTCGGTGCTGGTGGTTGACCAGTCGGACCGCGCCGCGCTGTGCCGGGTCGAAGGCTTGGGCGACCTGTCCCATGCCTCGCTGACCTTTTCCCCGGACGAACGTTACGCCTATGTGTTCGGCCGCGATGGAGGGTTGTCCAAGGTCGATATCCTCGCCTGCACGCTGGAAAACCGCATCATTCAGGCCGGAAATTCCATCGGGGGCGCGATTTCCGACGACGGGCGGCTGATCGCGGTGTCGAACTACGAACCCGGCGGGGTGAATGTGTTCGATGCCGACACGCTGGCGCCGGTGGCGGAAATCCCGATGGGCTCGAAAACCGTGGGGCTGGCGGATGTGCCCGGTTCCCGCTTCATCGTCGCCACCTGGGACGAGGGCGAGGCATGGCTGCTGGACCATTCCGCCGACCCGGCGAACCCGCGGATCACCCGCATCCCCGACGTGGGCGCGAACCCCTATGACGCGCTGCTGACCTCGGACGGGCGGACCTATATCGTGGGGCTGTTCGGGGAAAAGGGGCTGACCACCATCGACCTGTGGGCCGACTCGCCCGCGCCCCGCCGCATCCTGCCCGATTACGGCAGGAACGAGCCTGACCTGCCGGTCTACAAGATGCCGCATCTGCAAGGCTGGACGCTGGCGGGCGCGACCTATGCGCTGCCGGCGGTGGGGCTGCATCAGGTGCTGTGGGCCGACGCGGCCTCGGGTCAGGAAACCGGCCGCACCGATGTGGCGGGGCAGCCGGTCTTTGTCACCGCCCGCCCCGACGGGCGCGAGCTGTGGGTGAACTTTGCGCCACCCGACAACGGCAAGGTGCAGGTGATCGACAGCATGACGCATGAGGTCAAGCAGACGCTGGAACCGGGCCGCGGCGTCCTGCACATGGAGTTCACCCCCCGCGGGCGCGAGGTCTGGATGTCGGCCCGCGACGACGACCGCGTGGTGATCTACGACAGCCGCACCTATGAAAAACTGGGCGAGATCGAGGCGCAGGCGCCGTCCGGCATCTTCTTCACCGCCCGCGCGCATCGGACCGGGCTATGACGGAACTGGCGCCAGACTGTCTGGACACGCGGCTGCTGGACGAATTCCAGCGCGACTTGGCCCTGGTCCCGCGCCCCTTCGCCGCCATGGCCGACCGGCTGGGCACGACGGAAGCCGACGTGCTTTCACGGCTGGCGCGCTTGCAGGACTGCGGCCGGATCAGCCGCGTCGGCGCGACCTGCCGGCCGAACACGGCGGGGGCCTCGACGCTGGCCGCGCTGGCCATCCCCGAGGACCGGATCGAACAGGTCGCGGCCATCGTCGGCGCCGAGCCGGGGGTGAACCACTCCTACCTGCGCGAGGACCGCTGGAACCTGTGGTTCGTGGCCACCGCGCCCTCGGACGCGGAACTGGCGGAGTCGCTGGCGCGGATCCAGGCGGCCTCGGGCCTGCCGGTGCTGTCGCTGCCGCTGGTGCGGCCGTTCAACATCGACCTGGGGTTCCGGCTGCGCGGGCCTCGGGTGGCGCTGGGGCTGGACCGCGACGCCGACATGTCCGCGCTGCGCGAGGACGACCGCCCGATCATGCAGGCGCTGTCGGACGGGCTGGAGCTGGTGGCGCAGCCCTTTGCCGCGCTGGGGGCAACGCTGGGCCGCAGCGAAGCCGACATCATCGCCCGCGTGGCCGCGCTGGCCCGCGCCCGCATCCTGACCCGCGTCGGCGTCATCGTGCGCCACCGCGCGCTGGGTTGGGCAGCCAATGCAATGGTGGTCTGGCAACTTCCCGACGACGCCATCGAACCGGCCGGCCGCGCGCTTTCGCAGGTGCCGGGCGTCACCCTGTGCTATCAGCGCCGCACCGTGCCGGGGGTCTGGGACTGGCCGCTGTTCTGCATGATCCACGCCCGCTCGCGCCCCGAGGCGCTGGCGGTTCTGGACCGCGCTCGCGCCCTGCCCGAACTGGCCGGCGTGCCGCACAAGATCCTGTTTTCAACCAGATGTTTCAAGCAGCGCGGCGCGCTGATCGAGGCCGCATGACACGACCATCCCGCCAGGTCCTGCCGCAAGATGCGCTGGACGACACCGACCGCGCCATCCTGAACGCACTTCAGGACGGGTTCCCGCTGACCCCCCGCCCCTATGACGACGCGGCCAGGCCGCTGGGGATCGCGGGCAGCGAGCTGATCTCGCGGCTGACCCGGATGCGCCAGATCGGCGCCATCACTCGCTTTGGCCCGTTCTTCGACGCGGCGGCCATGGGCGGCGCCTTTTGCCTGTGCGCGATGGAGGTCCCCGAGGACCGCTTTGACGAAGTGCTGGCCCAGGTCAACGCGCACCCCGAGGTCGCGCATAACTACGAACGCACCCACGCGCTGAACATGTGGTTCGTGCTGGCCACCGACCGCCCCGAGGGGATCGAGCGGACCGCGAAAGCCATCGAGAAAGAGACGGGGCTGAAAGTGATGCTGTTTCCCAAGCTCGAGGAATATTTCATCGGTTTCCGGGTGCAGGCATGACCGCGGCCCTGGACCCCACCGACCGCCGCATCGTCAAGGCGACCCAGGCCGGGCTGCCGCTGACCCCCGCCCCCTATGCCGCCGTGGCCGAGGCGCTGGCCCTGACCGAGGCCGAGGTGATCGCCCGCCTTGCCTCGATGCAGGACCGCGGCATCATCCGCCGCATCGCTGTCGCGCCCAACCACTATGCGCTGGGCATGACCGCCAACGGGATGAGCGTGTGGGACGTGGCCGACGACCGCATCAGCGAGCTGGGCGCGCAGGTCGGCGCGCTGCCCTTCGTCACCCATTGCTACCAGCGGCCGCGCGCCCTGCCCGGCTGGCCCTACAACCTGTTCGCGATGCTGCACGGCAGCAGCCGCGCCGAGGTCGAGGCCAAGCGCGACGAGGTGGCCGCGCTGCTTGGCACGGCCTGCCGCAGCCACGATATCCTGTATTCCACGCGTATCCTGAAAAAGACCGGGCTGCGCCTGCGCGACGAATGAAAGGGGACATGGGATGTTCCGCCTGACCCAATACATGCAGCAGCTGGTCGAGCCGACCCCGGTCCGCCGCCGCGGCGCGCCCGGATCGGTCAAGCCGGTGGTGATCTGGAACCTGACCCGCACCTGCAACCTCAAGTGCCGCCACTGCTACACGGTCAGCTCGGACCACGTGTTCCCGGGCGAACTGACCCACGAACAGGCGCTGGGGGTGCTGGACGACCTGTCGCAATTCCGCATCCCCGCGCTGATCCTGTCGGGGGGCGAGCCGCTGAGCCGCTTCGACTTCTGGGAACTGGCCGAGCGCGCGCGGGCGCTGGATTTCCGCCACCTGTCGCTGTCCACCAACGGCACCAAACTGGGCGAGCCCGGCGTGGCCGACCGGGTGGCGGCGCTGGGATTCGACTATGTGGGCATCAGCCTTGACGGGATCGGCGCGACCAACGACTGGTTCCGCGGCGTCGAGGGCGCCTTTGACAACGCGCTGGCCGGCGTACGCGCCTGCAAGGCCCGCGGCGTCAAGGTGGGCCTGCGCTTTACCATCACCAAGGACAACGGCGACCAGTTGCCGCTGATGCTGGACCTGTGCGAATCCGAAGGGGTGGACAAGTTCTACCTGTCGCATCTGGTCTATGCCGGCCGCGGCGACAAGCACCGGGGCGAGGATCAGGAACACGCCCATACCCGCCGCGCCATGGACCTGCTGATCGAGCGCGGCTGGGACGCGGTGTCGAAAGGCCGCCCTCTGGAGATCGTGACCGGCAATAACGACGCCGACGCGGTGTGGTTCATGCGCTGGGCCGAACGCAATTTCGACGCGGAACGCGTGGCCCATATGCGCGAACATCTGGTGGCATGGGGCGGAAATTCCTCGGGGCTGGGGGTGGCGAACATCGACCCGCAGGGCAAGGTCCACCCCGACACCTACTGGTCGGATTACACCGTGGGCAGCGTCAAGGAAAAGCCGTTCAGCCAGTGGTGGACCGGCGACGACCCGATGCTGGCCACGCTGCGCACAAGGCCGCGCCCGCTGAAAGGCCGCTGCGGCGCCTGCGCGTTCCAGGATGTCTGCGGCGGCAACACCCGCATCCGCGCGCTGCAACTGACCGGCGACCCCTGGGCCGAGGACCCGGCCTGCTATCTGTCCAATGCCGAAATCGGGGTCGAGGGCGATCTTGAGCGGCTGACCGTCACTCCGTTTCGTGGAAAGAGCCATGACCCCGCGCATCGTTTCTTCTGAAAGACGCCTCCGGCGGGGGTATTTGGGCCAGAAAGAAGCCCGCTGGCTGTGGACGCTGGCGTTGGCGCTGGCGCCGCTGGCAGCCACGGCCGATCCGGCGGCGGATTACGCCGAGCATTGCGCATCCTGCCACGCCGAAAGCCGGCTGGGCGGCACCGGTCCGGCGCTGATCCCGGAAACGCTGGGCCGGGTGAAGGGGCTTGAATCGGTGATCGCCGAGGGCCGCCCCGCCACCCAGATGGAAGGCTTCGCCGACCGGCTGTCCGAGGAGCAGATCGCCGCGCTGGTCGAGTTCATCAAGGCACCGCTGGCCGAGACCCCGCAATGGACCGTGGCCGACATCGAGGCCAGCCGCGAGATGGAGGCGGACTATACCCCCGCCGACACCCCCGTCTTCAACGCCGACCCCATGAACATAACCCTGGTGGTCGAGACCGGCGACCACCATGTCAGCGTTCTGGACGGCGACACGCTGGACGTTCTGGACCGCTTTGCGACGCCCTATGCAGTGCATGGCGGGCCGAAATTCTCGCCCGACGGGCGCTATGTCTTTATCATGTCGCGCGACGGCTGGGTGCAGAAATACGACATCTGGTCGCTGCGCGAGGTCGGGCGGGTGCGCGCCGGGCTCAACAGCCGCAACATCGCGATGAGCCATGACGGCCAGTGGCTGGCGGTCGCCAACTATCTGCCGCACACGCTGACGATCCTGTCGACCGGGGACCTGACCCCGGCAAAGGTGCTGGACGTGAAGGCGCGCGACGGCAGCGAATCCCGCGTCTCGGCCGTCTATCAGGCGCCGCAGCGCCGGTCCTTCATCCTGGCGCTGAAGGACGCCCCCGAAATCTGGGAGGTCGCGACCGACCCCGAGGCCGGGCCGTTCCACGACGGCTTCGTCCACAGCTATGAAAAGGGGATGGAGGAATCCGTCGGCGCGCAGAAGGGCCTGTTCGCCCGCCGCCGCATCGTCATCGACGAGCCGCTGGACGATTTCTTCTTCGACCCCGACTATCGCCACCTGATCGGCACGAACCGCGAGGGCACCAAGGGCGTGGTCGTCAACCTCGACGTCGGCCGCGAGATCGCCGAGCTGCCGCTGCCCGGGATGCCGCATCTGGGATCCGGCATCACCTGGGACCGCAACGGTCACAAGGTCATGGCCACTCCGCATCTTGACGAAGGCGTGCTGTCGGTCATCGACATGACCGACTGGTCGCTGGTCAAGGCGATCAAGACCGACGGCCCCGGCTTTTTCCTGCGCAGCCACGAAACCAGCCCTTATGTCTGGGCCGATGTGTTCTTCGGCCCGCACAAGGACGAGGTGCATATCATCGACAAGCAGACGCTGGAAATCGTCAGGACGCTGAACCCCGCGCCGGGCAAGACCGTGGCCCATACCGAATTCACCCGCGACGGGAAATACGCGCTGGTCTCGATCTGGGAAGACGACGGCGCGGTCGTCGTCTACGATGCCGCAACGCTAGAGGAGGTCAGGCGCCTGCCGATGCGCAAGCCTTCGGGGAAATACAATGTCTGGAACAAGATCACCTTCTCGGACGGGACCAGCCACTGAGGCGCCGAGGCGCAGCCGCCTGCGGCTGGCCCTGATCCTCGCGCCCTTTGTCTGGGGGGCGGTGGCGATCAACCTGTTCATGCTGTCGCTGATCGGGCGGGCGCTTGGCTGGCCCAGCCTGTCCCCGGTGGCAACGATGATCGCAGCGGTGCCGCTGACCCTGCCCGCGACATGGCTGGCCACGCGCTGGATCGGCGGGTTGATCGACGAGGCCGAGCGCGACGGCTGATCGCTGCTCCCCGTGCCGGGTTGCGGTCCGGTTTGCGCCCCCGGCTGGCGGATGTGCCAGCCTGCGGCCGTTTTTCCTTGTCAGAATACCCTTGGAAAGCGCGGGGGGGCAGACAGCCCCCCGGCTTTGGCCGCGCAACCGGGGCGCGGCCGGCTATGCCTTGGGCCGGCGCACCAGCGGCCGCACCAGCGATTGCACGGTATAAACAAGGATCGCGATGCCGACCGCGCCCATCGCCGCCACCCCCAGCAGCGCGATCACGTCGATCGCCCCGCCCATGTCGCCCAGCCCCGAGCGGGTGATCCACAGCACGAACGCCACCGCCGCGACCGCGCCAAAGGGCATCGCGATCTGCGCCCACAGAAACTTGTGCATCGACATCGCGCGGTCGCGGACCAGCACATACAGATAGGCCACGGTCACCAGCAGCGCCGCGGCGACCATTCCCCAGAACAACCAGCGGCCGAACATTTCCTCGAACACCGCGATCATCGTGCCGAATGTCAACTCTTGCATGGCGTCCCCTCCGCTCAGGCCTTGCCGCGCAGCATGGCGTTGTAGGTGGCCTTCAGCGCCACCTCTTTCATCAGCCAGCTGATCCACAGTTCCTCCAGCGGGGCGATCACGCCGGGGAACGAGGGGACCAGGTTGTTGTCATAGTCGAACTCGACCAGCATCGCGCGACCGACGCGGGTGATCAGCGGGCACGAGGTATAGCCGCCATAGACCGCCGTGCCTTCGCGCCCCTGGATCGCGGCGACCAGATGATCCTCGACCACCGGCACCTGCCATTTCACGCTGGCGGCGGTCTTGCCCTTGGGCACGCCGGCAACGTCCCCCAGCGCAAAGATTTCGGGATAGCGCAGGTGGCGCAGGGTCTGCATGTCGCATTCGACCCAGCCCTGATCGGTCCATTTGTCGGCCCAGCTCAGCCCGGATTCGCGGATCACCTGCGGCGCGCGCTGCGGCGGGATGACGTGCAGATAGTCATAGGGCATCTCGACCGTGGACTTCGTGACCTCGCCGGTGGCGGGGTCGGGGGCCGAGGTTTCGAACCGCGCGATGCGGCGGCCCGGCTCGATCCCTTTCAGCGTGTGCCCGTGATGGGTGGCGATGCCGCGCTGGTGAAACAGCATCCGCACCTTTTCCGATACGATCGGCACGGAAAACAGCACCGGCTGCGGGCAGGCGTAATGCGCCTCGTACCGGCCCGCGGCGCCACCGCGGCTGGCGATGTCGTCGATCAGGAAGGTATGTTTCAGCGGCGCTCCGGCGCATTTCATCTCGGTCGCCGGGCGGGTGAAGATGCCGACCCCGCCCTGTTCGGTGAACCGCGAGGCCGCCTGCCACGTCCGCACCGCGTAATCCGGCCCGGCGTAAAGCGCGCCGATCCCGTCCTTGCCGACCAGATCAAGCGAGAACCCCTCGATCGCGTCATGGTCCAGCGCCAGCCCCGGGGCCAGGATCAGGAAATCATAGTCCAGCCGCTTTCCGCCCGAGGTGGTGACGGTTTTCGTTTCGGGGTCGATGGCCGCGGCCTGCTCGGCCACCAGAACGACGCCGCGCGGCAGCCAGTCGGCGGTGCGCGACACGACATAGCTTGCCGGCTTCAGCCCCGTGGCGACCAGCGACAGGCCGGGCTGGTAAAGATGTTCGGCCCGCGCATCGACCAGCGTGATCTGCGCCCCGTCAAGCCGCTGCACCAGCCGGTTGGCAAAGGCGGTCCCGGCCGCGCCCGCGCCGATGATCACGATTCTGGCGGGGGTCTGGACCCTTGCGGCCTGTGCCGGGGCCGCGCCCAGCCCGGCCACGGCGGCACCGGCCAATGCCATGCCCAGCACCCCGCGGCGCGACGTCATCAGTTCCACCCTTCGGCTCATCACGCCACTCCTCCCGTTGCGTCATGCCTGCCGGGCCTGTGCGCAAGGTTTCCGCGCCGCCGGCCTGTTGGACATGTTTATCATATATATTCGGTGCTATGAAGATACGATATTGCGGCCATTTGTCCCATTCTTCATGGTTTCCGCAATCAATCCGCACCATTAGAATGGAACTCTGCCAGATTCGGCGACGTATCCGGTAATGGGGGGACAGGCATTTCCGGGTAATTCCCCGGACCGAGAAATTGACACTGCTCAAGTACCCCGCATAAATTTTCATGCTAAGCTCCGGCCAGAAACAGCCGGATTGCCCAGCCATGAACATTCTTCGCCTGATCGTCCTTCTTTGCGCCTGGCTGGCCGTGACCGGCCCCGCCTACGCCGAATCGGTGCTGGCGCAGTTCCTGCCCGCGCAATCCGCCGCTGATCTGGTCGAAGGCGCCGACGGCTTTGGCCCCATCCGCGACGACCTGCCGGTGGCGCCGGTGCTGCGCGACGGCAAGACCGTGGCCTGGGCCTTTATCACCACGGATTTCGTCGGCACCACCGGCTATTCCGGCAAGCCGATCCACACGCTGGTCGCCGTGGACGACGAGGCCAGGATCGCCGGCGTGCAACTGGTGCACCATTCGGAACCCATCGTGCTGATCGGGATCCCCGAGGCACGGGTGAAGGCGATGGTCGAGGGCTATCGCGGGCTTGACCTGATCGCCGAGGCCAAGGCCGGCGGTACTGCCCATGATGTCGAAATCATCTCGGGCGCCACGGTAACGGTAATGGTGATCGACGATTCCATCGTCCGTTCGGGGCTGAAAGTGGCGCGCACGCTGGGGCTTGGCGGGCTGGCCGTCCCGGCCGCGCAGGCCGGCCCCGGGGTCGAGATCAACCCCGACGCCCCCGCCCCGTCAAGCTGGACCGAGATGGAGGGCGACGGCACCCTGCGCCGGCTGGTGCTGGAAGTGGGCCAGATCAACGAGGCCTTTGCCACCAACGCCGACCCCCGCGCCGCCCGCCGGGCGCTGACCGAGCCCCCGGAAACCACCTTCATCGAGATGCAGGCCGCGCTGGTTTCAGTCCCCTCGATCGGCAAGGCGCTGCTGGGCGAGGCACAGAACGCCAACTTGCAGGGCTGGCTGAAACCCGGCGAACAGGCCATCGCGGTGGTCGGGCGCGGGCTCTACAGCTTCAAGGGATCGGGCTATGTGCGCGGCGGTATCTTTGACCGGATCGTGCTGATCCAGGACGATATCTCGGTGCGTTTCCACGACCGCGACCACCGCCGGATCAACGGGCTGGCCCCCGAGGACGCGCCGGATTTCCCGGAAATGGACCTGTTCAAGATCCCGGCCGCATCGGGCTTTGACCCGGCCAAGCCGTTCCGCATCCAGTTGTTGGTGCATCGCGATGTGGGGCCGGTGGAAAAAGTCTTTACCACCTTTGACCTGGGCTATCAGCTGCCCCAGCAATACCTGCGCGCCGTCGCCCCGCCGCCGCCCTCGGCCGAAGCCACGGCCGCCCCGGATGCCGCAGCCAGCGCAGAGCCGTCCGAAACCCAGGCCCAGGCCGAGCTGTGGAAACGGATCTGGACCGATTCCAAGGTCAAGATCACCATTCTGGGCGCGATGCTGGCGGTGCTGACGCTGGTGTTCTTCTTCCAGCATTTCGCGGTCCGGAACGAGCGGCGCTTCTACATCTTCCGCATCGCCTACCTGACGGTGACGCTGGTGGTGCTGGGCTGGATGTTCAACGCGCAACTGTCGGTGGTGAACATCATGGCGCTGACCGGCAGCCTGGTATCGGGCTTCAGCTGGCAGGCGTTCCTGCTGGACCCGCTGACCTTCATCCTGTGGTTCGCGGTGGCGGCGGCGCTGCTGTTCTGGGGCCGGGGCGCCTATTGCGGCTGGCTGTGCCCGTTCGGGGCGTTGCAGGAACTGACCAACCAGATCGCCCGCAAGCTGCGCATCCCGCAATGGACCCTGCCCTGGGGGCTGCATGAGCGGCTGTGGCCGATCAAATACATGATCTTCCTGGGGCTGTTCGGCGTGTCGCTGGTCAGCATCGAGCAGGCCGAGCACCTGGCCGAGGTCGAGCCCTTCAAGACCGCGATCATCCTGAACTTTGTCCGGGCCTGGCCGTTCGTGGCCTATGCCGTGGCGTTGCTGGTCGCGGGATTGTTCGTCGAACGCTTTTACTGCCGCTACCTGTGCCCGCTGGGCGCGGGGCTGGCGATCCCGGCGCGGCTGCGGATGTTCGACTGGCTCAAGCGCTACCGCGAATGTGGCAACCCCTGCCAGACCTGCGCCAACGAATGCCCGGTGCAGTCGATCCACCCGACCGGGGAAATCAACCCCAACGAGTGCATCAACTGCCTGCACTGCCAGGTGCTTTACCAGTCCGAAACGAAATGCCCGGTGGTGATCCGGAAGCTCAAGCGGCGCGAATCCGTCGCCGCCAGCCCCGCACCTCGGCTGGGGCCGGTCCCTGCGGGCCACCCCAACGCCACCCCCCGACTCAAGACCTGAAACAGAGGAGGTCGAACATGGAAACCAATGACAGGAAAGGCGTCAGCCGCCGCGCGCTGCTGGGCGCCACCGCAGGTGGTGCCGCTGTCGCGGGCGCTTTCGGCGGCAGGCTGGCGCTGGGGCCGGCTGCGCTGGGGCTGGGCACGGCCGCGGCGGTGACCGGCGCCACCGCCGGCGCCGCGGGCGCGGCGGAAATCAACGTCGCCCCCGGGCAGCTCGACCAGTATTACGGTTTCTGGTCCTCGGGGCAGACCGGCGAGGTGCGGATCCTCGGCATTCCCTCGATGCGCGAACTGATGCGGGTTCCGGTGTTCAACCGCTGTTCGGCCACCGGCTGGGGCCAGACCAACGAATCGCTGCGCATCATCGAACGCTCGATGACCGAAAAGACGAAAAAGCACCTGGCCGCCAACGGCAAGCGCATCCACGACCAGGGCGACCTGCACCACGTCCACATGTCCTATACCGAGGGCAAATACGACGGGCGCTACCTGTTCATGCAGGACAAGGCCAACACCCGCGTCGCCCGGGTGCGCTGCGACGTGATGAAATGCGACTCGATCCTTGAAATCCCGAACGCCAAGGCGATCCACGGGATGCGCCCGCAGAAATGGCCGCGCTCGAACTACATCTTCTGCAACGGCGAGGACGAGGCCCCGCTGATCAACGACGGCACCACGATGGACGACGTGTCCACCTATGTGAACGTGTTCACCGCCGTGAACGCCGACGAGATGGAAGTCGCGTGGCAGGTGCTGGTGTCGGGCAACCTTGACAACACCGACGCCGATTACGAGGGCAAGTGGGCGTTCTCGACCAGCTACAACTCGGAAATGGGGATGACCCTGCCCGAGATGAGCGAGGCCGAGATGGACCACGTCGTCATCTTCAACATCGCCGAGATCGAAAAGGCGATCGAGGCCGGCCAATACGAGGAAATCAACGGCTGCAAGGTGCTGGACGGCCGGAAAGATGCGAAAAGCCAGTTCACCCGCTATGTCCCCATCGCCAACAACCCCCACGGTTGCAACATGGCGCCGGACAAGAAGCACCTGGTGCTGAACGGCAAGCTGTCGCCCACCGTCACCGTGATCGACGTGACCAAGCTGGACCCGCTGTTCGAAAAGCCCGAGGCCGAGGTCGACCTGCGGTCCTGCGTGGTGGCGGAACCCGAACTGGGGCTGGGCCCGCTGCACACCGCCTTTGACGGGCGCGGCAACGCCTATACCTCGACCTTCATCGACAGCCAGGTGGTCAAGTGGAACATCGAGGACGCGATCCGCGCCTATGCCGGCGAGGACGTGGACCCGATCAAGCAAAAGCTGGACGTGCATTACCAGCCCGGCCACCTGAAAACCACGATGGGCGAAACGCTGGACGCGCAGAACGACTGGCTGGTGGTGCTGTGCAAGTTTTCCAAGGACCGCTTCCTGAACGTCGGCCCGCTCAAGCCGGAAAACGACCAGCTGATCGACATTTCCGGCGACCAGATGGTGCTGGTCCACGACGGCCCGACCTTCGCAGAACCGCATGATGCGATCTCGGTGCATCCGTCGGTGCTGTCCAACATCAAGTCGGTGTGGGACCGCGACGACAAGATGTGGGCCGAAACCCGCGCCATCGCCGAGGCCGACGGCATCGACATCGACGAATGGATCGACGGGGCCGAGGTCATCCGCGACAAGGACGACCCCACCAAGGTCCGCGTCTACATGTCGAGCATGGCCCCGAACTTCAGCGCCGAGACCTTCCGCGTGACCGAAGGCGACGAGGTGACGGTCATCATCACCAACCTTGACGAGGTGGACGACCTGACCCACGGCTTCACCCTGGGCAACCACGGCGTCGCCATGGAAATCGGCCCGCAGATGACCTCGTCCATCACCTTCGTGGCGGCCAACCCGGGCGTCTACTGGTATTACTGCCAGTGGTTCTGCCACGCGCTGCACATGGAAATGCGCGGCCGGATGCTGGTCGAGCCGAAGGCGGCCTGACCCGATGCGCTGGCTGTCGCTGATCCTTGGCCTGATCCTTGCCCCGGCGGCCCTTGCCGCCGGGGTCGAGGTCGCGCCCGGGCAGGGCAGCCTTGCGCGCGCCATCGCCGGGGCCGTCCCCGGCGATGTGCTGGAACTGGCCGACGGGGTCCATGCCGGCCCCGTCACCATCGACCGCCCCCTGACCATCTCCGGCAGCCCCGATGCCGTGGTGGACGGCCTGGGACAGGGCACCGTCATCACCATCGACGCGCCCGACGTGACGCTGGAAGGATTTTCCGTCACCGGCTCGGGGATGATGAACCGCGACCTCGATGCAGGGGTCAAGATCCGCAAGGGCGCCGACCGGGCGCAGGTGCGGCGGCTGGTCCTGACCGGCAACATGCACGGCATCGACGTGCACGGAGGCCGCGACGCGCAGGTGATCGGCAACCAGATCACCGGCACCCGGGCGCCGCACATGAACGAACGCGGCAACGGCGTCTATGTCTGGAACAGCCCCGGCACGGTGATTCAGGGCAATACCATCCGCTATGGTCGCGACGGCATCTTTTCCAATACCAGCGCCGACAGCTTCTATCGTGACAACCTGTTCCAGGACCTGCGGTTCGCGGTGCATTTCATGTATACCCGCAACACCGAGGTGTCGGGCAACGTCTCGATCGGCAACCATCTGGGCTATGCGATCATGTTCTCGGACCGGCCGGTGATCCGGGGCAATCTCAGCCTGGGCGACCGCGAACACGGGATCATGCTGAACTATGCCAACAGCGGCGACATCAGCGGCAATCTGGTGCGCGGCGGCACCCGCAAGTGCCTGTTCATCTACAACGCCCACAAGAACCTGATCTACGACAACCGTTTTCAGGGCTGCGGCATCGGCATCCACTTCACGGCCGGGTCGGAACGCAACGTGCTGACCGGCAACGCCTTCATCGGCAACCGCGAGCAGGTGAAATACGTCGGCACCCGCCACATGGAATGGAGCCTTGAGGGCCGCGGCAACTACTGGTCCGACCATCCCGCCTTTGACCTGAACGGCGACGGCATCGCCGACGGCAGCTATCGCCCCAACGACCTGATGGACCATATCCTGTGGTCGCAGCCCGCCGCGGCGCTGCTGACCGGATCGCCCGCCGTGCAGCTGATCCGGTGGAGCCAGAGCAACTTTCCCGCCACCCTGCCCGGCGGCGTGCGCGATTCCGCGCCGCTGATGCGGCCGCTGGCCATTCCCGTCCCCGACGACATCGCCGCCATGGAGGCCGCCGTCGCCGGGCGCTGGGACAAAGGTAATTTCGATGACTTCGACGCTGAAAATCTCACATCTCACTAAGCGCTACGATTCGGTCGAGGCGCTGCGGGATGTGTCGCTGGCCCTGGAACCGGGGATGCGCATGGCGCTGCTGGGGCACAACGGCGCCGGCAAGTCCACGCTGATGAAGATCGTCCTGGGGCTGATCCCCTTTGACAGCGGCGAGATTGCGGTCTGCGGTGGCGCCCCCGGCTCGGCCGCCGTGCGCGCTCAGGTCGCCTATCTGCCGGAAAACGCCGCCTTCCACCCGGCGCTGACCGGCGAGGAGCAGCTTCGCCACTATCTTGCCCTGCGCGGCGAGCCTGCCGCCCGCGCGGGCGAGCTGCTGGAACGCGTCGGGCTGGGCCACGCCGCGCGCCGCCGCATCGGCACCTATTCCAAGGGGATGCGCCAGCGCGTCGGGCTGGCGCAGGCGCTGATCGGGCGGCCGCGGCTGCTGGTGCTGGACGAACCCACCTCGGGGCTGGACCCGGTGTCGCGGCGCGATTTCTACGCGCTGCTGGACGGGCTGGCGGCCGAGGGCGCCTCGATCCTGCTGTCCAGCCACGCGTTGACCGAGGTCGAGGCCCGCACCGACCGCATCCTGATCCTGTCGCGCGGCCGGCTGGTGGCATCCGGCACCCTGCCCAGCCTGCGCCACGAGGCCGCGCTGCCGGTCACGCTGCTGGTCACCCCTGCCCCGGGCGCCGCCGATGCGCTGGCCGCCACCCTGTCCGGCGCCGAGCCCACCCCGGACGGGCGGCTGCGGCTGGACTGCGCGCAGGCCGACAAGCTGGCGCTGCTGGCACGGATCACCGCGCAGGGCGACCGGGTGGCCGACCTGGACGTGATCCCGCCCAGCCTGGAAGACATCTATACTCATTTCGGTCACGGAGACGCGGCATGAACCGCATCCTCGCCACCGCGGCGTCCGAGTTCCGCATCGCCTTCCGCAACCGCTGGGTGGTCATCGCCACGGCGCTGATGGTGTTGTTTTCGCTGGTGCTGGCCGCCGCCGGGGCCGCGCCCACCGGCGATGTCGGCGTGGACCGGCTGTCGGTCACGGTCGTGTCGCTGACCTCGCTGGCGGTCTATCTGGTGCCGCTGCTGGCGCTGCTGATGAGCTTTGACGCCATCGCCGGAGAGGTCGAGCGCGGCACCCTGCCCCTGCTGCTGACCTATCCGGTATCGCGGCTGCAGATCCTGCTGGGCAAGCTGATCGCGCATCTGGGCATCCTGACGCTGGCGCTGGTGCTGGGCTACGGCGCCGCCGGGGTGATGGCCTTTGTCACCGACCCTGCGTCCATCAAGGCGCTGCCGTCGCTGTGGCGGCTGGTCTGGACCTCGGTCCTGCTGGGCGCGGCGTTCCTGGGGCTGGGCTACACGCTGTCGTCGCTGTCGCGGCGCCCCTCGGGGGCGGCGGGGCTGGCGATGGGGCTGTGGCTGCTGTTCGTGGTGCTTTACGATCTGGGGCTGCTGGCGCTGGTGGTGACCGACGGCGGCGGCGCGCTGACCACGCATGTGCTGCCGGTGGCGCTGCTGGCCAACCCGGCCGACGCCTTTCGCCTGTTCAACCTGTCCGCGGCCAGCGCCGTGGCCGAGGCCGGCGGCATCGGCGGCGCCGCGGGCGCGATCGCGCTGTGGAAATCCGCGGCCTCGCTGGTGCTGTGGCCGGTGGCCGCGCTGCTGCTGGCCTGGACCGCCTTTCGCAAGGTGACGCCATGACGACGCTGCCGCCACGCCTGCTGCCGCTGGCCCTGCTGCTGGCCACGCTGGCCCTGTCCGCCTGCAAGGAAGAGGTCGCGCAGGACATCAGCCCGCAGGACTTCACCGCTGAATCGCTGGGACATTACTGCCAGATGAACCTGCTGGAACACCCCGGCCCCAAGGCGCAGGTGGTGCTGGAAGGCATGCCGACGCTGTTCTTCAGCCAGGTCCGCGACGCCATCGCCTATACCCGCGCGCCCGAACAGATGGCCCCGATCCTTGCCGTCTATGTCAACGACATGGGCGCGCCCGGCGCATCCTGGGACGCGCCCGGCGCCGGCAACTGGATCGACGCGAAAACCGCGTTCTACGTCGTCGGCTCGGCCCGCGAAGGCGGCATGGGCGCCCCGGAAACGGTGCCGTTTTCCACGCGCGAGGCCGCGCAAGGCTTTGCCGATGCCGAAGGCGGCACCGTGCTGGAGCTGGACGCGATCCGCGACGACATGGTGCTTGCCCCCGTCGACATGGGGGACGAGGACGAAGACGATTATCTGCGGCGCCTGCGCGCCCTTTCACAACCCGCCGGAGGTTGAACATGCTGACCCGCCGCCGCCTGCTGACGATTTCCGCCGCACTGGCCCTGACCCCCGCCGCCCTGCGCGCGGGCACCCCGCCGCCCGTCGCGCATCTCTGGTCCGGGCAGGCGCTTGGCGCGCGCGCCTCGATCCGGCTGGCGCACCCCGACGCGCAGGCGATCTCGACCCGGGTGCTGGCCGAGATCGACCGGCTGGAGGATATCCTCAGCCTGTATCGCCCCGACAGCGCGCTGATGCGGCTGAACCGCGACGGGCAACTGGACGCGCCGCCCTTCGAGCTGCTGGAATGCCTGTCGCTGGCCGGCGCCGTGCATGACGCCAGCGGCGGGCGCTTTGATCCCACCGTGCAGCCGCTGTGGGCGCTGTGGGCCGAAGCCGCCGCGGCCGGGCACCGGCCCGCCCCCGCCGCAATCGACGCGCGCCGCGCCGCGGTGGGCTGGAACGGGGTGGCGCTGGACAGCAACCGCATCACCCTGCGCCCCGATGCCGGGCTGACGCTGAACGGGATCGGCCAGGGCTATGTCGCCGACCGCGTGGCGGCGCTGCTGACCGCCGAGGGGCTGAGCGATATCCTGATCGACACCGGCGAGTTCCGCGCCCTTGGCGGCCGACCCGGCGGCGGCGCGTGGCAGGTGACGCTGGCGGCCGGCGGCCAGGTCGGGCTGTCGGACCGGGCGCTGGCGACCTCGTCCCCTCTGGGCACGACCTTCGATCAGGCTGGGCGCGACGGGCATATCATCGACCCTGCCACCGGCCGCCCCATCAAGGCGGATTGGCGCGAGGTCACCATCTCGGCCCCCTCGGCCGCGCTGGCCGATGCGCTGAGCACCGCCGCCTGCATGATGTCCGACCCCGAGGCGGTCGCGGCGATGGTCGCGCAATTCCCCGGCGCGAGGGTCGAGGCGGTCGTCTAACCCGCCGCCGGCTGGAACGCACCGAAGCGGCCGGCGGCAAAGACCAGCGGATGATCGTCGGGGCCGGCAATGGTGACCTGCACCACCCGCCCGACAAGGATCGAGTGGTCGCCTCCGTCATGCACGGCATGGGCGTGGCAGTCGAACCGCGCCGCCACCCCCGGAATCGCCGGCGTGCCCAGCAGGGTGCGCCCCAGCGCGATACCGTCGAACCCGGCGCCGCCGCGGGTAAAGCGCAGGCAGACGTCCAGTTGCTCGGCCCCCAGCACATGGACCGACCACGCCGGCGCCTGCGCGAAAATGTCGTGCCGCCCCGAGGCCCGCGCCGGACACCACAGCACCAGCGGCGGGTCCAGCGACACGCTGGTGAAGCTGTTCACCGTCATTCCCTGCGGACCGGACGGGCCGGCGGCCGTGACGATGGTGACGCCGGTGGCAAAGCGGCCCAGTGCCTCGCGGAACAGGCGGGCGGCCTCGGTATCGGGGTGAAAGCTGATGGCGTCGGCCAGCCGGTCCAGCGTCTCGGGGGTCAGTCTGGTCATTCGGCGGTCCCTTCCCTCTCGCCTGGCAGCGGCAGCAGCGCACCCCGGATTTCGGCGTGCAGCCCGGGCGCGGCGACGATCAGCCCGTCGCCCTGCGGCGGGTTGCGGTTGAAGCGGAACCCTTGTCCGCGCCGGTCGGTGACTGCGCAGCCCGCACATTCCGCGATCAGCGAGGCCGCGGCCACGTCCCATTCCCACACCGGCCGCATCGACAGCACCGCATCGAACTGCCCGTCCGCCACCATGCAGAACCGCGACGCAAGCGAGGGGCGAAACCCGCGCTGAAACTCGGGCACCACGCCCCCGCGCCAGAAACCGGGTTCCAGCGAGGATTTCGCGGTCAGCACCCGCGCGCCCGTCAGGGGCACGGCGGCGGCGCGGATCGGCTGGTCGTTGCGGGTGGCCGGGCCGCCCGCGGCGGCGGCATAGGTGACGCCGCGCGCCGGCTGGTGGACCACCCCGGCGATGGGCCGGCCCTGTTCCACCACCGCCACCGCGACCGCGAACCCGTCCTGCCCCTGGATAAAGGCACGGGTGCCGTCGATCGGGTCGATGATGAACACGCGGGCGGCGGTGGCGCGGGTGGGGTCCTCGGGGCTTTCCTCGGACAGCCAGCCGTAATCGGGGCGCGCCGCGCGCAGCATCCGCTCAAGCTCGGCGTTCACAGCCAGGTCGGCCTCGGACACCGGGCCGGCGCCCTGCGGCTTTTCCCAGTGCCGGAAGCGGCCGCGCCAGTGGGCCAGCGCGATCTCGCCGGCCGCGACGGCCGCCTGACGGATCAGCGCAAGGTCACTCTCCGGCAACGGTCATTCCCTCGACAAGCAGGCTGGGCACCCGCAGGCTGCGCCAGTCGGGCAGGTCATTGGCCGCGATCACCAGCATCAGCATCTCGCGCAGGTTGCCGGCGATAGTGCATTCGTTGACCGGATAGGCGATTTCGCCGTTTTCCACCCAGAACCCGGCGGCGCCGCGCGAATAATCCCCGGTGGTTGCGTTGATCGAGGCCCCCAGCATCGAGGTCACCACCAGCCCGCGCCCCATATCGCGGATCAGCTCGGCCGGGCTGGCCTCGCCGGCGGTCAGCGTCACGTTGCTGGTCCCCGGCGAGGGCGGCGACGAGGTGCCGCGCACGGCGCTGGCGGTCGAGGCCATGCCCAGCTTGCGCGCGGTGGCCAGATCCAGCGTCCAGCCCTGCAACTCGCCCGCCTCGACGATCAGCCGCGGCGCGGTGCGCAGCCCCTCGCCGTCGAAGGGGCGCGAGGCGGAATGGCGGGGGCGGCGCGGGTCTTCGGTCAGGTTCATCCCGGCGGGCAGCACCTGCTGGCCCAGGTCGTTGCGCAGCCAGCTGGACCCGCGCGCCACCGCGCTGCCGTTCACCGCCCCTAGCAGGTGCGAGATCAGCGTGCCGGCGACCCGTTCGTCGTAAAGGATGGGGAATGCCCCGGTCGGCGGCTTGCGCGCGCCCCTGCGCGCCACGGTGCGTTCGCCCGCCAGCCGCCCGATATCCTCGGGCAAGGGCAGGTCGCTGGCCCAGACCCGCGATTCGCCGGCCCAGTCGCGTTCCATCGCCAGCCCCTCGCCGGTGATGGCGACGGCGGAAATCCCGTGGCTGCTGCGCCCGTAGCCGGCCGAAAACCCGTTGCTGGCTGCCAGCCAGATGCGCCGGTGCACCACCGAGGCGCTGGCCGATTCCGCCATGCTGACCCCTTTGACCGCCAGCGCCGACGTCTCGGCCCGCAGGGCAAGCTCCAGCAGCGCGGGCGGGTCGGGGGGGGCCTGCCCGTCGTCCAGTTGCAGCGGGCCGGCGTCGGTGTCGGCGTCGCTGGCCAGTTGGTCGGGGTGGGCCAGGCCGACATGGTCGTCCACCGGGGCCTCGCGCGCCATGGCGACGGCGCGTTCCGCCATTTCGGCAAGCGTGCGTTCCGAGGTCTCGCTGGCCGACACGCAGGCCTGCCGCCCGCCCAGGATCACCCGCAGGCCGATCTCGATTCCCTCGGCGCGTTCCGCGTGTTCCAGTGCGCCCTGCCGCACCTCGACCGACAGCGCCGTGCCCGTGGTGGCGATGGCGTCGGCCTCGTCCGCGCCGGCGGCGCGCGCCGCCGCGATCAGCGCATCGGTCAGCCGGGCAAGATCAGAGGAGGAATCGGATCTGGTCATGGGGCGCCTTCTTTCCGAAGCGAAAGGGCCGGACACGCGCCCGGCCCCCGCAAATTCGCCAAGATGGCGCGGGTTTATTTCACCTGCTGCCCATTGGCAAAGACTTCGCCATTCTCGTTAAACTCGAACTCGCTGACCAGCGCATCGTCGCCTTCGGGGGCGGGGCGGGCGAACATTGCCAGCATCATGCGATAACCGGCCACCTCGTCGCTGCCGATCACGCCCAGCTGCACCAGCCGGTCAAGCAACCCGTTCACCCCGTCGATCCGCGCGTTCAGCGTGCCGACCGGCTGGGTCATGTCGCCGCCCTCGGGCACGCGCAGTTCGCCCGAGCCGTCGAAGCTGGCCCCGACCATCGCCAGCGCGATCTTGTTCAGCGCAAGCTCGGTCAGGTCGAACGGGACGGGGGTGTCCACGGCATCGTCGGAATCGTCCGAGCCGGCGGCCAGCGCGGGATCGAACAGGTCCATGGACAGCCGCACCAGCCCGGTCACGTCCACGTCCAGGCTGGCGGGATCGCGCGGCAGCACCCGGCCGGGATCGAACATGTCCCAGATACCATCGGCCAGCGACAGCCCGCCGATCGAATAGGCCACCTTGAAGGGCACCGGATCGTCCGACTTCAGCACCGGCATCTGCACGTCAAAGGTGGTTTCGGTCAGCGCGTAGCTGATCGGCGCGGGCAGCCCGGTCACCGTGAATTCGGCCTCGGTCGAATCGATCGCGCCCTGGTATTTCAGCCCGTCCGGGCTAAAGCCGAAGGACAGGTCGGTTCCGTCGATCGTGTAGTGCCCGGCGAGGTTCTGGGGCTGGCCATCGTCGTCGGTGCCCGCGACATCGAACTCGAAGCGCCCGGCCCCGGCAGCGAGGTTGCCGCTCATGTCCAGGCCGGCCCGCAGCGCCGCCCCAAGATCCGTGGCCATGTCGACATCCAGCGGCAGCACCCCGGTGCTGGCCCCACGCAGATCGCTCATCGAGCCGGACAGCTTGATGCTGCTGGGTCCGTCCCCGCCATTTCCGTCAATCTTGTCCAGATCGGCAAGATCGGCGTCCAGCGTCAGCCGGTCGGCCGCCATCTCGACGTCGAAAAGCACCTTGTCGGTGCGTGTCATCTTCTGGTGGGCGGTCATGTTGACCATGCTCAGCGACACCGGAAGATCCCTGGTGTCATCACCGATCTGCATGGTTTGCAGTGCAAAAATCGCCTCGCCCACGCGGCTGTCGTGGACCATGTCCTGCGCCGAGCCGCTGGTGACGAACTCGCTGTCGTGCAGGGCCAGCGAGCCGGTCAGGGTGACCTGCTCGTCAGGCGAGGCCGCGTTGAGAGTCAGCGGGATCGTATCCGACAGCGTGGTGCGCACCCGCCCGTCGCCAGTGGCGAGCAGCGAGATTTCGGGTGCCACGGCGCGCATTTCAAATTTTTCGTCAGGGGCGTCATAGGCAAATTCGACATTGCGCAGAATCAGCGAATCGCCGGCCTCTTCGCGCGAGCCCTCGGTGACGCTGTATCCGTTCGCCTGATAATATTCGACCCAGCTCTGCCACACTTCTGCCGGCGATACATCGGCGAATGCGGGGGCCGTCAGCGCAAGAACGGCAAGGGTTGAGGTGGCGGTCCGCAAAAGCATGTATCTATCCTTTGGCATGTGTGGCGTTGCGACGCGGGCAGAACATTGCATAATCCTGCGCCGTGACCAAGGGAGGCAGTCTTGATTCAAACTCATGGCCCGCAAAACGGGTTCGCCACGATCACGCTGAACCGCCCGGACAAGGCCAATGCGCTGACCGCCGAGATGATCGCCGGGCTGACCGGGGCGTTCCGGGCCGCCATTGCGCAGGACGCCCGGGCGATCATGCTGACCGGGCGCGGCCGGGTCTTTTCGGCCGGTGCCGACCTGGAGGCCGCGCGGGCCGGGCTGGCGACCTCGCCCCTGTGGGAGGAGCTTTCCGCGACCATCGCGGGCGCGCCGGCGCTGACCATCGCGGCGCTGAACGGCACCGCGGCAGGGGGCGCGCTGGGGATGATGCTGGCCTGCGACCTGCGCATCGCCGTGCCGGGGGCACGGATCTTCTACCCGGTGATGAAGCTGGGGTTCCTGCCGCAGCCCTCGGACCCCGCGCGGTTGCGGGCGCTGGTCGGGCCGTCGCGGGCCGCCACGATCCTGATGGCCGGGCAGCGGATCGAGGCGGAAACCGCGCTGTCCTGGGGGCTGCTGGACCGGATCGTCCCCGAGGACGCGCTGGAGACCACGGCCCGCGAACTGGCGGCGGACGCGCTGGCGGCCTCGGCCGAGCACGTCGCGGGGATCAAGCGGCTGATCGGGGGGCGCTGAACGCCCGGCGGTTCCGCGGGGGGCGGGTTGCGCCGTCCCCCGCCCCATGCGGCCGTGGCGCGGGTGGCGCGGTGGGATGGGTATTTGGACCAGAAAGAAGTCCTGCCGGGGTTCATCGCGGCGGCGCGTGGGCGCGGGCGGGTTGCGGCGCCGTGCTTTGTGCGATCGGGGCTGTTCGGCCGGGAAAGAAGCGTCTGCGGCGGGCCTACATCGCGGGCGGCGGGTTGGCGCGGGTCAGCACGAACAGCGCCACCGCCAGCAGGATCGACAACTGGATCACCCAGTAGAAGGGCGGCAGGATGAACCAGCTGACGCTGAGCCCCACGGCCATGCTGCCCACCGCGATCAGCTTGACGCGCGGGTCGATGGCCCGGTGTTCCTGCCATTCGCGGATCTGCGGGCCGAAGACGTGGTGACGCATCAACATGCCATGGAACCGCGGCGACGAGCGGCTGAAGCAGAAGGCCGCCAGCAGCACGAAGGGCACGGTGGGCAGGACCGGCAGCATCATCCCGGCAAAGGCCAGGATGATGCTCAGGATTCCGACCGTGCCCCAGAAAATCCGCATCAGTAGCGGTAATGCTCCGACTTGAAGGGGCCTTCGACGGGAACCCCGATGTAATCCGCCTGCTCTGGCCGCAGCGTGGTCAGCTGCACTCCGATCTTGTCCAGATGCAGCCGCGCCACTTTTTCGTCCAGCGCCTTGGGCAGGATATAGACACCGGGCCGGTATTCTTCACCCTTGGTCCACAGTTCGATCTGCGCCAATACCTGATTTGTGAAGCTGGCCGACATCACGAAGCTGGGGTGGCCGGTGGCGTTGCCAAGGTTCAGCAGGCGGCCTTGGCTCAGCAGGATGATGCGGTTGCCCGAGGGCATTTCGATCAGGTCCACCTGGTCCTTGATGTTGGTCCATTTGTGGTTTTTCAGCGCCGCGACCTGGATTTCGTTGTCGAAGTGGCCGATGTTTCCGACGATGGCCATGTCCTTCATCTCGCGCATGTGCTCGAGGCGGATCACGTCGCGGTTGCCGGTGGTGGTGACGAAGATGTCGGCGGTGGCGGCCACGTCCTCCAGCCGCACCACCTCGAACCCGTCCATCGCGGCCTGCAACGCGCAGATCGGGTCGATTTCGGTGACCTTGACCCGCGCGCCTGCCCCTTGCAGCGAGGCCGCCGAGCCCTTGCCCACGTCGCCGTAGCCGCAGACCACCGCCACCTTGCCGGCCAGCATCACGTCGGTGGCGCGGCGGATGCCGTCGACCAGCGATTCCTTGCAGCCGTATTTGTTGTCGAATTTCGACTTGGTGACGGAATCGTTGACGTTGATCGCCGGGAACGGCAGGCGGCCCTGCTTGTGCAGTTCATACAGGCGATGCACGCCGGTGGTGGTTTCCTCGGACACGCCGCGGATCGCGTCGCGCTGGCGGGCAAACCAGCCGGGAGTTTCCGCGAGCCGCTTGCGGATCTGGGCGAACAGCGCCTCTTCCTCTTCGTTGGTCGGGGTGGCGATCAGGGCGGTTTCCCCGGCCTCGACCCGCGCGCCCAGCAGGACATACATCGTCGCGTCGCCGCCGTCGTCGAGGATCATGTTCGCCGTCCCTTCCGCGAACTGGAAGATACGGTCGGTATAGGACCAGTATTCCTCAAGCGTTTCGCCCTTGATGGCGAACACCGGAACGCCCGATTCCGCGATCGCGGCCGCCGCGTGGTCCTGGGTCGAATAGATGTTGCAGGACGCCCAGCGCACCTCGGCGCCCAGCGCCACCAGCGTTTCGATCAGCACGCCGGTCTGGATGGTCATGTGCAGGCTGCCGGCGATGCGCGCCCCGGCCAGCGGCTTCGCCGCGCCGAATTCCTCGCGCAGGGCCATCAGGCCGGGCATCTCGGTCTGTGCGATGTCCAGTTCCTTGCGCCCGAAAGCTGCAAGCGAAAGATCGCGGACGACATGATCTTGGGGGGCAGCCTGGCTCATCTGGACCTCGCGCATTGGGACTGCGGCGGGATTGTCACAGTCGGGGCGCAAAAGCAACGCGGACGGGACATGCGCGCCCCCGGATGCGCCCCGGAAAACGCCCCGCCGGTGGCCGGGTTCCGCCCTGCCCGGCCGCGCCGGTAGCAGAGGATGCGGCAGGAAGATGCGGCGGTGCCGGGCGCTTGTCGCTGCGGTGTCCGGGTCACAGCCTGATAACATCGGCGAAAGTTGCCCCACGAGGGTGGAAATCCCCGCGCCACCCTGCGACACTTGGTCAAAACCCCGGCGCGCGGCGGCGGCATAAAGGACCCAGGGGGGCAGGATATGGCCGAATTCTTGAGCAGGGCGGTCGCGGCCGCAACGGCGGGCATCCTGCTGGCCGGGCCGGTGTCGGCGCAGGGGACGGGCAGCGGCTCCTCGGCGTCCTCGCCGTTTTCGGGGCTGTTTTCCGCGGCGGACCCGGTGGCGAATTCGCCCGTCGACTTGCAGTTCCGGGTCAGCAACGGCGATTCCGGGCTGGAAAAACGGCTCAAGAGCGACTCGCGCATCACCATGGCGCTGACCGAGGGGCGCCATACCGCGCAGGACGTTCTGGCGGCGGCGCGGGCGGATTATTCGCGGCTGCTGGGGCTGCTCTACGACGAAGGCTATTACGATTCGGTCATCGAGATCCGGCTGGACGGGGTCGAGGCCGCGGGCATCGCGCCGCTGGACGCGCCGCAGGTCGTGCGCCAGGTGATCGTCACCGTCGATCCGGGCCACGCCTTTCGCTATTCGCGCGCCGACATCGCGCCGCTTGCCCCCCGCACCGAACTGCCCAAGCATTACCATGTGGGCGAGACCGCCCGCACCTCGGACATGCGCAACGCGGCGCGGCGGGGGGTCGAGGGCTGGCGCGAACACGGCCACGCCAAGGCCCGGATCGCCGCCACCGACATCGTTGCCGACCACCAGGCGCGGCAGGTGGACAGCCGCATCGTGCTGGTTCCCGGCCCGATGGTCCGCTTTGGCCAGTTGCACGCCACCGGCAACCAGCGGCTGAGCACGCGGCGGCTTTACAAGATCGCCGGCTTCCCCGAGGGCCAGCGCTTCACCCCCGACAAGATCGAGACCGTCCGCCGCCGCCTGCGCCGTTCGGGCGTGTTCTCGGCGATCACGCTGGAAGAGGCCGAAACCCTTGGCCCCGGCGACACGCTGGACGTGAACCTGACCGTGGTCGAACAGAAGCTGCGCCGCGCCGGCGCCGGGTTCGAGATCAGCAGCACCGACGGGGCGATGGTTTCGGGCTACTGGATGCACCGCAACCTGCTGGGCGGCGGCGAGCGGCTGCGGGTGGATACCGAATTGAAGGACATCGGCTCGGGGACCTCGGGGCGCGACTTCAAGGCCGGGGTGCGCATCGACCGGCCGGCGACGCTGAACCCCGACATCACCGCCTCGATCGAGGCGCGGGGCGAACGGCTGCGCGAAGAAGACTATGACCTGGACCTGGGGGTGCTGGGCTTTGGCCTGACCTGGCTGCCCAGCGAGCGGCTGACCGGGGAAACCCGGCTGGAATACCGCCGCTCGCGCGTGCGCGACGACAGCGGCACCACGAATTTTGAAATCCTCGCCCTGCCCACGACGCTGACATGGGACCGGCGCGACGTACCGACCGACGCCAAGCGCGGCTACTGGCTGTCGTGGACCGCGACGCCGTTCACCGGACTGGACGACACCGGGTCCGGCCTGCGGCTGATTACCGAGGGCCGCGCCTATCGCAGCTTTGGCGAGGACAGGCGCTTTACCCTTGCCGCCCGTGCCCGCGCCGGTTCCATCTGGGGCCCGGGGATCGAGCGGACCCCGCGCGACTATCTGTTCTGGTCGGGCGGCGGCGGCTCGGTCCGCGGCCAGCCCTTTGAATCGCTGGGGGTGCGGGCGATCCCCGGCGGCCCCGAGGGCACGATCCGCACCGGCGGCATGAGCGTGGCCAACCTGACCGGAGAGGTCCGCGTCCAGGTCCGACCCAAGATCGGCGTGGTGGCCTTTGCCGATGCCGGGCGCGTCTGGACCGACAGCGGTTTCGGCGGCGACACCGACTGGCACGCCGGCGCCGGGGTGGGGCTGCGCTACGACACCCCCATCGGCCCGCTGCGGCTGGACGTGGCCGGGCCGGTCGGCGGCGACACCGGCGAAGGGATGCAGCTTTACCTTGGACTGGGGCAGGCGTTCTGATGCGTAGACTGTTCGCCACCGCCACACTGGCGCTGTTCCTGCCTGCCGCCCCGCTGCCGCTGGCGGCGCAGGACGGCGCGGCGCCGCCCCCCGCCGAACAGCCCGCCACCAAGCCATCCGGCGGCAAGCAGGATCTGGCCACCGCCGCCGCCGAAATCTCGGCCGAGGTCGAGGACGACCGCGGCTTCATCACCCGCTTTCTCGAACGCAACCTGTCGGGCGCCGGGCGGCAGGTGGTCATCCACGGCTTTCAGGGGGCGCTGTCCTCGCGCGCCACTTTCGACGAACTGACCATCGCCGACGACGACGGCGTCTGGATCACCCTGCGGAATGGCGCGATCCAGTGGGACCGTTCGGCGCTGTTCGCCCGGCGCATCCAGATCCGCGAACTGTCCGCCAGTGAAATCCTGCTGCCCCGCCTGCCCGGCGGCGGCGACACCGGCCCCACCCCCGAGGCGCGCGAAATAGCCCGGCCCACCCAGCCCCTCTCGGGCGAAATAACCCGCAAAGCCCCCCCCCCCCCCCAAATACGCCCCCCCGGGGACGGCGACGCCCCCCCCCAGCGGCAGGACGGCGCCCAG
>JAZIHR010000007.1:0-43640 GCA_036678445.1 Alphaproteobacteria bacterium
GGCTGCGCGGCGCGGCGCAAGGCGTGCTGGCGCATCTGTCGCTGTTCTTTGTGCCGGCGGGGGTGGGGGTGATCGCGCATTTGCCGCTTTTGCGGGAACATGGCGTGGCGCTGCTGCTGGCGATCCTTGGCTCGACGGTGCTGACGCTGGTGGCGGGGGCACTGGCTTTCACGCTGGTCGCACGCTGGACCGGGCAGGAGGAGGAGCCATGACCGCCGACCCCGCGCTGATCTGGGCCTATCTGACGCAAGGGCCGCTGTTGTGGCTGACCGCGACGCTGGGCGCCTATGCGCTGGGGGATGCGGCGTTCCGCGCGGCGGGGCGGCAAAGCTGGGCCAACCCGGTGCTGATCGCGGTGCTGTTGCTGGGGCTGCTGCTGACCGCGACCGGCACCGACTATGGCACTTATTTCGAGGGCGCGCAGTTCGTCCATTTCCTGCTGGGGCCGGCAACGGTGTGCCTGGCGCTGCCGATGCACGACAACCTGGCGCGGATGCGGGCCGCGGCGCTGCCGATCGCGGCGGGGTTGCTGGCGGGGTCGCTGGTGGCGGTGGGGGCGGCGCTGGCGATTGCGCGGGTCTTTGGGCTGGGGCCGCAGGTGCTGGCCTCGCTGGCGCCGAAATCGACCACCGCCCCGGTCGCCATCGGCATCGCGGAACGGATCGGCGGCTTGCCGACGCTGACCGCGGCGCTGGTGCTGATTACCGGGATTTTCGGCGCGATGGTGGTGACGCCGCTGTTCGACGCGCTGGGGCTGCGGGACTGGCGGGCGCGGGGGCTGGCGGTCGGCACCGCCGCGCATGGCATCGGCACGGCGCGGGCGTTGCAGGTCAACCCGACGGCAGGGGCATTCGCCGGGATCGGCATGGGGCTGAACGCGGTGTTGACCGCGATTCTGGCGCCGCTGGTGCTGCGATTGTTTTTGTAAGCCCTGCCGGACCGGGGCTCTGCCCCGGGCCACTGCCGTGGCCTTCCTCGCTGAAAACGGTCCACAGGACCGTTTTCCGGGCGCTCGGAAGCCCCGGGATATTTTTAACCGCCCGAAGATTTGGAGGGAGGCATGAAAAAGCCGCCTCAATCGGCGGCTTTCTGCGTGAAGATGGGCGGGGATGCGGTCAGGCGGCCTCGGCGTTTTCGGCGGCCATGCGGCGTTCGCTTTCCTCGCGCGACAGCGCGACCGAGGTGCGCACGCCCTTGGCCACGAATTCCACCAGCCCCTTGACCACCCGTTCGTTGGGGTCGATGCCGGCGCAGCTCAGCACCTCGCGCCCGTCGCGCGAGCGCGCCCAGCGGGCGATCTGTTCGGCGCCGTTGCCGTATTTCTTGTCGTCGGCAATGGCATCGTCCAGCGCCGCAAGCACAACCGCCGCGAACAGCTTGCGGGCGCGCTGGCCCTGTTCGAAATTGAATGCCGAGCCGTCAACGAAATCACGCATCGAAGTCTTCCTGTTTCTCATGCCTTCGCCATGCGAAGGAACCGGGATCGCCCAACCCCGTCATCTTTTGCCCTATGAGGGTATCGCGAAGTCTTAGCCGTTCTGGCTGGTGATTCGTTATCCCTCTGGCCGCAATGCGGCCATGCGCCTGGCGCAATCCGATCGGAGTGCGGTATTTCCCCCGATTTTCAACGCAGTCCCATGGCAGATAATCCGCCTGGGCCGCTTGACAACCCCTGTAACCGTTAAAACCCTTTGCAGAACGGGTCCGGGTCAGCCGATTTGCGGCCGGGATGGCCGGCTGGCAAGGATCACGCCCCCGATAACCAGCAGTCCCGCGGCAAGTTCCAGCGGGCGGGGGATTTCGCCAAGCACCGCCCAAGACGAGCCGAAGCCGACGATGGGGACCAGCATCGACCACGGTGCGACCTCGCTGGCCGGGTAGCGCGCCATCAGCGCGTTCCAGATCCCATAGCCGATCACGGTGGAAAAGACCACGATATAGGCCAGCCCCAGGTTGGCCGTCATTGCCTGCGCGTCCAGCGCCCCGGCCAGCGCCGGGCCGATCCGCGGCCGTTCGATCAGCAGCGACAGCGCCAGCAGCGGCAGCGGCGGGACCGCCGCCATCCACATCGTCAGGTGCAGCGGCTCGGGCGCGCGGGCCAGCCGGGCCGAGACATTGCCGATCGCCCAGCCGAACGCCGCCAGCAGCGTCAGCGCCATCGGCAGCCATGCAGCAGCCAGCGCCCGGCTGGCGCCGATGATCGCCAGCCCCAGCACGGCGATGCCGATGCCGGCCATCCGCCGCGGGGTCATCTTTTCGCCCAGGAACAGCACCGCCAGCAGGATGGTGAACGGGGCCGAGGCCTGCAACACCAGCGAGGACAGCCCCACCGGCATTCCCGCCGCGATCCCGAGATAGAAGAACGAGAACTGCAACACTCCCAGCCCCAGCCCGGTGCCGATCAGCCAGCGCAGCCGGACCTTGGGAAAGGGCACGAACAGCAGCGCCGGCAGCATCAGCATGAAACGCAGCGCCGCCGCCAGCACCGGCGGATAATGCTGCAATGTCAGCGCCGTGGCGGGAAAGTTCAGCCCCCAGAGGATTGGCACCAGCAGGACCAGTCCGCGATCGCGTCCCTGCATCGGCCGCCCTTTCGTGAAATCCGGGCGAGATGACCCGATTGCCGCGCCGGGCGCAAGCTCAGCCGAACAGGTCCAGCTGTTCGGGGACAGGCTCATCGGGCAGCGGGCACAGGGCTGACAGGGTGACCCCCAGCAGCCGCACCCCGCGCGGGTCGGGCAGCACCTGCGGCAGCATCGCCACCGCGCGCCCCAGCAGTTCGGGCGCCGAGCCCACGGGGCGTTCGGTGCTGTGCGCGCGCGTGATGATGCGGAAGTCACCGTATTTCGCCTTGAGCGTCACCGTCCGCCCCGAAAGTTCGCGTGCCTCGGCATAGCGCCAGACCTTGGCGGCCAGCGGCGCCAGCTCGGTCTTGGCGGTGGGCAGGTCGTGGATGTCGTGCTCGAATGTGGTCTCGGCGCCGATGGACTTGCGTTCGCGGTCGGGGCGAACCTCGCGGTGGTCGATGCCGCGGGCGATGTGCCAGTAATGCCGCCCGGCCTTGCCGAATTGCGCGGTCAGGAACTCAAGGCTCTGGCGGTGCAGGTCGGCGCCGGTGCGGATGCCGTGGCGCTCCATCCGTGCAGCGGTGGCGGGGCCGACGCCGTGGAACCGGGCGACCGGCAGCGATAGCACGAAGCCCGGCCCGGCCTCGGGCGGGATCACGAACAGCCCGTCAGGCTTGCGCTGGTCCGATGCCAGCTTGGCCAGGAACTTGTTGTAGCTGACTCCGGCCGAGGCGGTCAGCCCGGTTTCCGCCCGGATCAGCGCGCGGATGTCTTGCGCGATGGCGGTGGCGGTGCGGCCGCGCAGGTGGTCGGTCAGGTCCAGATAGGCCTCGTCCAGCGACAGCGGCTCGATCAGTGGGGTAAAGCGGGCGAAAATGTCCCGGATTTGGGCGCTGACCGCCTTGTAAACCTCGAACCGCGGCTTGACGAACACCAGGTCGGGGCACAGCCGCGCCGCCCGGACCGAGGGCATGGCCGAACGCACCCCAAAGGGCCGCGCCTCGTAGCTGGCGGCGGCCACCACGCCGCGCGCCGACGATCCGCCCACCGCCACCGGCCGGCCGCGCAGTTCCGGATTATCGCGCTGCTCGACGCTGGCAAAGAATGCGTCCATGTCGATATGGACGATGCGGCGGACAGGTTCGGCCGGGGCCTCGCTCATGGCGCGCAGGCGGCCCAGATGGTTTCGGGCGGTTGAAAAATATCCTCGGGGGCAGAGGCCGCAGGCCTCGCGGGGGCAGACAGCCCCCGTCCGACGCCGCCGCCGGGCGCGGCATCGCCCGCCGAGCACCCCGGTCGCATCACGAAAGCGCCGTGACCGCCACGTTGCCGGCCGTCATCCCCTGATCCATCCGGTCAAAGCGCAGATATGCGATGCCCCGCCCGCCGGACTGGGTGTAAAGCACCCCGGCCTCGCGCCCGTTTTCGGTCAGGATCGGGGCGCCCACCGGGGCCTCGCCGTCCACGGCCACCCCGACCAGCCCCTTGCGCAGTTCGGTCTTGTGGCGCATCCGGGCGGTGACCTCCTGCCCGACATAGCAGCCCTTGCGGAAATCGACGCCGTGCAGGCGCTCGAACCCGGCTTCGAGGATATAGGTCTCGTTCGGGATCAACTCGATCAGGGTTTCCGGAATGACATGGGCAACGCGGATCGCGTCCCAGTCGGTACCGTCGTCCCCGTCCCGGTCACCGTAAAGTCGCCAGCCAAGCGCCTGGTGCCGAGGGTCGGCGATGGCGCCCTCAGGCGCGGGGCCGGTGCCGCGCGCGACTTGCAGCGAGGTTTCCGACAGCTCGACCGCGGCGCGCAGCCGATACATCGACAGCCGCCGCAGCAGGTCGGGGGCCAGTTCCGCGTCTACGTCCAGCAGCAGCGATTCGCCGTCGGGCACGATCAGGAAATCGGCCAGATACTTGCCCTGCGGCGTCAGCAGCGCCGCCCAGCAGGGGGCGCGGGCCACGTCGTTGCTGACCAGCCCTTGCAGGAAGCCGACACGGTCCTCGCCGCTTAGCCGCAGGATTTTTCGCATCATTTCCCCCCGAATTGCAGCCGGACAAGCGCGGCATAGGTGCCGTTCAATTCCATTAGCTGGTCATGGCTGCCCTGTTCCACAACCCGCCCGGCCTCGATCACCACGATGCGGTCGGCGTTGCGGATGGTGGACAGGCGGTGCGCGATGACCAGCGTGGTGCGGCCGATGGACAGCTCGTCCAGCGCCTGTTGCACCAGCCGTTCCGAGGCCACGTCCAGCGCGCTGGTCGCTTCGTCCAGCAGCAGCACCGGCGCGTCGCGCAGCAGCGCGCGGGCGATGGCGATGCGCTGGCGCTGCCCCCCCGACAGGGACGAGCCGCGCGGCCCCGCCGGCGTGTCCAGCCCCAGCGGCAGCCCGTCGGCGAATTCCGCGACATGCGCGGCCTGCACCGCCGCCTGCAACTGCGCCTCGGTCACCTTGGTGCCCAGCACCATGTTTTCGCGCAAGGTTTCGTCGAACAGCGCCGAATCCTGGCTGACGGTGGAGAACTGGTCGCGCAGCATGGCCAGGTCGAAGTCCTGCACCGGCACGCCGCCAAGGCTGACCGTGCCGGAATCGGCGTCGACCATCCGGGTCAGCAGGTTGAAGATGGTGGATTTTCCTGCCCCGGACGGCCCGACCAGCGCCGTGGTTTCCCCCGCCCGCGCCGTGAACCCCACCCCGCGCAGCACCGGGTGGCCGTCGTAGGACAGATGCACGTCCTCCAGCCTTATGGTGGTGTCGGGGGGCGGCTCGCGCCGCGGCCCCGGGCCGATCGTCGGCCTTGTGTCGAAGATCGCATACAGCCGCTCAAGCGAGGCCGCCGCCGTCTGCCACCCTCCGGCCAGCCCTCCCAGCCGGCGCAGCGGCTGGAACGCCAGCGACAGCGCGGCAAAGAAGGACATGAAATCGCCCACGCTGCGCTGGCCGCTGGTAACCTGCGCGCCCCCCAGCGCCAGCACGCCCACAAAGCCCAGCCCGGTGACGATATCGACCAGCGCCGGGACCACGGCGTTGACCGCGCTCATCCGGGTTTCGGCGCGGCGGATGTCGGCGACCACGCGGGCAAAGCGGGCGGTCTGGTAATCCTCCATCTGATACAGGCGCACGGCGCGGATGCCGTGCAGCACCTCGTCCAGCCTTGTGGCGCGGACCGAGGCCGCGGCCCGGGTCTGCCGGGTCTTGCGCCGGATATAGCGCTGCACCAGCGCCGTGGGCAGGATCAGCAGCGGCGCGCCGACCAGCGCCGCGGCGGTCCACCACGGATCGGTAGCGATCGCCACCCCGAACAGCGCCACCAGCGAGATCGCGTCGCGCGCGGCCCCGGTGATGAAGGTGGTCCAGATCCCCTGCACGGCCTGGGTGTCGCCCTGGATACGCTCGATCAGCGCGCCGGGCGGGTTGGCCTGGAAGAACGCCCCGTCCAGCGTCAGCAGGTGGCGCAGCAGGTCCGTCTGCATCCTTGTCGCCACGCCCTGCTGGACCGAGGTCAGGATCGCGCGCGTGATCACATAGGTGATGGCCCGGATCACGAACAGCGCGAAGATCACCCCCCCGACCCACCACATCGCGCTTTCGTCGCGACCGACAAAGACCCGGTCGAACAGCGGCTTCAGCATCCAGCTGAGCAGCGCCAGCGTCGAGCCCTCGACCACCATCAGCGCCGCGGCCAGCCCCATGCGGGGCCAGTAGCGGTGCAGGTAATCCTGCCAGAGCCTTCCAAAGAGGCCGCGTTGTCGGTCGGCGCGTGACGGCATCCGGGCACTCCTGCGGTTCACGCGGGGATAGCCGGGGACATCCGGCGCGACAAGTAGAGCGCGGGGCCGGGCGGGAAAAGGGCGCTGTCCTTTGGCCCGTTGCGGGCTGAACGGGTCGCGGTGGTCCGGGGCTTGCGCTGAAGCCTGGGCATCCGACGCGGCTTAGCCAGGCTGGGTATTCGCGGTTTGCCAGAGAGGCATTGCGACCTTTGAGCGCAGCTAAAGGAAAACCAAAGATCAGCCTTTTAGTGTGATTCTTGAAACGTGGGGGAAGCTTGAAATCCTCGTCTGTGTCCGGTGGGAGGTAGGGCACGGTATCGTAGGTTTCGGCCCGGTGTTTATCGCCGTGGCGGCAAGTCGCGCAAGTGAATCCACGCTCCTGCGAAAAGTTGGTTGTTCGGCGGGCGCCTGTCCTGTGCGGACGGAGCAAGGCCAGAAACGGGAGGAACCGATGCCCAAACTGCAGAGGCACGACTACTACGACACGGCAAGGGACATGAACTGGGCGTTCAGTTATGTGTCCGAGGAAGAGGCTTTCCCCGAAACCCTGACGAAAAGTTTCGGCATTCCGGCAGAAAAATGGTGGTCCTGGGATGAGCCCTACAAGCTGACATATCGTGAATATGTCCATAACCAGGCAGGCAAGGACGCGGGGATCTATTCCATCCGTTCGACCATTGCCCGGTCGGATATGTACGACAAGCTGGATCCCGGCTGGAAATCGGCGGTCAAGGCGCATTATGGCGCGATTCCGGTGCCGGAATACCTTGCCTCGATCGGCGAGGCGCGGATGGTGCGTTTCGGCCGGGCGGCCGCGTGGCGCAACATGGCCTGTTTCGGCACGCTTGACGAATGCCGCCACGGCCAGGCGCAGATCTACTTCCCGTACTGCCTGACCGACAAGGACCCCCAGATGGACTGGGCGCACAAGACGGTCCATACGAACGAATGGGCGGCGATCGCGGCGCGCAGCCTGTTCGACGACATGTTCACGGCAAACGACGCGACGTCGCTGGTGATCCAGCTGACCTTCACCTTCGAGACCGGCTTCACCAATCTCCAGTTCCTGGGCATGTCGGCCGATGCGTTGCATGTGGGCGACATCGAGTTCGGCGCCTTGATCTCGTCCATCCAGACGGACGAGGCGCGACATTCCCAGCAGGGCGAGCCGACGCTGAAGATCCTGATCGAGAACGGGAAAAAGGCCGAGGCGCAAAGGCTGGTCGACCAGATGTTCTGGCGGTCCTGGCGCATCTTCGGGCTGCTGACCGGGTTCTCGATGGACTATTACACCCCGCTGGAACACCGCACCATGAGCTTCAAGGAGTTCATGACCGAATGGATCTGCCGCCAGTTCGCCGACCAGTTCAAGGATCAGGGTATGGACCTGCCTTGGTATTGGGAGGAACATTTCCTGCCCGAGCTTGAATGGTACCACCATGCGCAACACCTGGGCGTATGGTTCTGGCGCCCGACCGTGTGGTGGGACCCGGACGCCGGTGTCTCGTCCGCCGAACGCGACTGGCTGGAGGAAAAATATCCCGGCTGGAACGACCGCTTCGGCAAATACTGGGACGTGATCGCGGAAAACGTCCGCTCGGGCCGGATCGAAAAGACCTATCCCGAAACGCTGCCCATGGTCTGCAACTGCTGCCAGTTGCCGGTGACGGGGACCGCGGTGGGGAAAAAGCCGTTCAGCATCGTCCACAACGATCGGAAGGTCACCTTCTGCAGCGAGATTTGCCAGTGGGTGTGGCAGAGCCAGCCGGAGCGCTATGACACCCATCTTTCGATCATCGACCGCTTCCTTGCGGGCCATATCCAGCCGCCGAACCTTGAAGGCGCGCTGAAGTACATGGGCATCACCCCCGATGTCGCGGGCAAGGACGCCGATAACTACGCCTGGGCGCATCAGATGCGCCTGGCGGCCGAATAGGCCACCGACGGAACAAGCAAGAAACCCGGACAGGAGCCCGCGCCACCATGCGGCTGGCGCGCCTGTCCGGCACGACCCAGCGGGAGGATGAAAGATGGCAATGATCCCTTTGATGGCGGCCTTTCGGGGCGACTTCCTGACACAGTTGATCCCGGTTGATTCCGAGGACGACATGGCCACCGTCGCGGCCAAGGTGGCCCATCACGCGGTTGGCCTGCGGGTGGCGCAGCGCGATGCGCCGATGGCGGTATGGTTCAACGACCGGCAACTGCCGCCCGACATGTCTTTTGCCGACAGCGGCATCGGCGTCATGGACTACATCGAGGCTGGCTATGTCGGATGATGGACTGAACGCCGAAGGGCTGGTCTGGGCAAAAGCCACGACGCTTGACGACCTCTGGGAGGGAGATTTCGTCGATGTCGAGGTTGATGGCGAAATCGTCATCATCCTGCATCGCGAGGGCGGTGAGCTGCGCGCCTTCCAGGGCATGTGCCCGCATCAGGAAGTCCTGCTGGCCGATGGCCAGATCGACTTCGAAGACGGGACCATCACCTGCTCTGCACATGAATGGCAGTTCAGCATGGAAAACGGCAAGGGGATCAATCCGCGCGGCTGTCGGCTGTTCCAGTACGAAGTCAGGCTGGACGGCAATGACGTGCTTCTCGGGATTCCGACCGACGGACGCCTGCGGCGCCTGCGCCACGAAGCCGAAGACGCATGAGGAGGTGAGCATGGCGGAAGAAAGCAGAAAGAAACTGGTAGGCCCGATCATACGCGGTGTGGATGACGACATCATCGCCGCTGTGATCAGCGCGGCCGAGCAGGACAATCCCGGCTGCGAAATCCTGATCGAGGACCGCTCGGGATATGTGCGGGTGCAGACCGAAGAATCGATGGTGCTGACGCAAAGCAGCATGGCCGAGATGCTGGGCCGGCCGTTCCGGCTGTCGGAAATTGAACCCAGCCTCGTTTCTTTTGCTGGCCGGCTGAAGACCATGGATGACCGTTGGGAATGGGCATGGCACGGCTGAGACCGGCCAACGAGGGAGGAAATGGAAAATGATCGTGAACTCAAAGTCGCGCAAGCGGAAGAAGCCGTGGAGCCTGTGGACCGAAAAGCGCGTCCCCTCGGAATACGAGGCGGTGACCTACAAGTTCCACAACCATTTTCGCAACGAACCCGCACCTTTCGAGCTGTCGGAAAACTGGACGCTGAATACCTTTTACAAGACCAATCGTGAAGGTTCGGCGCTGGTGGCGGCCGTGGCGGATTGGGAAGGCTATCGCGACGTGCGCGCCTATACCTACCGCCGCTATGTCGAGGAACAGAAGGACCGCGAAATCTATTGCGACAACCTCATCGACGAATTCGAGGTGCGCAAGCACTATGAAAGCCTTTCGCCGGCGTGGTTGGATTTCCTGGGGCAGTATTACCTGCCTGTGCGTTTCCCCGGCCACGCAGCACAGATGAGCGCGGCCTATATCGCGCAGATGGCGCCCTCGGCCTTTGTGACGAACACCTTCTATTTCCAGATGGGGAACGAAATGCGCCGTGTGCAGCGGCAGGCATATCTGGCGCAGGTCATTGCGATGGACACCGGCCGCCCCGACCTGGCCGACAGCGCCCGGACGCGCACGACCTGGACGGATGGTGAAACCTGGCAGGGCCTGCGAGAGCTGGTGGAAAAGCAGCTGTGCGCATATGACTTTGGCGAGGCCTTCGCGTCGCGCCAGTTGGTGCTGCGGCCGATCTTCGACCACCTGTTCAACACCGAGGTTGCGCATATCGCCGAGGCGAACGACGACGGGCTGCTGTCGATGCTGCACGATGACTTCCGAAACCACGACGAAGCTTACGCGGTCGAAAACACCAAGGGTTTCGTCGCTTATGCGGTGGACAGGGCCGAGGGTAACGCAGAGCTGTTGCGCGACCTGGCGGCGGGCTGGCTGGCTTTGGGCGAAAAGGCCGCCCGGGGCATCGCTGAAGGGCTGGCACAGGCGCCCGGCGCTGACAGTGCCGATGCCATCGCGGGCCGCGCCCTTGCCGCACAGCGCGACCTTATGGCGTCCTGCGGACTTTAGTCGCAGCCGGCCGGCGACGCAGGTCGCCGGCCATTACCCCCCAAGGAAACACGATGAGCTTCTTCGTCACGATCGAGCCGGACGGCACCCGCTTCGACGCGCAAAGCGACGAGACGCTGCTTCAGGCGGCCCGGCGCGCAGGGTTGAACCTGTCACATGAATGCGGCTGGGGCAGTTGCGGCACCTGCAAGGTGACGCTGGTTTCCGGCACGACCGAGCTTCTGTTCCCGGCTGCCCCGGCGATCGTGCCACGAGACGCGCGCATGGGCCGGATCATCGCCTGCCAGTCGATGGCGCGCAGCGACCTTACGATCCGACTTTCGCCTGCCGCGCCGCCTCCGCTTATCTTGCCCGCCCGTGAGCAGCGGGCCGAGCTTGTGGGCATTCAGGAGTTGGCGCCCGACATCCGTCGCTTTACCTTCCGCCCTGAACACGGGGCAGAGTTCCTGCCCGGACAGTATGCGATCCTGCATCTGGGACCGGGGCTGCGACGGGCCTATTCGATGTCGAACCTGCCCGATGGTGAAACGCTTCAGGTGATTTCCAGGCGTTATCCCGGTGGTGTGGGATCAAACGCCCTTGCCGCCATGCAGCCTGGCCAGAGCCTGACCATCGAGGCGCCGTTCGGCACCTGCACGCTTCAACTTCGGCCAGGCCGCAAGATCTTCGTCGCCGGCGGGACCGGGATCTCGCCGATACTCGCGCTGGTCTCGCAGGCGGCGCGCGACGGGGTGGACTTCGCCGCGCCGGTGGATGTCATCTATTGCGCGCGCACCCCTGCCGATCTGGCCGCCCAGGACGAACTGGCCGCGGCTGCCGCACGCATCGCCGGTGCGCGCTACCGTGCCTTTGTCGATGACAACGGCAGCGACGCCACCATTCATCTGGGCCGTGCAACCGAGGCGGTGGCGGCGACCGACTGGCACCCCGAGGAGACCGAGTTCTACGTCGCCGGACCGCCGGTCATGGTCAATGCAGTGAAAGCACAACTCAAGGAGGCCGGGGTTCCCATCACCCGTATTCACTATGACAGCTTTGGCTAAGAAGTCCGGTTCCACGTCCCCAAGCGCGCAGATGCCGCCGGGCCTGCGGCGGCTGGGGCAGCGGCAGGGGCTACGGCCCCGCTTTGCGCCGCAATGGCCATGCGCTCAGCTGGACCAGACGGCGGACGATGAAACCTGTAATGCGCTGAAGGCCGCAATACTGGCCCTGCCGGGGGTCTCTGCCCTGCACGGCCCCTTTGGCGCCCCCGGTGCGGGCTTTGCGATGGACGACGACCTGGCCCGCGGCCAGCCCGAGGCTTTCGTCGGAGATGGGTCCTGGATGGCGTTGCGCCCCTGCGGCTCGATGCACCTCAGCCTGCGGCCGGAATGGGCGCAGAAGGTGGTGAACCGTGGCTGGGCGACAGTGCATCCCTTTGCCCGCTACATGGCTGGAGCCGTGCCGCCGCAAAGCCTTGTGGTCTTTGCCCCGCGAGACCAGGCAGAACTGCGGATCGCCATTCGTATCGCCGGGGCGGCCCATGCCTATGCCATGGGGCGGGTGGGCGACTTCATCCTGCCTGACACCCGCTGGTAACGGCATGAATGCCCGCATCCATCGCGTCACCCTGCGCCGCCCTGACGGCCAGTGGGACTTTGACGCGCGCGAAGACGAATATCTGCTTTATGCGATGCAGGACGCCGGCATCGCGTCGCCCATGATCTGCGAACAGGGCTGGTGCCTTGCCTGCGCCGCCGAACTGGTCGAGGGGCAGGTGGACCGCAGCGCCGCCCTGACCAACTATCCCGAAGACGCTGCGGCGGGCTTTGTGCTGCTTTGTTCCGCCCGGCCGCTGTCGGACCTGATCCTGACCCAGGACATCCACCAGACTCGCCGCAAGATGACGCAGCACCGTATCGGGTTGAACCAGCTTGCCCGCGCCTATCCGCCGGGCGCCCGCTCGGGCTTTCGCCGAGGGCGGGCCAACGCCGGCTGAAACGACGCCCGACAAGCGCCCAACAGCCTGAAAATTACAGGGAGGAGACAGACATGAAAGCATCCATCGCGGGGGCGCTGGCCCTTGGCCTTGCCGCCACGGGACCTGCCGCTGCCGAAGGCAAGCAGGGCTGGTATATTCAGACAGGCCCGGCCAGCGTCAGCTTTGCCGAAAGCGCCGGCATTTCGGCCGGAGGGACGCCCATCTCCGGCGCCGGAGCCTCGCTCAGGAACAATGCGACGCTTGCGGTTGGCGCCGGCTACAGGTTCTCGGGCCAGTTCTCGGTCATCGCCATCGCTGGCGTGCCCCCGACCACCACCATAAAGGGCACCGGCACCCTGGCCGGCGTGACAGTAGGCGACGTGACCTATGGTCCGCTGATCGTCGCCGCGAACTATCACTTTCCGACACAAGGAAAGTTCCAGCCGTTCGTCGGTGCGGGTATCAACTATACCCTTGTCTTCAACACCAAGGATTCGGGCATTTCCGATTTCAAGGCAGACAATGCCTTTGGCAGCGTTCTGCGCCTTGGCTTCGATTACATGATCGACGACAGGAACAGCTTCTTCTTCTCGGCCAACAAGGTCTTCGTGAACACCAGGGCAACCGGCAACGCCATCGCCCTTGGTGGTGCGCCGATCGAGGCAAAAATCGATCTGGACCCGTTGATCCTTCACGCGGGCTGGGGGGTGCGCTTCTGAGGATCAGTCTTTCTGGCGGCCGAGCCGATATGGCGCTTGCCGAGCGGTTCGGCCGTTGATCTGATACGCGCCATGGCAATCGAACGGTCACTAAGCCTTGCCTTTTTCGGCACCAAGCAAGGCGAGTTGCTGCGCGGCTTTGCCGTGCTGGCGCGCAAGTTTCTTGGCGCTACAGAGCTCTTGTATATCGGGCCGGTGCTGCGGACGCCCACGGGCCGGGCGGCCTCGGTCGGAGGGCTGTATCCCCGGACCTTGCCGCCCGAGGAGCTGGGGTTCGAAAAGGTGCCGATCTCTTTTTCGAACGTTGAACGGCTGCTGACAGAACGGCTGGCCGGCACTTCGGAAGGCACGGTTCTTGCCGTTGACATGGGCTGGGGCCTGCAGACCGCATCGGCCACCGCCAATTTCGAAAGCTGGATGGGCGTCGCGCATAATCTGGCCGAGGCGACGGGTCGCCAGATCGTCTCGCTCTATAACCGCAGCCTTTTGATCGACGAGCATCTGCTTACGGCGCTGCGCGCCCATCCGGGGGTGCTGGCCCCCGAAGGGGTCGTGCCAAACCCCCACTGGCTGCCGCCGAAACTTTACGCTCGGGGCACCCTGCGCGAACAGGTGGATTTCTGGCTGGGCGGCGTTGCCCCCAGCCTTGTGCGCAAGAATGGCTATGCCGACCGTCACGCGGCCGAAGGGGCCGATCCGATGTGGCTGTTGAATCGCCAGGCCGAGGAGCCGGCGATTCCCAGCGAAAGCACCCGTGATCGCTGGAAAATCCGCTGTTTCGGCCGCCTGAGGGTCTATCGCTCTGATGGCAGCCAGGTCGAATGGGGTGTCACGGGCGGCGCAACCATGAAGACCAAGACGATGTTCGCCTATCTTCTGCAACAGGGTGGAAAGGGCGCGCGCGCCGATGATCTGGCCGACCTTCTGTGGCCCGAGGCGGAAAGCGCCAAGGCGGCGCGCAACCGGCTTTACCATACCGTCCGTTCGCTGCGGCAGGCGCTGGATGGGGGACAGGCGCCGCGCGGCCAGGGTTTTGTCCTGCGCGATGGGGCAAGCTATGTGCTGGTGCTGCCGGACCGCAGCTGGCTGGACATCTCGACCTTTGAACAGCTTTGCCGCCAGTCGCAGGGCCATATCAAGGCCGGCGACCTGGATGAGGCGCTGATCTGCCTGCGGGCCGCCGACCGGCTTTATACGGGCGACCTGTTCGAGGACATTCCCCCCGAATACGTTGATGATCAAGAGCGCGACTGGTGCTGGACCCGGCGCTACTGGCTGCGCGACATGTATCTGAAAATCCAGCGGGACGCGGCCCGCATCTACCGCGGCCGCGGCGAGCTTTCCGCCGCGCTGTCCCATTGCCGCAAGGCGCTGGCGGTCGATCCCCTGTCCGAGTTTGCCCACGAAGAAGCGATGCAGGTCTTTGCTGCGCAGGGCCGGCGCGAGGCGATCGAGCGCCAATATGCGCTGTATCTTGATTCTCTGTCGCGTTTCGATGACCGGCCGCGCAGTTCCGAGCTTCAGAAACTTTATCAGAGCCTGATAAAATCGTAAGCTATCCTGCTGTAATAAAACGAAATAACCACTAAAGAAAAACAAAATATCAGTGCGTAATGTCAAGCGAAGGTCGGCGGGAGGCTGACCCATACATACTGTTTGGGAGGACAGAATGGACACGTTGGCTCTGGCGAAATCCTGCCCGTTTCATGACGCGGCTACGGATTTCGACCCGTTCGACCTGAACGATCCCTTTCCCTTCTACGCATACGCCCGGGCCGAGGCGCCGGTCTTTTATTCGGACAAGATCGGTTACTGGGTGGTGTCGCGCTACGCCGATATAAAGGCGGTGTTCGAGAACTGGCAGACGTTTTCGTCCGAAAATGCGCAGGCGCCCGTGCGCCCGATGGGCGAGCCGGGCCGTGCGGTCATGAAGGCAGGCGGGTTCACTGCCTATTCGGGACTTTCGGCCCGGATTCCCCCCGATCACACCCGGATCCGCAAGGTTGCGCAAAGCTGCTTCGGTCCGCGCCGGTTCAAGGCCATCGAGCCGCAGATCTACGAGATCGTGAACCGACAGATCGACGGTTTCGCAACAAAGGGGCGGTGCGATTTCTTCCGCGATTTCGCTTATGACGTGCCGGCCTATGTGCTGTTTCGCCTGGTCGGCGTCCCCGAGGCCGATGTGCCCAAGGTAAAGTCCTGGGCGGTCAGCCGCGCCCTTCTGACCTGGGGCAACCTGTCCGACGACGAACAGGTTCCGCATGCGCATAACATGGTGGATTACTGGGCCTATTGCCGTGGCCTGGTCGCCGCCGCGCATGAGGCCCCCGGCGACAACCTGCCCGGAGATATGGTGCGCCTGCAACGCGATGGCGCCGAGATCACGGATGACGAGATCGCGGGGGTTCTTTATTCCGTGCTTTTCGCCGGGCACGAGACGACCACGACGCTGCTTTCCAACGCGATGCGCGAGGTTCTTTTGCACCGCGATCGCTGGGAAGAGCTGAAGGCCGACCCCGACAAATGGACCGCGGCGACCGAAGAATTCCTGCGCTATACCCCGTCCATCGTCGCATGGCGCCGGCGGGCACTGGAAGATGCGGACATCGGCGGCGTGAAGATCCCGCAAGGGGCGAATATCCTGCTGCTTCTGGGATCCGCGAACCATGACGAGGCGGTGTTCCAGAACCCCGACATGCTGGAAATCGGCCGCCCTAACGCGCGCAGCCATCTGTCCTTTGGCTATGGCATCCACTTCTGCCTGGGCCAGCAGCTGTCGAAGCTCGAATTCGGCATCTCGATGCGGGAACTTGCCCGCCGCCTTCCTTCTCTGCGCCTCGCGCCGGGGCAGGACTTTACCTTCAGCCGCAACACCTCGTTTCGCGTCCCCGAGGCGCTGCATCTGGAATGGGATATCCAATGAACGCGATTGCCAACATGATCGACCCCCACTTCATCCTGCCGTTTCACACCGCGTCCGAAACGGACCATCCCCGCATGGGTGGCAAATGCGCCAGCCTGTCGCGCATGATCGCGCTTGGGGCGCCGGTGCCGGGCGGCTTCGCGGTCGCGACCGACGCCTATGCGGCGCATCTTTGTGCCGATGGCCTTGAGCGGGCAATCTGCGCCGAACTCGACGGGCTCGATACCGGCGACGTGGCCGATACCGAGGCACGGGCAGACCGGATCCGCCAGCTTGTCACCGAGCGCGCAATGCCCGCGCCTGTCGAGGCGGCAATCCGCGCGGCTTATGCCGTCATCGCCCCCGGCAACGACCTGCCCGTCGCCGTCCGCTCGTCGGCCACCGCCGAGGACCTGCCCGATGCCAGCTTTGCCGGCCAGCAGGACACCTTCTTGTGGGTGATCGGCGCCGACGAGGTGGTGACCCATGTCCGCGCCTGCTGGGCCAGCCTGTTCACCGCCCGTGCCATCAGCTACCGCGCCGATCAGGGGCTTGGCCAGATCGAGGTCCTGATGTCGGTCGCGGTGCAGGAAATGGTGGACGCCCGCAGTTCTGGCGTCGCCATGACGCTGGACCCGATCAACGGCGATCGCACCAAGATCGTCATCGACGCCAGCTGGGGCCTGGGTGAGAGCCTGGTTTCCGGAGAGGTGACGCCCGACAATTTCACGGTCGAGAAGGTGCTGATGCAAGTGCAGAAGCGCAAGATTTCTGACAAGCATCATGAAACGGTGGCCGACAGCGCCGCGCGCTGCACGATTTCGCGCCCCGTGGATGGCGACCGGCGCAATATCCCCAGCCTGACCGACGAAGAGGTGATCGCCGTCGCGCAGCTTGCCCGGCGGCTGGAAAAGGCCACCGGAACCCCGCAGGACATGGAATGGGCGATTGACCGGCAGGGCCGGCTGATGGCGCTGCAAAGCCGGCCGGAAACAGTCTGGAGCCAGAAAAAACCCGTGATCGCCACTTTCCACACCGGCATCGAGGGGGTCATCGGCACGCTGATGGCTCCGATCCAGAACAAGATCTGAAACAGACGAACGACCTTTGGGAGGAAACACTTCATGACCGAACGGACCGGGTTTCCCAGTGCCTACGACCTGCCCACCCCTGCTGGCGCCGAGAACTGGCGCGATCTTTACCCCTATTACCTGCTGTTCCAGGATAATCGCCGCGCGGAAGAGGACGGCAAGTTCTGGTTCTGCGACAGCCAGCATTGGCCGAACCCGTTCAAGCCTTTCGACGCGGTGACGGTGGAATTCGCCGTCAAGTGCCTGGGGCAATATAACACCCGTCACTATCTGGTGCCGCCGGCCAACGGCGTCGATTTCCGCATCCACAACGGCTATGTCTATATGTCGCCGGTGAGCGTCGCCCCGGAGGATATCGGTGCCCGAGTCCCGCAGTTCATGGACCGCGCCGGGCATTATTTCGCCAATTGGCAAGAGCTGCTCGACAAATGGCTGGTGAAGGTCAAGGCCAATATCGCCGAGATGGAAGCGCTGACCTTCGAGGATCTGCCCGAAACGGTGCCCGAAGAATGGGTCAAGGGCGGCTTTGGCATCGACAATACGGTGCCGCTTTCGGAGGCCTACGACAGGGCGATCCAGCTGCTCTATCGGACCTGGAACTATCATTTCGAGTTTCTGAACCTCGGCTATGCCGCCTATCTCGATTTCTTCGGCTTCATGAAATCGCAGTTCCCGACGGTGTCCGATCAGTCCATCGCCCAGATGGTTCAAGGCATCGACAGCGACCTATTCCGCCCCGACGATGAATTGAAGGCGCTGGCGAAACTGGCGGTATCTTCGGGCGTGGCAGAAAATCTGTCGGCCGGCACGGTTGATCAGGTTCTGGCCGCGATGAACAAAACCGACGCAGGCCGCGCATGGGTTGCAGCTTGGGAAGCTGCCAAAGACCCCTGGTTCAACTTTACCTCGGGCAACGGCTTCTACTCTGACGACCAATACTGGATCGAGCATCTCGATATCCCGCTGGGATATATCCGCGATTATGCCGTGCGTGCCGCGGCGGGCGAAACGATCGACCGGCCCACGGTCGAGATCGCGGCCGAACGCGACCGGATCACCGCCGAATACCGCGAGCTTCTGGACCCCGAGGCGCGGGCCGGTTTCGACGGCAAGCTGGGACTGGCGCGGACCGTGTTTCCCTATGTGGAAAATCATAACTTCTACATCGAGCATTGGTCGATGTCGGTGTTCTGGCGCAAGATGCGCGAATTGTCGGCGATTTTCCACCGCGCGGGCTTCTGGGAAAACGAGGACGACATGTTCTTCCTTGACCGCAACGAGGTGCGCGACGCGATCTTTGATCTTGGCATGGGCTGGGGCGTGGGCGCGCCGGCAACCGGGCCGAGTTTCTGGCCCGCAGAAATCGCACGTCGCCGGGCGACCCTGACCGCGCTGCAATCGACCCCGCCCCAGCCCGCGCTGAACACCCCGCCCGAGGTCATCACCGAGCCCTTCACCATCATGCTTTGGGGCATCACCACCGATGCGGTGAAGAAATGGCTTTCGGGCAGCAGCGACGGCAATCGCCTGGAAGGCATGGCCGCGTCGCCCGGCGTGGTGGAAGGGCGGGCCCGCGTCATCCGCTCGGCCAGCGAGCTGTCGCAGATCGAAGAAGGAGAAATCCTCGTCACCCCCGTCACCGCGCCCAGCTGGGCGCCGGTCTTTGGCAAGATCAAGGCGACCGTGACCGACATCGGCGGAATGATGAGCCACGCTGCCATCGTCTGCCGTGAATACGGCCTGCCAGCGGTGACGGGAACCGGCACCGCCTCGTCCACCATCCAGACCGGGCAGATGCTGCGAGTCGATGGCACGACCGGCGAGGTCATTATCCTGTCCGCCGCCTGACACCGGGCGGAAAGGGCCGCCCATCCAACGGGCGGCCCCTCCTCAGCTTCAAGGGAGCGTCATGCTGAACATCCTCGACCCTTCTACCCGCTATGATGCCGTCTGGCGCCGGGCCGAGCCCTATATGCGCGCCCGCAAGAACGACGTGCATGTGCCCCTGTCCTTTGCCTGGGCACAGCGGTTGCTGGAAATCCATCCCGATGCCGACCCCGACGTCGTGTCGCTGGGGATCTTGCTGCACGACATCGGCTGGTATTCCATCGACATGGAGGACATCATCGAAAAGGGCTTTGGCCCCAATATGATGCAGTCCGACGTGCGCTTTCTGCACGAGGCCGAAGGGGTGCGGCTGTCGCGCCCCGTGCTTGAGGAAACCGGCTGGTCCGAGGAAATTATCCTTGCCGTGGCCGAGATCATTGACGGCCATGACACCAGGCCCGAGGCTCGCCATCTGAACGACCGGCTGGTGCGGGATGCCGACAAGCTGTGGCGCTTCAGCGTTCCCGGTGTCGCGGTCGCCTGCGACTGGTTCAGGATGACCCCACGCCAGTATGCCGACCGGCTGGAAAGCCAGGTCAGCCTGCTGGAAACCGAGGCGGGGCGCGACTGGGCCGGTGACCAGCTTCGCGCGACGCGGGACGTGCTGATGCTGCATGTGATCTGAGAAACGGAACGAACAATGGACATGTTCATCGAAGGCGGCTGGGCCCCTGCGGTTTCCGGCGCAACCCAGCCTGTCACCAACCCGACCACCGGGGGCGTGATCGATACGGTTCCCACCGGTGACGAACGGGATGCCGACATTGCCATCCGCGCCGCCGATCGCGCATTGGACGGCTGGCGCCTTGTGCCTGTGGCGGAACGCGCCCGTTTGCAAAAACACGCCGCGCAGCTGATGCGCGACAATGCCGACCGGATCGGCCGGGTACTGACCGCCGAACTCGGCCGGCCCCTTGCGGCGGCTGTGACGGAAATCCGGCGGTCGGCCGACCTGCTGGACGTCTACGCCGAAGAAGGGCTGCGGCTGCACGCCGAGATCATCTCGGCAGCGCCCGGCGAAAAGATTCTCGTCACCCGTGAACCTGTCGGGGTGGTGGTGGCGATTACGCCGTTCAATTACCCGATCACGCTTCTCTGCTTCAAGCTGGGTGCGGCGCTGGTCGCGGGCTGCACCGTGGTCGCCAAGCCCGCCGAAGACACGCCGATGTCCACCCTGCTTCTGGCCGAGCTGTTCCATCAGGCGGGCTTTCCGCCCGGCGTCTTCAACGTGGTGACGGGGCGGGGGCGCGGCATCGGCATGGCGATGGTGAACCACCCCGTCCCCGGCAAGATCGCCTTTACCGGCGGCACGGCCGCGGGCAAGGCCATCGCCGCCGCGGCCGCCGGCACGGTCAAGCGGGTGACGCTGGAACTGGGCGGGCAAAGCCCCGCCATCGTCTGCGCCGATGCCGACCTGGACAAGGCCGCCGCGGCCATCGCCCGCCACGGCTTCGCCAATTCCGGCCAGTTCTGCTATCGGGTGAATCGGGTCTATGTCGAACGGCCAGTCTACGACGCCTTCCTTGCCGCACTGCTGGCCGAGGTGGCGAAGATCACCATAGGCGACGGGCAGAGCCAGGACGTCACGCTCGGCCCGATGGTCAACGCCAAGATCTTCGACAACGCCTTCGGCCAGATCAAGGACGCACGCGACAGGGGCGCGCGCATCTGCTGCGGCGGCGACCGGCTGACGGGCGGACTCTACGATGCCGGCTATTTCCTGCCGCCGACCGTGATCGCCGACACCGACCATTCGATGAAGATCATGACCGAGGAAACCTTCGGCCCCGTTCTGGGGGTGATGCCGGTCGACGGCCCGCAAGAGGCGCTGCGACTGGCCAATGCCACCGACTACGGCCTCGCCGGCTTTGTCTTTTCCGACCATGTCGGGCGCGGGCTGGCGCTGGCCGAGCGGATCAACGCGGGCTCGGTCTGGGTGAACGACATTCACCGCAGCCACCATTCCGCGCCGTTCGGGGGGATGAAGCAATCCGGGCTTGGCCGGGAAAAGGGTCGCTGGGGCGTCGAAAGCTATCTCGAATACAAGACGATCTATCTCAGCTACGACGAGGCGCTGGAATGACCGGCCCGATGTCCCCGCGCGACCTGGCGCTGTGGGAAGCGGCGCGGCCCTGGCTCGACGTGCGGTCGAACGACGTGCACACGCTGATCTCGTGGCGGCTTGCCCGGGGGCTTTTGTCGCTGCACCCGAGTGTGGACGAAGCGGTGGTGCTGCCGGCGATCCTGCTGCACGACACCGGCTGGAAAAAGATGCCAGCTGAAAAGCTGACCCGGGCCGTCGGGCCACAACCTGAATTTCCCGAACTTCAGCGCGATCATGAACTGGCCGGTGTCGAGATCGGGCGCGGTATCCTGGCCCGGCTGAACCTTGGCCTGGATGACGCGGCGATCCTGGCCATCATCGACGGCCACGACACCACGCGCCACGCCCGCTCGCCCGAAGACATGCTGGTCAAGGATGCCGACAAGCTGTGGCGCTTTACCCCGCACGGCGTCGCCACTGTCGGCGGATGGTTCGAAAGCACGGCGGCCCGGACACTGGCGATGCTGGAAGATTTCGTCCTGCCGTCGCTGCTTGCGCCCGCGACGCAGGCGATGGCGCGCGGGTTCCTGGCCGAAGGCCGGGCGATGGCAGAAAAACAGGAAAGGACAGGTGGATGAGCGGTCTTGAGTTGAAGGGCAAGCGCGTCGTCGTCACCGGCGCAGCCGGCGGCCTTGGCCGCGCATTTGCGCGAGCCTTCGCGCAAGAGGGCGCGACGGTGCTGGCGGCCGACATCAATTCGGAAGGGGCCGGTGAAACCGCCGCTCTCATTGGCAATGCCGCATCAGGCGCGGTGGTGGACGTGACCTCGCAAGCCTCGACGGCCGCGCTGGCAGAACTGGCTGCCGAACGGATGGGCGGTATCGACATTCTGGTGAATAATGCCGCGATCTATGCCGGGCTGGAACGGCGGGGCTTCGAGACGATCGAGGAAACCGTCTGGGACCGGGTGATGGCGGTCAACGTCAAGGGACCGTGGCAGATGACCCGCGCCGCCGCGCCCCATCTGCGCAAGACGGGCAGCGGCGCGGTGATCAATGTCTCGTCCGCAACAGTGATGAGCGGTTCGTCCGAATGGCTGCATTATGTCAGCTCAAAGGGCGCGATCATTGCCATGACCCGCGCGTTGGCGCGCGAAATGGGGGACGACCAGATCACGGTCAACGCGCTTGCCCCCGGCTTTACCCTGACCGAGGCCAGCCTCGGCCTTATGGAAAACGCCGCCAGCTACGGCGTGACCCGCGGCGCGATCAAGCGCGCGGCCGGGTCTGACGACATGGTGGGGGCGGCGCTGTTCCTGGCCTCGCCCCTCGCTTCCTTCATCACCGGCCAGACGTTGATCATCGACGGCGGCCGCCAGTTCCTTTGAGATGGATATGCCCGAGATCACCTTCATCGAAGCGGACGGGACCGTCCGGACAGTTACCGCAACTGCGGGCGAGAGCCTGATGGTTGCCGCCACCCGGGCCGGGGTCGCGGGAATCATCGGCGAATGTGGCGGCAGTTGCATGTGTGCCACCTGCCATTGCTACGTCGAGGCCGGAGACCTTCCCGACCCCGACGACATGGAATCCGAGACGCTGGAGTTCAATGCGGAACAGCCCCGCCCCGAAAGCCGCCTAGCCTGCCAGATATTCGCCACCGACACGATGGATGGTGTCGTCCTGCGAGTCAGCGGAAAATGAGCGGCGTGGTGATCGTTGGCGCCGGCCATGCCGGCAGCCAGCTTGCGGTATCCCTGCGGGCCGAGGGCTATGCCGGCCCCGTCACGCTGATCGACGCCTGCGAGGAAACGCCCTATCACAAGCCTCCGCTGTCGAAAACCTTTCTCAAGGCCGCGGATGCCGCACCGCAGGTTCTGCGCGCCGCCTCGGTTTATGACGAGGTCGGGGTGACGCGGCTGACCGGCACCGTCTCGGAAATTTCGCCGCAGGCGCGAACGGTGACGCTGGGCGGGGAACCCATCCCCTATGACGATCTGGTGCTGGCCACCGGCGCGCGCAACCGGATGCTGCCCGACTTGGCCGGGGCGTCCAACGTGCATACCCTGCGCGACCTGACCGACGCCCGGCGAATGCGCGATGCCTTGCCGGGAGCAGGGCGGGTGCTTGTGGTGGGCGGCGGCTTCATCGGGTTGGAAACGGCGACTGCCCTGGCCGCAACGGGCCGCCAGATCACGGTGCTGGAGGCCGCGCCGCGTGTCCTTGCCCGGATTGCCGCCCCGGAAACATCCGGGCTGATCGAGACCACCCTGCGCGGCCTGGGCATCGAGTTGCAAACCGGGTGGGAAAGTCGGGGCTGGCGACAAGAAAGCGGCCGGATGGTTGCCGCGATCGGTGCCGAGGGTGAAGTTCCCTGCGATCTGGTCCTTGTCGGCATCGGGGCCGAGGCCGACACCGCCCTGGCCCGTGCCGCCGGCATCACCTGCAACCGCGGTATCCTGACGGACGCCTGTCTGCGCACCAGCCTGCCGCATGTCTGGGCGATTGGCGACGTGGCCGAAACGCCACATTGGCAGGCCGACGGTGCGGCGACACGGCTGGAAAGCGTGCAGAACGCCACCGATCAGGCGCGCCATCTGGCCAGGCTGCTGGCGGCGGGCGGCGATACACCCTTTCGTACCGTGCCGTGGTTCTGGTCCGATATCGGGCCGCTGAAACTTCAGATCGCGGGGCTGTCCGACCGTGCCGACCGCCGGCTGATCCGGGCCGAGGAAGGCAGGCTGGCCGTGTTCCATTTCCGCGCAGAGCAGTTGATCGCGGCCGAGACAGTGAATTGCGCGGCCGATCACATGCTCGCGCGGCAGCTTCTGGGCGCGGGGAAAACCCCGCCAGACGATGTCCTGATGCAAGGGGCCAGGGCGACCAAGGCATGGGTCGCTACCGGCCAGGCGGCCTGACAGGCTGCTGGAATGGTAACTGTGGGAAAGCAGCTACTATTTGACACTGGGCTTGACGCGCTGCGCCTCGCCCATATGGGGCAAGGCATCCGGGCGCGCAGGCGCATTCGCCGGCGGCGCGGCCGCAGAGAGCGCGGCCGCGCCGGGTGCTGAGAGCGGGGCGCCGGGGCGCTGCCGGTTACTGTTCTGGCGGGGCGCCGGTGGCCGGGTTGGCGGTCAGTGATTCCATCTTGGCGGCATCGGCATTGGCGGCGTCGGGGGCGTTCGCCTCCAGCCATTGCTGCATCCGGGCGATCTCGTCCTCTTGCGCGGCGATGATTTCCTCGGACATGGCGCGCAGTTCGGGGTCCTTGCCGAACTCAAGCTGGATGCGGGCCATGTCGATGGCGCCCTGGTGGTGGGGGATCATGCCGCGCACGAAATCGACATCCGCATCGCCGGTGGGCGCGACCGTCATCGCCGCGTGCATCTTGGCCATCGCCTGCGCATAGGCCTGGTCGGCGTTGGCGGGCGGGGTCACGGGCGCGGCCATGGCGGCGTGGTCGCCGCCGTGGTCCCCGGGGGCCGGCGAGGCGGTCTGGGCGGATGCGGGCAGGGCCAGCAGCATTGCGGCGGCGGTGGTCAGCAGCGTGGTGCGGATGGGGGGCATGGGGTCCTCTCGGCTTGGTTGCTCTGCCCACCAACGCCGCAACCGGCGGCGACGGTCTTGCACAAGACCGTGATCGCGCGCGGCGCTACCCGCGCCGCAGCACCCGGAACAACGTCGAGGCCAGCGCCCCCGCCGCGATGGCGATGCCCAGCGACATCAGCCCGTACCAGAAGGAATGTTGCATCGCGAGCCGGTAGAGCCAGCGCTCGATCCCGACCTTTTCCACCCGGATCGGCACGGTGTTGCGGTCCACGACCTTGCCGTCGCGCACCAGGAAGATGCGGGCGCGGTAATCGCCCTCGACCAGGTTCGAGGGCAGCACCACGTCGGCGCGGAACAGGGTCTCGTCCACCAGCTGCACGCTGCCTTCGTCCACGCGGTAGCGGCCCGATTCGGTGCGGATGCGCAGCATCGCCTCGGTAAAGGCGGTAGCGTCCTCGACATCGACGGTCCCCAGCGCCCGGATCGCCAGCGAAGGAGAGATGCGGTGGCGCACGTCCTCGTCAGGGTCGAGCAGCCGGTCCAGCGGGGCCGAACTGGCCACCGCGTAGAAATCGGGCGCGGCGGCGACCCGCAGCGTGGCGGTGTTCATCCAGATCGGCCCGACCCGACCCATGCGCCGCACGGTGACGCTTTGCGACGGCCCCTCAAGCGTCACGATGATGCCCGGAGAAGTCGAGGAATCCACCGGCCCGTTGCGGCGGATCGCCCCGTAGATGAGGATGTCCGAGCCGGTGAAGCTGGCCGAGATGTCCACCTCGTCCTGCGACAGCCCGGTGACGATCTGCTCGGCCGGCCGCGTGTCGGGGACGTTGCGCGGTTGCGGGACGGCCGGGCCGCGTTCCGGCGGCACCGGGGGGCCGATCACAGAGGGCGGCATGGCGTCGGGTTCTGCGGCGGGCGCGGGGGCCTGTGCCAACCCGGCGCCCGCCAGCATCGCGCAAAGGGCGACGGCGGCAATCCGGGCCGGCAAGAGACGCGCGCCCTTCATTTCGCGGCGATCGAGTAGAGGTCCGCGGGCGGCACCACCAGGTCAAAGGCGATGCGCGCGCAGACCGCCAGCACCAGCAGCGCCAGCAGCATCCGCAACTGTTCGCCCTTGAGCCGCGCGCCTAGCTGCGTGCCCAGCTGCGCCCCCACCACCCCGCCGATGATCAGCAGCACCGCCAGCATGATGTCCACGGTGTTGGAACTGACCGCGTGCATCAGCGTGGTATAACCGCTGACCGCCGCGATCTGGAACAGCGAGGTGCCGATCACGACCTTGGTCGGCATCCCCAGCAGATAGATCATCGCCGGCACCATGATGAAGCCGCCGCCCACCCCCATGATCGCGGCCAGCACCCCTACGGCGACGCCGACCAGCAGCGGCGGCAGCACGCTGATATACAGCCCCGAGGCGCGGAACTTCATCTTCCAGGGCAGGCGGTGGACCCAGCTGTGTTCGTGCAGCCGCCGCCGCGGCGGTTGTGCCGAACGCGCCGCCATCAGCGCCGACAGGCTTTCGCGCAGCATGGTCAGCCCGATGAAGCCCAGGAACACCACATAGCTGAGCTGCACGACCAGATCGACCTGCCCCACCCGTTGCAGCAGGTTGAACGCGCCCACCCCCAGGGTCGAGCCGACGATGCCGCCGATCAGCAGCACCACCCCCATGCGGATATCGACCGACTTGCGCCGCAGATGCGCCATCACCCCGGTCACCGACGAGGCCACCACCTGGTTCGCCCCCGTCGCCACCGCGATCGCGGGCGGGATGCCGATGAAGAACAGCAGCGGCGTGATCAGGAAACCCCCGCCCACGCCGAACAGGCCGCTCATCAGCCCGACGATGCCGCCAAGCCCGATCAGCGTCAGGGCGTTCACCGACACCTCGGCAATGGGAAGATAGATCTGCATGGCTGCCCGGGTTTTCCCTATCCTGCTATCCCGCGCCGGGGGCGTCAAACCCCGATTCGCACCTTGATTCACTGCGTCTTGCACGCGAGGCGTGGGCAGGGCAAATCAGGACAGGCAGACGGAACGGGCGAAACGGCGCCGGCACATCGGAACGGGGCGCGGAAAGCCGCGCAAGGCGGGCCGCGGGCAGGAAGACAGGATGCGGATACTGATCACGAACGACGACGGCATCAACGCTCCGGGGCTGGACGCGCTGGCCGGGATCGCGGCCGAAGTCGCGGGCGCCTCGGGCGAGGTCTGGACCGTCGCTCCGGCCTTTGAACAGTCGGGCGTCGGCCATTGCATCAGCTATGCCCACCCGACCCTGATTGCCCAGCTGGGCCCGCGCCGCTGGGCGGCCGAGGGCAGCCCGGCGGACTGCGTGCTGGCGGGGCTGGGCGACATCATGCTGGACCGGCGGCCGGACCTGGTGCTGTCGGGGGTGAACCGCGGCAACAACGCCGGCGAAAACGCCATGTATTCCGGCACCGTCGGCGGCGCGATGGAGGGGGCGCTGCAAGGCGTGCGCTCGATCGCGCTGTCGCAGTATCTGGGGCCGGGGACGGCGCGGCTGGATGACCCGTTCGAATGTGCGCGTCGCCACGGGGCGCGGGTGATCCGGGCGCTGCTCGATCATGGCGACTGGGGCGAAACCGACGACTACCCGCTGTTCTACAACGTGAACTTTCCGCCCTGCTCGGCGGCCGAGGTGCAGGGGGTCCGCGCGGCGCCGCAGGGACGGCGGGCGGATGTGCGTTTCGGGGTCAAGGCACAGGTGGCGCCGAACGGTCGCCGCTTCCTGTGGATCGCGGGGGGCGGGCAGACCGCCTCGGCCGGGCCGGGCAGCGATGTCGAGGCCCTGCTGGCCAACCATGTCGCGGTGACGCCGATGCGGCCGGACCTGACCTGCATGGCCACGACCGGTCGGCTGGCCGCGGTGCTGGACGGGGTCTGAGCGATGGCCCCCGGACCCGGTCCCGACAATTTTCACGACCTTGGCGACGGCGACAATGCCTGTGCCGAGGACCGGGCCGAGCGGCAGATGCGCTTTCTGTTCGCGCTGCGCTCGCGCGGGGTGACCGACCCCCGCGTGCTGGCCGCGATGGAGCGGATCGACCGCGGCGCCTTTGTGCGCGGCCATTTCGAGGACCGCGCCTACGAAGACACCCCCCTGCCCATCGCCTGCGGGCAGACGATCAGCCAGCCCTCGGTGGTGGGGCTGATGACGCAGGCGCTGAACCCCGGGCCGAGGGACACGGTGCTGGAAATCGGCACCGGCTCGGGCTACCAGGCGGCGGTGCTGTCGGTGCTGTGCCGACGGGTGCTGACGGTGGACCGCCACCGCCGCCTGGTGACCGAGGCCGAGGCGGCGTTCGCCCGGGCCGGGCTGACCAACATCACCGCGCGGGTGGCGGACGGGTCCTTCGGGCTGCCGGAACAGGCGCCCTTTGATCGCATCATGGTGACCGCGGCGGCCGAGGATCCGCCGGGGCCGCTGTTGTCGCAACTGAAGGTCGGCGGTATCATGGTGGTGCCGGTCGGGCAGTCGGACGCGGTGCAGACGCTGATCCGCGTGACGCGGACCGAGACGGGATTTGCCTATGACGAGATGCGGCAGGTGCGATTCGTGCCGCTCGTCGAGGGGTTGGGACAAACATGACCCCCGGAACAATGACGGATGAGGACGGGCAGATGGGCAATTCGGTTGCGGCGCGGGTGCAGGATCACATGGCCCCCGCGGTAAGGGTCGGGCCTGCGGCGGATACGGTGCTTGATTGCGGGATGGCCCGGAAGACGGGCGTGGAAACGGCCGGGGGAATGATGCGGGGCCTGGGCTGCGCGCTGGTGCTGGCGCTGGCCGGCTGCGCCCAGCCGGGGGCGACGCCCGGCGCGGCGGCCCCGGGTCAGGCGGGGGGGCAGACAGGTGCGCAGACGGTGTTTCCGGGTTTCGGCGGGTTCCAGATGCCGACGCTGCGCTGGCCCTCGGGCGGTATCTTCGGCACCGCGGCCGGCGGGACCGGCGCGGCAACCCAGCAGGTCACCGACCCGTTTGCGGGGCAGGGGGTAAAGACCCCTGCGGCCGTAGCGGGGCAGCAGGCTGCCGCCGCAGGCACCGCCGCGACGACCCATACGGTAGTTGCCGGTGAAACGGCCTGGTCGATCGCGCGGCGCTACGGGATCACGGTGCAGGAACTCGCGCGTGCCAACGGCCTGTCCGAAGCCATGAGCGTGCGCACCGGCCAGCGGCTGGCGATCCCCGCGACGGGTGCAGGCGGGCAGGTGGTGGTGGCGGCCCCGGGCGTCGGCTCGGCCACGCCGCAGCCACCGTCCTCGACCCAGCCGTTGCCGAATGAACAGACCCGCCCGGTGGCGGCGGCTACCGCCGCGCCGGCCGCGAGCGCGCCGAACCTGGGCCAGACCCGCACTGCGGCCTCGGGCAGCGGCAAGTTCGCCATGCCGGCCAGCGGTTCGATCATCCGCACCTACAGGAAAGGCACGAACGAGGGCATCGACATCGCCGCCGCCCCCGGTTCGACCGTCAAGGCTGCGGCCGGCGGGACGGTCGCGGCGGTGACGCGCGACACCGATGGCGTGCCGATCGTGGTGGTGCGCCACGACGACGGGCTGATGACCGTCTATGCCGGCGTCGACAAGCTGTCGGTCAACAAGGGTGACAGCGTGTCGCGCGGCCAGAGCATCGGGGCCGCCCGCAGCAGCGGCGTGTTGCATTTCGAGGTCCGCAAGGGCTTCGACAGCGTGGACCCGGAAGGTTACCTGTAGCCCTCGGTTGCAGCAGGTCGGGCCCCGCAGGGGCGCCCGGCGCGAACCTGCGGTATCCGGGCGATCATGCAGGCGGGTGGGCGGCGGCTTTCGGCCAGGCGGAGTTCCGGCCCCGCGGAAGATTGTGCCAGTGGATGGCGGGCTATCCTCCTGCGTGGACGGTCAAGCGGCGGGCCGCGCCCCGTCCCGTCCGCCTTGGGGCGGCTCAGGCCGCCGTCGGGCGCGCCAGCGCCTCGGTCAGCGCGGCCGAAAGCTCGTCCCGGACCAGTTGCCGCAGATCGGTGTCCAGCCGGTAACGCATTTCACGCTCAAGCTCGTCCCGCACCGCACCACGCAGCAGCGCGCGCAGCGGATTGTCGGCAGAGGCAGCGGCAAAGGCCGGGGCAGCCGCCGCCGGGGCTTCGGGTTCGGCGCTGGCCGGTTCGACCACATGCAGTTGCTGCGGGGTCTCGGTCAGCGCCGGCTGGGGGGCCGCGTCAAGGTGAAAGGGCGGGACGGTTGCATGGGGCGAGACGTGCATGTCGTTTCCTTCATCATGGATTTGGGATTCAGGGAGTCGGGTTTCAGGCCGGACAGGCGGGCTGACGTAGGCCATCGCCGCCTGTTGCAGGGCAGTGTCGGCCCCGGCATCGGCCTGTGTCCCGGGTGGGGTGTCGGGCGTGGTATCGGCGGGTGTGTGTGCGGCGGTCTCGGGTGGCATCCCGGCATCGCTGGCCGCGACCAGCGCATCCGGACGCAGCCGCAGCGGGACAGCCCCGCCCTGGACACCGCCGCTGGTGCCAGCGTCCAGAGACGTCGCGCACACAGCAGGGGGCGTGTCCCCGCTGGAAATCAGCCGTCGGATCGAGGCGAGCACGTCGCCGGTGTCAGCCCCGTCCGGGCTGGTCATGTGCAGGGGCGCGGTCATCGCGCGCCCCCAGCAGCAGGGCGATCAGTTCTGCGACTGCTTGCCGATCGCACGCAGGACGCGGTCCAGGCTTTCGCCCTGGGTGCTGGTATAGGGCGCGTTGCGCACCGCGTTGTAATAGGCCGATGGGTCATAGGTCGGAATCCCCAGCTTCAGGTGTTCTACCGTCAGCAAACCCATAGAGGCCAAGAGTTGATAATGTGCTAATTGCAGGTTGGCTTCCGCAGTAATTTTATCAGCCCGCGCCTGAAGCAGGTTCTGTTCCGCATCCAGCACGTCCAGCGTGGTGCGCGCGCCCAGCATCGCTTCTTCGCGCACGCCTTCATACGCCTGTTGCGCAGCCGAGATCTGTTCCTCGATCGCGCCGATCTGGGCGCGGGCGACGTCGATGTTCGCCCAGGCCACCGCCACCGACTGATCGACCTGCCGCGAAACGTTCAGCAGCACCGAGCGGGCCGAATCACGTTGCGCCATGGCGCGGCGATGCGCCGCGGGCAGTCGCCCGCCGGAATAAAGCGTCTGGCTGGCCTGGACCCCGGCGCGCAGCGACGAGGGATCCTGCGTGACCCGGCTGCCAAGGGCGATCGAATCGCCCGAGCTGCGCGAGGTGCCCAGCGCGACATTGCCGGTGATGGTCGGGTTGCGCTCGGCCGCGGCGGCGGCGACGCCCAGTTCGGCCGCGGCCACGGTGCGCTTGGACTGGCGGATCGCCGGGTGGCTGTTGCGCGCGGTGTCCTGCGCCGTGCCAAGCGAGGCGGGGCGCTTGGGCAGCGGCGGCGGCGCGTCCAGCCGCCCCGGCGCCCGCCCCACCGCGGCGCGGTAGCTTTCGCGTGCGATTTCCAGCTGGCCCTGTGCCGCCGCCCGCCCGGCGCGGCTGGCGGCCAGCTGCGCCTCGGCCAGCGCCACGTCGGTCGAGGTGATCTCGCCCACGTCGAAACGGTCCTGCGCGGCCTGGCGTTCGCGGGTCAGCACGGTGACCGAGTTTTCCTGCAACGCCACCTGCTGTTCGGCGCTGCGCACGTCCAGGAACGCCCGCACCGCGCCCAGCAGCACGTCCTGTTCCACCGCGACCAGCGATTCGCGGGTGGCCAGCACCTGTTCCTTGGCGATGTCGATGGCCAGCTGGTTGCGGCCCCAGTCGAACAGGGTCATCTGGGCGACGATTTCCAGCGAGGTGGACACGCTTTCCGCCCCGTCGATCTGCTGGAAGTTATGCGAGGCCGCCCATTGCACCACCGGCCGCAACGAAGCCATCGCGGCCGCGACATCCTCGTCCGCGGCGCGCAGCACGGCCCGGTTCTGTTCGATCAGCGCCGAGTGGCGATAGGCTCCGACCAGCGTATCCGCCAGTGATTCGGCCCATGCGGCAGGCGAGGACAGCAGCGTTCCCAGCGTCAGCGCGGCAGCGGCAAGGTGGCGGCGAATCATAGGGTGAACCTCGGGTTTCGTGCGAAACCGGGCAGCACCGGGGCGACCGCATTGAAGGCAAAGCGCCAGGTGATGGCACCGTCGAGCTTGATCCCCAGACGGACCACCCCCAGCGCGCCTTCGCGGAACAGGGCGATGACGCGGCCGCCCTCGGCCAGCTGCTCGGCAAAGGCTTCGGGAAAGACCTCGATCCCGCCGCCGATGAGAATGGCGTCATAAGGGGCCTGCGCGGCATGGCCCTGGTTAAGCGGCCCCTGCACGACGGCCACGTTGTCGGCACCGGCGGCGGCAAGGCTGCGGGTCGCGGCGGCGGCAAGATCGGGGTTTTCCTCGACCGCGACGACGGCCTGCGCCAGCCGCCCCAGCACCGCGGCCGAATAGCCCGGTCCGGTGCCGACATCCAGCACCAGCTGGTCGGGCAGCACGTCCAGCGTGTCGATCATCTTGGCCAGCGTCCGCGGCTCAAGCAGCACCCGCCCGTGGCCCAGCTCGATATTTTCGCCGACATAGGCGACATCGCGGCGGGATTCGGGGACGAATTCCTCGCGCGGGATTTCGAGCATGGCGGCGATGACGTTGTATTTCGTCACGTCGTTGGGGCGGACCTGCGTGTCCACCATTATCGTGCGGCGATCCTGAAAATCGGTCATGGGGGCAAAATCCGGCTGTCGGTTCAGGCGTATCATTGCCACGATCGGTCGCCCGGGGCAACGCCGCAGCGCCGGGGCGGCTTGCGGCATCGCCGCGCGGGCCGCGGGACGGCGGATCGGGCAGCGGGTCGGGCAGTGGCCAATGCGGGTGGGCTGGCCGATGCGGCGGGTCGTGGCAGTTCCCATTCGCTGCCGTTGCGGGCAGGATATGCACCGCAATCGTTTGAGGAGGCCGCCATGACCCAGCGCCAGACCGCCCGCATCGCCATCGTCACCGTGTCCGACCGCGCCAGCCGCGGCGAATACGAGGATCGCAGCGGCCCGGCCGCCGAGGCCTGGCTGCACGATGTCGTGATCTCTCCGATGCAGGTCTCGCGCCATATCGTGCCGGATGGGCGCGAGGGCGTGGCTACGACGCTGCGCAACCTGGCCGATGGCGAGGGGGCCGACCTGATCCTGATTTCCGGCGGCACCGGTCCCGCGCCGCGCGACGAAACCCCCGAGGCGCTGGCCGACGTGATCGAAAAGGAACTGGCCGGTTTCGGCGAGGAAATGCGCCGCGCCAGCCTGGCCGAGGGCGTGCCGACCGCGATCCTGTCGCGCCAGACCGCGGGGATCCGCGACGCCTGCCTGATGATCCTGCTGCCCGGCAAGCCCGTGGCCATCGCTACCTGCCTGAACGCGGTGTTCGGGGCGGTGCCTTATTGCCTGGACCTGATCGGCGCGGCCCGGATCGAGGTGGACCCGGCGAAGATCGTGGCGTTCCGCCCAAAGGTCTGAGACCCGGGCACGGCTCGACCGGGGCTCTGCCCCGGACCCCGGGATATTTGGATGATGAAGAAGAGAGACGCCCGGATCAGGGCGCGCGCAGCAGCGTGACCAGCGTGTCGCCGTAGCGGCGCTGGTCGGTCCGGGTCAGGCCCGGCGGGGGCAGGGGGTCGGTGTCCTCTTCCCACACCACCAGCGCGCCGGGGGAAAGCCAGTTGCCGGCGAGCGCCGAGGCCAGCGCGGCCTCGCCCAGCCGCTGGCCGTAGGGCGGGTCGAGGAATACCAGGTCGTAGCCCGCGCCCCGGTTCGGCCCCAGCTTTGTCGCATCGCGGCGCCAGATGTCGGTGGCGCCCATGGCGCGGGCTTTTTCGACATTCTCGCGCAGCAATGCCCGGGCGGTGGCGCCGGCGTCCACGAAGGCCACGCGGGCGGCGCCACGCGACAGAGCCTCCAGCCCCAGCGCCCCGGTTCCGGCGAACAGGTCAAGCACCCGCGCGCCCTCGAACGCGAAGCCGTGGCTGTTCTGGACAAGGTTGAACACTGCCTCGCGCACCCGGTCCGAGGTCGGGCGCAGATGCGCGGACGGATCGCCGGCGCCGACTTCGGCCAGCTTGAGCCCCCGCAGGCGGCCAGAGACGATTCGCATGGGTGGCGGTCCTTTTCTGCGTAAACGGCGCGCATGGCTTTCACTTTGGCGCGAGAAATGGCAAGTCGCGGGAAAAACCAGAGGTGCGAGATGCAGATCGAGGAAAGCGGACTTGCGGGTGTGCTGATCCTGACGCCGGCGCGGTTCGGGGATCACCGGGGCTTTTTCTCGGAAAGCTGGAACCGGCGGACGCTGGAGGAACGCGGCGTGCATCTGCCGGAATTCGTGCAGGACAACCATTCGCTGTCACAGCGCGCAGGCACGCTGCGCGGGCTGCATTACCAGGCGCCACCCTATGCGCAGGGCAAGCTGGTGCGTTGCGGGCGGGGGCGGCTTTACGACGTGGCGGTGGATGCGCGGCGCGGCTCGGCGCATTACGGGCGCTGGGTCGGGGTCGAGCTGAGCTTCGAGAACGGGCGGCAGCTGTGGATCCCTCCGGGATTTCTGCACGGGTTCGTCACGCGTGAGGACGATACGGAAATCGTCTATAAATGCACCGCGCATTACGATGCCGCGTCCGACGGGGCGGTGCGCTGGGATTCGCTGGGAATCGACTGGGGCGTGGCCGAGCCGGTCCTGTCCGACAAGGATGCGGCGGCCCCGGCCTTTACGGATTGGCAGTCCCCGTTCGAGGTGACGCCATGAAGATCCTGGTGACGGGGGGCGCGGGGTTCATCGGTTCGGCCGTGGTGCGGCTGGCGGTCTCGCGCGGGCATCAGGTGGTGAACCTGGACGCGCTGACCTACGCGGCGAACCCGGAAAACGTTGCCGGCGTGGCGGACAGCCCGCTTTATGCCTTTGAGCACGCCGACATCCGCGACCGCGCGGCGCTGGACCGCATCTTTGCCGCGCATCGCCCCGACGCGGTGATGCATCTGGCGGCGGAAAGCCACGTTGACCGCTCGATCGACGGGCCGGGCGCGTTCATCGAGACCAACATCACCGGCACCTACAACCTGCTTGAGGCCGCGCGGGCGTATTGGCTGCGCGAAGGCCGGCCCGAGGGATTCCGCTTTCACCATATCTCGACCGACGAGGTGTTCGGCAGCCTCGGGCCGACCGGGCAGTTCACGGAAACCACGCCCTACGACCCGCGCTCGCCCTATTCGGCGTCGAAGGCGGCCAGCGACCACCTGGTGCGGGCGTGGTTTGAGACCTACGGCCTGCCGGTGGTGCTGACCAATTGCTCCAACAACTACGGGCCGTATCATTTCCCGGAAAAACTGGTGCCGGTGGTGATCCTGAACGCGCTGCACGGGCGCGAGATTCCGGTTTACGGCGACGGCGGCAACGTGCGCGACTGGCTGTATGTCGAGGACCACGCCGATGCGCTGCTGTTGTGCCTTGAAAAAGGCGCGGTCGGGCGCAGCTACAATATCGGCGGCGAGAACGAGGCCACCAACATCGAGCTGGTGCGGATGATCTGCGCACATCTGGACGAGCTGCGCCCGCAACGGGCGCCGCATGAGCGGCTGATCCGTTTCGTCGCCGACCGCCCCGGCCACGACCGCCGCTATGCCATCGACCCCGCCCGTATCCGCGGTGAACTGGGCTGGCGGCCTGGCGTCACGATCGACGAGGGGCTGCGCCGCACCGTCGCATGGTATCTGGACAACGAAGCCTGGTGGCGCCCGCTGCTGGACCGCGAGGGTGTCGGCAAGCGTCTGGGGACGGGCTGAGATGCGGGGTCGCATGGGTATTTGTGCCAGAAAGAAGTCTCTTTGCGGCAGGGAGGCGGCGCGATGACGGTGCGGCGTTCGCTGTTTCTGCATGTAGGGCTGCCGCATTGCGGGTCCTCGGCCTTGCAGGACTGGGCCGCGACCAACCGCGATCTGATGGCGGCGCAGGGGCTGGTCTGGCCCGACACCGATGACTGCGGGCTGATGGCCGGGCGGCACCGCTGGCTGGTCGAGACGCTGCTGTCGGGGCCGGACGCGCGGCTGCCCGCGGTGCTGGCGGGCGCGGCGGGCGGTGACGTGCTGATCTCGGCCGAGGGGCTGACGCTGCGGTTCCACGATTTTCCATCCGGGCATCTTGACTGGTTTCGGCAGGTGACGGCGGGCTGGGATGTGCGGCTGATCCTGATGATGCGCGATCTGTCGGGCTGGCAGCGTTCCATGTGGAAGCAATGCATGATCAACCGCCCCGAGCCGGGCATGGATTTCGCGCTGAGCATCGACATGGCCGATTTTGCCGCCCGGCCGCGGGTGCAGCAGCTGACCGACCTCAAGGCGCTGCGCCGCGATCTGGTTGCCGGTTTCGGGGCGCGCGACCTGATCGAGCTGTCCTCGCTGGACGACTGGATGCCGAAGCTGGCCCGCGCGCTTGACGTCGACCCGGCGCGCGCGACCATCCCCGAGCGCCGCCATGAATCCATCGCCGATTCGGTGGTGCCGGTGGTGTTGGCGATCAATGCGCTGGGCGAGGCCGGCGGCCCGCGCGACGCGCTGCTGGCGCTGATGCAGGAAACCCTGGACACCCGCAACGACACGCTGCGCGAACTGGCGCGGCAGCAGGCAGGGGCCGCCGCTGCCGGGGCCGAGACGCTGGCAGCGGCGCTGTCGCAGCTGGAGGAAGCTTGCGCCGGGCAGCCGACCGCGGGCTGGCTGCTACACGCGATGGCCGAGGAACTGGACCGCAGGACGACGGGGGCGGCATGACGGGACTGCTGATCTTTGGCCGCACCGGGCAGGTGGCGATCGAACTGGCCCGGCTGGCCCCTACCGCGCGGCAGGTCGGCCGCGACGAGGCTGACCTGACCCACCCCGACGCCTGCGCGGCGCTGATCCGCGATTCCGCGCCCGCCGCGGTCATCAACGCCGCCGCCTATACCGCCGTCGATCGCGCCGAAAGCGACGCGAACACCGCGCGGCTGGTCAATGCCGATGCCCCCGGCGCGATGGCCGCGGCCTGCGCGGGGCTGGGGATACCGTTCCTGCATGTCTCGACCGATTACGTCTTTGACGGCTCGGGCGAGGCTCCGCGCGCCGAGGATGCGCCGACCGGCCCGCTGGGCGTCTATGGGCGCAGCAAGCTGGACGGCGAACGCGCCGTTGCCGCGGCCGGCGGGCAATGGGCGGTGCTGCGCACCAGCTGGGTGTTTTCCGCACACGGCAACAACTTCGTGCGCACCATGCGGCGGCTGGGGGCGGAACGCGACCGGCTGACCATCGTCGCCGACCAGATCGGCGGCCCCACCCCCGCCGCGGATATTGCTGCCGCTCTGCTGACCATGGCGCAGGCAATGCGCACCGACCCCGCCCGGGGCGGGATCTACCACTTTGCCGGCGCCCCCGATGTCAGCTGGGCCGGCTTCGCGCGCGAGATCTTTGCCCGCTCGGGGCTGGCCCCCGAGGTCGAGGACATCCCGACCAGCGCCTACCCGACGCCGGCGCGCCGCCCGCTGAACTCGCGGCTGGACTGCGCGGCGATCGAGCGCGACTTTGGCATCGCGCGCCCCGACTGGCGCAAGGGTCTCGACCGCGTCATCACGGAGCTGAACGCATGACCACCACCACATCCGGGCGCAAGGGCATCATCCTGGCGGGAGGCTCGGGGACGCGGCTGTATCCGATCACCATGGGGGTGTCGAAACAGCTGCTGCCGATCTATGACAAGCCGATGGTCTATTACCCGCTGTCGGTGCTGATGCTGACCGGCATCCGGGAAATCGCGATCATTACCACCCCCGAGGACCAGACCCAGTTCCAGCGCCTGCTGGGTGACGGCAGCCAATGGGGGCTGCGGCTGGAATGGATCGTCCAGCCCCGCCCCGAAGGGCTGGCGCAGGCCTATGTCCTGGCCGAGGATTTCCTGGCGGGCGCGCCCTCGGCCATGGTGCTGGGCGACAACATCTTCTACGGGCACGGGCTGACGCAGCTGCTGGCCTCGGCCGATGCGCGGCCCGAGGCGACCGTGTTCGGCTATCACGTCGCCGACCCTGAACGCTATGGCGTCGTCGCCTTTGACGACCGGGATCGCGCGGTGCGGATCATCGAGAAACCGGCGGTTCCGCCCTCGAACTACGCGGTCACCGGGCTTTACTTTCTTGACGCGGATGCGCCGCGCCGCGCGCGGCAGGTCCGCCCCTCGGCCCGCGGAGAGTTCGAGATCACCACCCTGCTGGAAACCTACCTGCACGAGGGGCGACTGAACGTCGAAAAGATGGGCCGTGGCTACGCATGGCTTGACACCGGCACCCATGCCAGCCTGCTGGACGCGGGCAATTTCGTGCGCACGCTGGAACAGCGGCAGGGGATGCAATCAGGCTGCCCCGACGAGATCGCCCACCTGCAAGGCTGGATCAGCGACGACGACCTGCGCGCGCGGGCACGATTGTTCGAAAAGAACGACTATGGAAGGTATCTGGCACGCCTGCTGGAATAGGCGTCGCGTCCGTTCTTGCTTGTGAACATATTCTTGGGGGTGCGGGGGGCCCTCCGCTTCGGGCCGCAACGCAATTGCCCCGGTTCAGTCCGGAACCAGCATGTAACCCGTGCCGCGCACCGTTTGCAGATAGCGCGGCTCACGCGGGTCCGGCTCGATCTTGCGGCGCAGGCGGGTGATCTGCACGTCGATGGCGCGTTCCGAATTTTCGCCGGCCTCGTCAGAGTCGCGGCCCAGTTCCTCGATCAGGGTGGGGCGGTCCACGGCCTCGCGCGGGGTCTGCGCCAGCCGCCGCATCAGCGCCTGTTCGGTGCCGGTCAGGCGCACCGGCGCGTCCCCCTGCCATAACTCGCCCTTGGCGCTGTCGTAGCGCAGCGGTCCCAGCGACAGGAACTTGGGCCCCTGGCTGGCGATCGAAGGAACCCGGCGCAGGATCGCCGCGATCCGCAGCAGCAGTTCGCGCGGCTCGAAGGGCTTGGCCAGGTAATCGTCGGCCCCCGATTCCAGCCCGGTGATGCGGTCGTCGGTGTCGCCGCGTGCGGTCAGCAACAGAATCGGGGTGTCGCCCTGCCTGCGCAGCGCGCGGGTCAGTTCCAGCCCGTCCTCGCCGGGCATCATCACGTCCAGCACGATCAGGTCGAATTCCAGCCCGGCCAGCAGCCGGCGAGCCTGCGCGGCATCGCGGGCGGCGGTGACGAAATAGCCGTTGCGCATCAGGAAGCGGCGCAGAAGCGAGCGGATACGCTCGTCGTCGTCGACGATCAGCAGATGGGCTTCGGGGTGGCTGGGCGGGGCGATCAGGGGCTGGTTCATTCGGCGGCCTCGGGGCAGGGCGCAGTCGAGGATACGGGCGGGTATTCGGATGAGGCGGGCGCCGTGCGCTCGGGGAGGTGTTCGGGCAGGAATTCGGGCGGGCGTCCGGCCAGGGCACGAAAGCGCGCCAGCATCTCTGCGTCCATCATCGCCTCAAGCACCAGCCGGAACCCCTCGACCGCCCGCGGACCGGCGGCGTGATAGGCGGCGCGGACGCGGGTGCGCTGCGCCTGCGACAGGCTGCGTTCCAGTGTCGCACCCTTGTCGGTCAGGTAAAGCTGGCGTTCGCGCCGATCGCGGCTGCCGATGCGGCTGTCCACCAGCCCGTCCTCGATCAGCGCCCGCAGCACCCGGTTCAGCGATTGCTTGGTCACCCCCAGCACCGCCAGCAGCGCGGTCACGGTCAGCCCCGGTTCGCGGTTGATGAAGTGCAGGGTGCGGTGGTGGGCGCGGCCATAGCCGATCTGGTCCAGGATCAGGTCGGGGTCCGAGGTGAAGGCGCGATAGGCGAAATACATCGCCTCGATCCCGCGACGGACCTGTTCGTCGCTGGGGGGCGCGGCCGGGTCCGCTTTGGCGGCCGGGGCGGGGTCGTCAGGCGATCCGGGGTGCTGCATGGATTTTCCCTCTGCTGTCGCCGCAAGGATAGGACAGTGATGTTGACTTTCCAAGAAACAATCTCTAGCGCTGTCAACGGCGCAACTTTTTGCCTGTAGGCGGTGGCTGCGCGAAACAATCGGAAAAACGGGGGTCCGAAGACCATCATGGCAGGCAGCTACGAAGACCGCGACGGCCGTATCTGGATGGATGGCGAGCTGATCGAGTGGCGTGACGCGCGCGTCCATATCCTGACCCACGCGCTGCATTACGCAAGCGCCGTGTTCGAGGGCGAACGCTGCTACGGCGGCAAGATTTTCAAGTCGCGCGAGCATTCCGAGCGGCTGCGCAAGTCCGGCGACCTGCTGGACATGGAAATTCCTTACAGCGTCGACCAGATCGAGGCCGCCAAGCAGGAATTCCTGGAAGCCAACGGCTTTACCGGCAAGGACGCCTATGTCCGCGTGCTGGCGTTCCGCGGCGCCGGGACGGACATGGGGGTCTCGGCGCGCAACAACCGGGTGCGGATGGCGGTGTCGGGCTGGGAATGGGGCAGCTACTACGGCGACGCGAAATGGCAGGGCGCCAAGATCGACATCGCCAAGTGGAAGCGGCCCAGCCCGGAAACCATTCCCGTCGCGGCCAAGGCAGCCGGGCTGTACATGATCTGCACCATGTCCAAGCACGCGGCCGAGGCCAAGGGCTGTTCGGACGCGCTGTTCATGGACTATCGCGGCTATGTGGCCGAGGCGACCGGCGCCAACGTCTTTTTCATCAAGGACGGAGAGGTCCACACCCCGCTGGCTGACGTGTTCCTGAACGGGCTGACCCGGCAGACCGTCATCCAGCGCTGCAAGGATCGCGGGCTGGTCGTGCATGAACGCCACATCCTGCCCGAAGAGGTCGAGAGCTTCCAGGAATGTTTCCTGACCGGCTCGGCCGCCGAGGTGACCCCGGTCGCGCAGATCGGCAACGACTGGCAGTTCCAGGTCGGGCAGGTGACGCGCGACATCGCCAAGGATTACGAAGAGCTGGTGCGTTCGTAACCACTGTCAGGGCGGGGGCCAGCCCCCGCGCCCCCGGGATATTTGGGGACAGAAGATGAGTCCACCCCGCGCCACGGGCGGCATTGCGGGGACCGGGCGGGCGCGTTAAAGCCCGCCCATGCTGGACAACCGCCCCCCCTTGCCGCCCGAAATCGCCCGCCGCCGGACATTCGCGATCATCGCGCACCCGGACGCCGGCAAGACCACGCTGACCGAAAAGTTCCTGCTGTTCGGCGGCGCCATCCAGATGGCCGGGCAGGTTCGCGCCAAGGGCGAGGCGCGGCGCACGCGCTCTGACTTCATGAAGATGGAGCAGGACCGGGGGATCTCCGTGTCCGCCTCGGCCATGTCCTTTGATTTTCGCGAATACCGCTTCAATCTGGTCGATACCCCCGGCCACAGCGATTTTTCCGAGGACACCTATCGCACCCTGACTGCGGTGGATGCCGCGATCATGGTGATCGACGGCGCCAAGGGCGTGGAAAGCCAGACCCGCAAGCTGTTCGAGGTCTGCCGGATGCGCGACCTGCCGATCCTGACCTTCTGCAACAAGATGGACCGCGACTCGCGCGATACCTTCGAGATCATCGACGAAATTCAGGAGAATCTGGCGATCGACGTGGCTCCGGCCAGTTGGCCGATCGGGATGGGGCGCGATTTCATCGGCTGCTACGACCTGCTGCACGACCGGCTTGAGCTGATGGACCGCGCCGACCGCAACCGGGTCGCAGAATCGGTGCGGCTGACCGGGCTGGACGATCCCAAGCTGGCCGAGCATATCCCCGCCGCCCAGTTGGAAAAGCTGCGCGAGGAAATCGAGATGGCGCGCGAGTTGCTGCCCGGTTTTGACCGCAAGTCGTTCCTGGAGGGGCATATGACCCCGATCTGGTTCGGCAGCGCCATCAACAGTTTCGGTGTGCGCGAGTTGATGGAGGGGATCGGCGAGTTCGGCCCGCAGCCGCAGCCGCAATCCGCCGCCGAGCGTCAGGTCGCGCCTGAGGAGGACAAGGTCGCGGGCTTCGTTTTCAAGGTTCAGGCCAACATGGACCCCAAGCACCGCGACCGGGTGGCCTTTGTGCGGCTGGCCTCGGGTCATTTCCATCGCGGGATGAAGCTTTTGCACGTGCGGTCGAAAAAGCCGATGGCAGTGACCAACCCGGTGCTGTTCCTGGCCGCCGACCGCGAGTTGGCCGAGGAAGCCTGGGCGGGCGACATCATCGGCATTCCCAACCACGGGCAATTGCGAATCGGCGATGCACTGACCGAGGGTGAAAGCTTGCGTTTCACCGGCATCCCGTCATTTGCGCCGGAGTTGCTGCAAAACGTCCGCGCCGGCGATCCGATGAAGGCCAAGCATCTGGAAAAGGCGCTGATGCAATTCGCCGAGGAAGGCGCGGCCAAGGTATTCAAGCCGATGATCGGTTCCGGCTTCATCGTCGGCGTGGTGGGGGCGCTGCAATTCGACGTGCTCGCCAGCCGGATCGAGCTGGAATACGGCCTGCCCGTGCGGTTCGAGCCCTCGCAATTCACCAGCGCGCGCTGGCTGTCGGGACCAAAGGACAAGGTCGAAGGCTTTGCGCAGACCAACAAACAGCACATGGCCACCGACAACGACGGTGATCTGGTCTATCTGACCCGGCTGCAATGGGACATCGACCGCGTGGTGCGCGATCATCCGGAGTTGAAGCTGACGGCGACGAAAGAGATGATGGTGTGAAGGGGGCTGCGCGCATGCGGCCTTTGAGGGGCTTGGGCGTTGGCTTTTGGTCTGGCCGGTCGGCGCGGGCGTAAAAAGCCCTTTGCTGCCGGTCAGTTCGGGCGCATCAAATATAATGCTCGTTTACTCCGCGGCACAAAACGGCATGCCGGTCTTGATGTGATCTCGCTCGTATCCGAGCACCGCTTCCGCGATGTCTTGCTGGCCAGCTTCCATTAGCGAGATGTAATAATACCAGAAGTCTTCCGTTTTTAGCAGCTCCTGAAACTTGGCAGACTTCATTGTGAAGAGCCGATCCTGAGCAGTAGTGAACTTGGCTGGCGTTTTCTCGATCACGTGGCGGTGCGCATACGCGAGGCAATTCCCCGCGAGCCTGACACAGTCCTGCGCGGCGCTTTCGCGGACGACAGCGCGCGGCATCTGCACTCGATCCAGGGCGGTGCTTAGGTCGCAGTACATCGACGGTTCGCGCCCGAACTTGACGTGAGCGATTAGATCAAGCGCCTTCTTCAGAGCTTTGCGCTGATCTGAGCTATTAGAGGCCCATATGCCCAATGCATAGTTGATCTTGTTCCCATGACTTTCCATCGACTTCTTCAGCTTCGTGCATACCGCTGGATCGGACAGGTTTCGATTCTGTGCGTCGAAAGCCAGCAGCGCTTTACCTGCTTCCTCAATGCAAGTCACAGCCAAGAAGTAGGTCCGGGCCATATGGCCGTGGTCACGTAAGAGCGAGGCTTCAGCGAGCAGATCATCCGCGTTGCGGAGTGCAGCTTCACTGTAAAGTTGCAGAAGCGCCGTAGTGAGCTTGGGTAGATGCTGTGAATCCATGGCGCTCCTAAATCTGGAAGTAGCAGGGTCCATATCTTTAGTGCGGACGTCTACTTTGTCCCGCAACGCGGGCAATGTCGCGGCGTAGCCTTAAGCCACGCCGCGCTGCGCAACCTTTACCCTACCGTCAGATTCATCGTCACCTCGGCGTTCAGCAGCTTGCTGACCGGGCAGCCGGTTTTGGCGGCCTCGGCGGCCTCGCGGATCGCTGCCTCGTCGCCCTCGCCCGAAACCCGCGTGGTCAGGTGCGCCTTGGTGATGGTGAAGCCGTCGCCGTCCTTTTCGATGGTCACGGCGGACGAGCTTTCGATCCTTGCGTTCCGCACCCCGGCTTTTTCAAGCTGCCCGGACAGGGCCATGCTGAAACAGGCGGCGTGGGCGGCGCCGATCAGTTCCTCGGGGTTGGTGCCCTTGGCGCCCTCAAACCGCATGGCGAAGCCGTAGGGCTGCGCCGACAGCGCCCCCGATTCGGTCGAGACCTCGCCCTTGCCGTCCTTGATCCCGCCCTGCCATTTCGCCGAGCCCGTCCTGGTGATCGCCATGGTTGCCTCCTGATGTTGTGCTGATGCCGAACGCCCGATCCGTGGCGGGGGTTCAATGCGGGACAGGAG
>JAZIHR010000008.1:0-43222 GCA_036678445.1 Alphaproteobacteria bacterium
GCCCACCGGCGCCGCCCCGCCCGCGGCCCCGCGCGGGCGCGCCCCGTTCAGCCTGCGCCGGATGCTCAGCTATTCGCAACTGGAAATGCTGCAACTGCGGCGCGACCCGATCCGGCTGACCATGGCGATGCTGGGCAGCCTGATCCTGATGTTCGTCATCGGCTACGGCATCAACATGGACGTGCGCGACCTGACCTTTGCGGTGCTGGACCGCGACCGGACCTCGACCAGCCGCGATTACATCGCCGACATTGCCGGATCGCGCTATTTCATCGAACGCCCGCCGTTGGCGAGCTATGACGAGCTGGACGCGCGGATGCAAAGCGGCGAGCTGAGCCTGGCCATCGAGATCCCGCCCGGCTTTGCCCGCGACGTGGCGCGCGGCAGCCCGGTGCAGATCGGCGCCTGGATCGACGGCGCCGCCCCCGCCCGCGCCGCCACGGTTCAGGGCTATGTGCAGGGAATGCACGCCGACTGGCTGATGCGGATGGCGCGGCGCCAGTATGGCGACGAGGCGATCCGGGGCGCGTTCAATCTGGTGCCGCGCTTTCGCTACAATCCCGACGTGAAAAGCATCGTCGCCATGGTCCCGGCGGTGATTCCGCTGTTGCTGCTGATGATCCCGGCGGTGCTGACCACGCTAAGCGTGGTGCGCGAAAAGGAACTGGGCTCGATCATCAACTTCTACGTCACTCCGATCACCCGGCTGGAGTTCCTGCTGGGCAAGCAATTGCCCTATCTGCTGGCGGGAGCGGTGAACTTTGTGCTGCTGATGGGCTTTGCGGTGCTGGGGTTTCGCGTGCCGTTCACCGGCAGCCCGGTCGCGCTGACGCTGGCGGCGCTGCTGTATCTGGGCGCGGCCACCGGCATGGGGCTGCTGATCTCGACCTTCATGCGCAGCCAGATGGCGGCGCTGTTCGCCACGGTGCTGCTGACCATGATCCCGGCCGCGCAGTTTTCCGGGCTGATCGACCCGGTGTCGTCGTTGCAGGGCGCGGGCCGGGTCATCGGCGAAATCTACCCGACCAGCTGGTTCATCATCGCCTCGCGCGGGGCGTTCTCAAAGGGGCTGGGGTTCGCCGATCTCGGCATGGTCTATCTGGCGCTTGGCCTTGCCGTGCCGGTGATCCTGGGGCTGAGCGTGCTGTCGCTGAGGAAACAGGCGAAATGAGGCTGCGCAACCTGTGGAACCTGGGGCTCAAGGAACTGCGCGGCCTGTGGCGCGACCCGGTGATGCTGCTGCTGATCGTCTATTCGTTCTCGCTGTCGATCTACACCGAATCCCGGGCGATGCCGGAAACCCTGTCGGACGCTGCCATCGCCATCGTGGACGAGGACCAGTCCGCGCTGTCCGGGCGCATCGTCTCGGCCTTCACGCCGCCCTATTTCCTGACGCCGCGGATGATCGCGCCGGATCAGATCGACCCACGCATGGACGCGGGGCTGGATACATTCGCGCTGCATGTCCCGCCCGATTTCGAACGCGACCTGCTGGCCGGCCGGCACCCGGAAATCCAGCTGAACGTCGATGCGACGCGGATGACGCAGGCCTTTACCGGCAGCGGCTATGTCCAGCAGATCGTCGCCGCCGAGGTGGCCGAGTTCACCGCCGGCCACCGCGCCGCGGCAGGCATCGCCACCGGGCCCACCGCCGGGCTGGCGCTGCGGGCGCGCTATAACCCGGCGCTGGAACCCGGCTGGTTCGGCGCCATCAACAGCGTCATCAACGCGATCACCATGCTGTCGATCATCCTGACCGGGGCGGCGCTGATCCGCGAAAAGGAACACGGCACGGTCGAGCACCTGCTGGTCATGCCGGTGACCGCGGCCGAGATCATGCTGGCCAAGATCTGGTCGATGGCGCTGGTGGTGCTGCTGGCCTCGGGGTTCGCGATCTCGGTGGTGGTGCAGATGGCGCTGGGGGTGCCGGTGGCGGGCTCGGTGCCGCTGTTTGTCGTGGCCACAGCGCTGATGCTGTTCGCGACGACCTCGATGGGGATTTTCCTTGCCACGGTGGCGGGTTCGATGCCGCAATTCGGGCTGTTGCTGATGCTGGTGCTGATGCCGCTGCAAGTGCTGTCAGGCGGCATGACTCCGCGCGAATCCATGCCCGAAATCATCCAGGCGATCATGTCGCTGGCGCCGAACACGCATTTCGTGATCCTGTCGCAGGCGATCCTGTTCCGCGGCGCCGGTCTGGCGGTGGTCTGGCCGCAGCTTCTGGCGCTGGCAGTGATCGGGGCGGTGCTGTTCTGGCTGGCGCTGCGGCAGTTCCGCCGCTTCCTGGCCTGAGCCGCGCCCCTGTCCCGTCAGCCCTCGTCAGCCCGCCGCCTTAGTGCGGCCAGGGCACGCGGCGGTCAGAGGCAAAGTTTTCGCCGTAACCGCGCGGGCGGATGTTCTGGGCGCGCGGCTTGGCGGGGGTGGCGACATATTCCAGCCCCCTGGCCTTGGCATAGGCCTCGGCCTCTTCGCGGGTGCGAAAGCGCAGCCGGACCTGCGACTGGGTGTCGTCGCTTGAGGTCCAGCCCATCAGCGGATCCAGCGCACGCGCATCGGCCTGCGGAAATTCAAGCACCCAGCCCTTGCTGCGGGCCCCCGACTGCATGACGTTGCGGGCAGGCTGATAGATGCGGACGCGCATGAAGACCCCCTCTGGCGGCGTGGACGCGGGCTGCCCTCTTTTGGCGCAGAGTGCCGGCGCAATCAAGTCGGTGCAGCCGTGTTTCCGCCGCGGCAGGAACATCGGGCGCCCGCGGCCACGCGGCAGATTGGCGCAGCCACGCCGGGCGCCGGCACGGCCCGGGCGGTGCCGGCGGGTTGATTCCCGGTCGCATCGGCCCCAATTTGCGGGATCGGGCAGACAGCCGCGTCGGCCGGCCCGGTCAGGAAGCTTCATGGCTCATAACAACACCAACGCCCCCATGCCCCTGCTGCTGACCCCGCAGCCGGCCAGCGCCCGTCCCAAGCTGGAAGGCGGACGCCGCTTTGTCATGCAGTCCGAGTTTCAGCCCGCCGGCGACCAGCCCTCTGCCATCGCAGAGCTGTCGCAGGGGGTGCGCTCGGGTGAACGCGACCAGGTGCTGCTGGGCGCGACCGGGACCGGCAAGACCTTCACCATGGCCAAGGTGATCGAGGAAACCCAGCGTCCGGCGATCATCCTGGCCCCGAACAAGACGCTGGCCGCGCAATTATACGGCGAATTCAAGGGATTTTTCCCCGACAACGCGGTCGAATACTTCGTCAGCTACTACGACTACTATCAGCCCGAGGCCTATGTGCCCCGCTCGGACACCTATATCGAGAAGGAATCCCAGATCAACGAGGCCATCGACCGGATGCGCCACTCGGCCACCCGGGCGCTGCTGGAACGCGACGACGTGATCATCGTGGCCTCGGTTTCCTGCATCTACGGCATCGGCTCGGTCGAAACCTATTCGGCAATGACCCAGGACCTGGTGGTCGGGCAAAGCTACGACCTGCGCGGGTTCATCAACGAACTGGTGGCCCAGCAATACAAGCGGCTGGACAGCGCCTTTCAGCGCGGCGCGTTCCGGGTGCGCGGCGATGTGGTCGAGCTGTGGCCGGCCCACCTTGAAGACCGGGCCTGGCGGTTTTCCTTTTTCGGCAACGAGCTGGAAAGCATCATCGAGTTCGACCCCCTGACCGGCGCCCGTGATGGCGACTACAAGCAGATCCGCATCTACGCCAACAGCCACTACGTCACCCCCAGGCCGACATTGCAACAGGCAATCAAGGGGATACGAGCTGAACTTCAGGCAAGACTGAAACAATTGACCGACGAGGGCAAACTGCTTGAGGTGCAGCGGCTTGAGCAGCGCACGAACTTTGACCTGGAAATGCTTGAAGCAACTGGTGTCTGCAACGGGATCGAGAATTACTCCCGCTACCTGACCGGTCGCGCCCCCGGCGAGCCGCCGCCGACGCTGTTCGAGTTTATACCGGATAACGCCATTGTTTTTGCGGACGAATCCCACGTCAGCGTGCCACAGATCGGCGGCATGTATCGCGGCGACTTCCGGCGCAAGTTCACCCTGGCCGAACACGGGTTCCGCCTGCCCAGTTGCATGGACAACCGGCCGCTGAAGTTCGAGGAATGGGACGCGATGCGCCCGCAGTCGGTGTTCGTGTCCGCGACACCGGGCAACTGGGAACTGGATCAGGCCGGCGGAGTGTTCGCCGAGCAGGTGATCCGCCCCACCGGGCTGCTGGACCCGGTGATCGAGATCCGCCCCGTGGAAACCCAGGTGGACGACCTGCTGGACGAGGTGCGCAAGGTCGCCGCCGCTGGCTACCGCACCCTGGTCACCACCCTGACCAAGCGCATGGCCGAGGACCTGACCGAGTATCTGCACGAGCAGGGCATCCGCGTGCGCTACATGCACAGCGACATCGACACCATCGAACGCATTGAAATCCTGCGCGATCTTCGGTTGGGGGCCTATGACGTTCTGGTCGGCATCAACCTGCTGCGCGAGGGGCTGGACATCCCCGAATGCGGGCTGGTGGCGATCCTGGACGCGGACAAGGAAGGGTTCCTGCGCAGCGAGACCTCGCTGATCCAGACTATCGGGCGGGCGGCGCGCAACGTGGACGGGCGGGTGATCATGTATGCCGACCGCATCACCGGCAGCATGGAACGCGCGATGCGCGAGACCGAGCGCCGCCGCGCCAAACAGCAGGCCTATAACGAGGCGCACGGCATCACCCCCCAGACCGTGCGCAAGAACGTCGAGGATGTGCTGGCCGGGCTGTGGCAGGGCGACACCGACCAGTCGCGGATCACCGCCAACGTGGAAAAACCGCTGGTGGGCGCCAATCTTGCCGCGCATCTTGATGCGCTGCGGGTGCAGATGCGCAAGGCGGCCGAGAACCTGGAATTCGAAGAGGCCGCGCGGCTGCGCGACGAGGTCAAGCGGCTGGAGGCGGTCGAGCTGGCCGTCTCGGACGACCCGCTGGCCCGGCAGCAGGCGGTCGAGGATGCCGCCGAGGCCGCCGTCCGGGCGCGCGGACGTTCGACCGCCGGACGCGCCGGGCAGAGGGGCGGCAACAAGCGCAGCAAGCGCCGGTGATCGGCGGGCCGGCGCTGGCCGGCAGCAGATCGGCAAGGGCCGGCGCTGCCTTCGCCGTGGCTCGCGCCCCAAAAGCCGCAGTAACCCGAAGGCCGTCCGCCGGAATGCTTCCCGGAAGCATAATTATCCTGATGCAATATCAACACCCTATGCGGAAACACTCCAGCGTTGCGCGAGAAACGATCCGCGGTTGGGGGTCGGGTCCGGAATCGTCTGAATGCTGGTGAAGCGGCATTCTTCGAGCATGTCGCGCACGCAGTCACGGGTGGGGAACCATTTGCGGATGTGATGCACGCCCGCCACGGGAGGCTTGAAGTGGATGAAGCTGCCCTCGCCCGGGTGCAGCGTGGTTTCCAGCCACAGCAGGTCCGTGGCGCGGGCGATGATTTCCAGATCGTGGAACGGATGGCGCAGGTGGTAAAGCAGCCCCAGCGCCAGCACCGCGTCATAGCGTTCGGCGGACCCTATTGCAGTGACCTCGCCCACCCGGGTCCAGATGCGGTCCTGCAACCCGGTGACCTGCGCGGCGAAACGCAGCCGCTCGACCATCGCGCCCCAGCTGTCCTGCGCCAGCACCTGCGCCCCGCGTCGCGCCATTTCCAGCGCGAAGAACCCGTCCGCCGAACCCAGATCCAGCACCCGCATCCCGCCCATGTCGGCGGGCAGCACGTCGCGATAGACCTGCCAGCGGCTTAGCGGGTGATCGGGGCGCTGCGGGCCGGGGGCCGGCGCGATCCCGCGGGTCGAGATGCCGGGGGCAAGCTCGATATTGTGGAACCATGGCCCCAGGGCGGCCACCCGATCGCGGATTTCCGTCGCGGACAGCGGTCCGTCCAGCGCCGGGATCGGCCGCGCCCCGGAAATATCGGTGAAATCTGCCTGTGTCATGCACGCCCCGTTCAAGATTCGGGGCGCGGGACCGCCCCGGTAACGGGTCTACGGCAGGATATTGAATATAAGGTTAAGACGCGCCGGCGATCAGCAGCATGATTTCGTCGGCCAGCGCCGCGATCTCGTCGCGGGCGGGGCCGGCCGGGCCTTCGGCCACCGCGCCGCCACGGCCAAGGGTTTCCGCATAGGCCACGCGGTTGGCCAGCTGCGCCTGCGCCACCGCCACCCCCAGCTGCGCGGCACCATGGGCGACCTCGGCCCCCAGCCGCGTGTTCGGACGGGTGCGGTTCAGCACCACCAGCACCGGCCGGCGTTCGCGCTGCGCGAGGTCCAGCACCCCCTCGGTCGCCCACAGGTCCACCTGGCTGGAGGCCACCGGCACCACCACCAGATCCGCCACCCGCAGCGCCGGCCTCAGGTCGCTTTCGATCTTGGGCGGCGTGTCGATCAGCACCACGTCGAACCGCTTTTTCAGCTTTTCGCTTTCGTAGCTCGCCCCCCAGGCCGACGAGGTGGTGAACTCCAGCCCTTCGTCCTCGCCCTGGCGGTCCAGCCGCTCCATGAACCAGCGGCCAAGGCTGCCCTGCGGGTCGGTGTCCAGCACCGCGACGCTCAAGCCCCGGCGGCGCAGCACGACGGCAAGGTTCACCGTCAGCGTGGTCTTGCCCGAGCCGCCCTTTTGCTGGGCCACCGTGATGATCCGTCCGGCCATTGCCGCCCCTTGCTGCCGTATCCCGCCCCATTGCGTTGCACGGGGTCGCGGCAAGGGCAAGTGCGCCCTACAGGGTCACGGGGGTTGCATCCTGCAAACGGGCGGTGCTTGGTCCCTGCCGGGCAGACAGCGGAGGGCGCGGATGATCCCGGTTTTCGACGGACACAACGATTTCCTGCAACGGGCTGTCGCGGCGGGCGCCGATGCGGACCGGCTGTGGGCCAGCGGCGACGGCTCTGGCCATATCGACCTGCCGCGGCTGCGCCGGGGCGGGATGGCGGGCGGGTTCTTCGCGATCTGGATCCCCGACCCGGATCCCGGCGACGTGGCCGGGATACTGAGGCTCAAGGAAAACCCGCCCTTCGACCTGCCGCTGCCGCCGCCGGTGGACAGCCATGCAGCCCTGCCCCAGGCCTTTGCCCAGGCCGCGGCGCTGCTGGCGCTGGAACGCAGCGGCACGCTGTCGGTCTGTCGCAGCGCCGCCGGGATCCGCGCGGCGATGGACGCCGGCCGCATCGCCGCGATCCTGCACATGGAGGGCGCCGAGCCGCTGGCCGACCTTGACGCGCTGCATGTCTGGCACGCGATCGGCCTGCGCTCGCTGGGCTTCGTGTGGTCGCGGCCGACGGCCTATGGCCATGGCGTGCCCTTTGCCTTTCCCTCGTCCCCCGACCGCGGCGACGGGCTGACCGAGCGGGGCCGGGCATTGGTGCGCGAATGCAACGCGCTGCGAATCATCATCGACCTGTCGCATCTGAACGAAAAGGGCTGCGACGACGTGGCGAGGCTGAGCGACGCGCCGCTGGTCGCCACCCACTCCGGCGCCCATGCGATCTGCCCCAGCTCGCGCAACCTGACCGACCGGCAACTGCGCCAGATCGCCGATTCCGGCGGCGTGGTCGGGCTGAACTTCAACACCGGCTTCCTGGCCCCGGACGGGCGGCGCGAGCCGTTCCGCGGCTTTGACCCGATGCTGCGCCATCTCGACCACCTGCTGGGCATCCTGGGGGAAAGCGGGGTGGCGCTGGGGTCCGATTTCGACGGGGCGGTGATGCCCGCCGACCTGCCCGACACCGCCGCCCTGCCCCGGCTGCTGGAGGCGATGCTGGCCCATGGCTATGGCCGCGATCTGGTCGAGCGCATCGCCTGGCGCAACTGGCTGTCGCTGGCCGAGCGAAGCTGGGGCGGCTGAGCCCACCGGGCCGGGAACACCGCCGGCCCGGTTCCTGAACCCATCACCCGACACGGCTCAGCCGACGGCGCCTTTCGGTGCCGGCGGGCGCTACCCATGGCCAGGCCGGGGGACCGCCCGGCAGCATGGTTCCGGCCGCGCCAACCCTCTGGCGACAGAGCTTCGCAGCCCCCTCTAAAAGGCTGCAATTTCCATTGCCAGATCCAGACAGCCTCGCTAATATAAAAATATCGGAACAAGTATTCCGATTATCGGAACGACATACCATGACCCAAAACAAGACACCCGTTCAAAAAGGCGAAAGCCTGATGGTCCGCAAGGCGGTGGCCGTGCTGCGCCTGTTCGGAGAAGGGGCTGAACCCTTGGGGCTTAACGACGTGGTCAGGGCCACCGGCTATTCCAAGACGGTCTGTCACCGGCTTCTGGCCACCCTCGTCAGCGAACGTTTCCTGATCCAGTCGGAAAAGAATTCACGCTACGCCATGGGGCCGGACCTGACCGCCTTGCTGCAAAGCGAAGGCCGCCACGCCGGCCTGCTGATCGCGTCGGATGACATCATGGCGGAAATGGCCCGCGAAACCGGCGACGTCATCACGCTTTACGTCGCCGAAGGCATCAATGCGGTCTGCATTGCGCGCCATGACGGCGATTACAACGTGCGGGCCACGGGCGTGCACGTCGGGGGTCGGCTGCCGATCCATTGCGGCGGCGGCCCCATGGCATTGCTCAGCTTTTCGTCGCAGCAATTGCGCGAACAACTGCTGAATGCACCCCTGGCCCGCCCGACCCCGCAGACCGAAACCGATCCCGACCGCCTGCGCGCGCTGATCGAGCAGGTGCGCGAAAGGGGGTATGCCGTCGGTGACGAAGACCTGTTCGAATATGTCGTCGCAGTCGGCGCACCGATCTTCCGCGACCAACTGCTGGTCGGATCGCTGAGCGTGGGCGGCATCAAGCCGCGCTACGACGCCCAGCGTATCAAGGAGGTCGCGCAAATAATCCTGAAGGCCGTCCACGACATCGAAGCCCGGCTGAAAGGACCACGCATGGATCCGTAAGCCTCGCGCCCCGTTACCCGGCTCCAAGCCATGATTCCTTTGGCAGGCAGCGCCTGACCGTGAGCTCCGCGCCTTTCGGCCGCGGAGGACGGATCTTGCATTGCATCGCAACGACTGTTCCCGCGACTGCGCCGCAGTTCGCGATCACAGCCTTGTGCGCGCCATCCGGGACATCGCCCGGCCGCCATTGCGGAGGGAGGAAATGCCGCAATGGACGGTCCGGAAACCGGCCCCGCGATACCATCCCGGCTGAAAGCCTGGAAATCGCAGGAACCGGAAATACTCCGGCACGCCCGAGCAATCGGGCAGGCAATTCCACGACACTCCTGGGAGGAAGACTTGAACAAGGAAAACCACTCTGCCGGAAAAAGACATCCGGCCAGCCATCTGCAATCATTACGCGCGACAGTGATCGGAAATGCCTTGGAATGGTTCGACTGGACCATCTATGCCGTGTTTTCTCCCTTTATCGCCAAGGCCCTGTTCGGACCAGCCGATCCGATTTCCGGCCTGCTGCAAACAATGGCGATCTTTGCTGTGGGCTTTGTCGCCAGGCCGATCGGCGGGCTGGTTTTCGGACGTTTTGCCGACAGGCACGGGCGCAAGACCGCGCTTGTCCTGTCGATGACCCTGATGGCCTTTGGCAGCCTGTTGATCGCGATCATTCCCGATTATGCGGTCATCGGCGCCGGGGCCTCTGCCCTTTTGCTGCTGGCGAGGCTCGTGCAGGGGCTGGCGCATGGCGGCGAAAGCGCCGCGGCCTATGTTTATGTCAGCGAACTGGCCCCGGCAGAACGGCGCGGCCTGTGGTCCAGCACGGTCTTCATTTCCGTCTCTCTGGGCAGCATCGTCGGCATCCTTCTGGGGGTCTTCCTGACAACCTATATGCCGATGGACACGTTGAACGCCTGGGGGTGGCGCCTTCCCTTCCTGGTGGGCGCGATGGTGGGGCTATACGCGCTTTACCTGCGCCGTAACGCGGTCGAAACCGAGGCGTTCAAGGCCGGGCAACAGCCCATGCCGGCGCCGGCCGAGGACCAAGGGAACATCCTGTGGGTATCGTTGCGCCTGCTGATCATCCTAGGGGCGTCGAACGTCGTTTATGCGGTCTGGCTGAGCTTTGCCTCGACCTACGCGATTTCCGTGCTGGGCGTGCCGGCCGCCGAGGCGTTCCGCGCGACTCTGGGCGCGCAGGTGCTTGGCATGATCGCGCTGCCGTTCTTTGGCGCGCTGTCGGACAGGATCGGGCGCAAGCCCATCGCCCTGCTGACCTGCGGGGGCTTCGCATTGTTATCATTCTGGCTGAACGGGTTGCTGGGGCCGACGGCCTGGTCGCTTTTCGTGGCGCAATCCATTGCCCTGATGCTTTGGGCCGCACTTGGGTCGATCTGGCCGGCATGGCTGGCCGAACAGATCCCGACCGGGCAACGCGGCACGACGGTCGGCCTGATCACCTCGTTGGGGGCGGCGCTGTTCGGCGGCACGGCACCTTTCCTGAACACCTGGCTCAAGACGCTTGATATGCAATGGGCATTTACAGGTTACGTGGTCTTTCTGAACGCGCTTTCGGTGCTGCTGATCCTGACCATGCGCGAAACCAGGGGCATCAACCTGAAAAACATCGGAACGGAAACCGACCCCGGCAACCCGTAATCCTGCCTTGCGGGGATTTGCCCCGCATTCCTGAAAACTCTCGATCTCTACGCATCCTGTCGGTCCGTTCGGTGCCGCAGCAGGACAGCCCTGTCCCGCACAGACCGGCAGGATGCCCCAGCGAAAGACCGTCTCATGCCAACTTCTGACATTAAAACCTCGGATTCGGATGATCGAAGGAAAGACCCGGATCAGGCGGCCTATCTTCTGGCTGCCGATACCGGCGGAACCTTCACCGACCTGACCGTTTTCGACAAGCGCACCGGCGAAACCCGCTTTGCCAAGACCCTGACCACTTATGACAACCTGATGCACGGGGTCATGTCGGGGCTGAGCGATGCCGATGTGGCGCTGGACAAGGTGAACGTGTTCAAGCACGGCACGACTCATGTCATCAACGCCTTCATCCAGCGCCGTGGCGGCAAGACCGCGCTGATCACCACCGAAGGCTTCCGCGACGTGCTGGAAATCGCCCGCGGCAACCGGCCCGAGACGTTCAACCTGCGATACCGACGCGATGCCTGCCTTGTCCCGCGCCGGTTCCGGTTTGAGATTCGCGAACGCACGGGTGGCGACGGCTCTGTCGTCACCCCTCTGGATGAAGCAAGCGTCACGGCGCTGATCCCGCTGCTCAAGAAACAGGGGATCGAGGCCATCGCGGTTGCCTTGCTGAATTCCTATGCCAACCCCGCCCATGAAGAGCGCGTGGCCGAAATTCTGCGCACCGCCCTACCCCAAGTCTATGTCACCGCCAGCACCTGGCTGACCCGCGAATGGATGGAATTTGAACGCAGTTCGACTGCGGCGGCGAATGCCTATGTCGGCACCAGAATGTCCTCCTATATCAAGGATTTCCGCAAGGATCTGGAACAGAAGGACTTCGGCGGGAAATTCTATCTGACCAGTTCGAGCGGCGGGGTGATCTCGGCCGAAGATGCGATCGCCATGCCGATTGCGCTGGTGGAGTCCGGCCCGGCAGGCGGCTGTATTGGCGCCGCTGCCTATGCGCGGGCCTTGGGGCTGGAAAAGGTGATCGCCTTTGACATGGGCGGCACCACCGCCAAATGCACCCTTGTCGAGGACGGCCGCTTTGACGTGCTGGGCACCTATTGGGTGGATGGCTACCAGACCGGCTTTCCGATCCGCGCCTCGGTGGTCGATATCGTCGAGGTGGGGGCCGGTGGCGGCTCGATCGCCTGGCTGGACCAGAACGGCCGGATGCGCCTTGGTCCGCAAAGCGCCGGCTCGACCCCCGGTCCCGTGGCCTTTGGCAATGGCGGCACCAGCCCGACTGTCACTGACGCCAACGTGGTGCTGGGCCGGATCGGGCCGGACAGCTTCATGGGGGGACGGCTGCGGCTGGATGTACAGGCGGCCTTGTCGGCGATCGACGAAAAGCTGCGCGCCCCACTGGGTTATAAAGGCGAACACGCGCTGGATCAGGTGGCGCAGGGCATCCTGGACATGGCCAATGTCACCATGGCCGGCGTCATCAAGGAGGTGTCGATCGAGCGCGGTCGCGATGTCCGCTCTTATTCGCTGTTCGCCTTTGGTGGAGGAGGTCCGCTGTTCGCAACCGAACTGGCCCATGATCTGGGCATTTCGGAAGTGATCATCCCCCCGCATCCCGGGAATTTCTCGTCGCTGGGAATGCTGATGGCATCGGCCCGCCACGATGTCTCGCGCACCTTCATCCGCCGTCTCGATCAGGACAGCGTCGCGGAAATCATCGCGATCTACGACAGGATGGAGCAGGAGCTTCTGGCGGCCATGCGCGCCGAGTTCGATGTCGGCGGGATCCACTATATCCGCACGGCCGACATGAAATACACCGGGCAGGCACACAGCGTCCGCATTCGGCTGGGCGGTGAGCTGACCGTTCCGCAAATCCAGGCCGCGTTTGAACGGGAATACCTGTCGCGCTATGGCCATGTGAACGAAAGAATGAGCCTTGAATTCGTCACCATTCGTTGCAGCGGGGTGGTGCCGACCCCGATGCCGGAACTTGATGCGCTTTCGCCTGCCCCAGGCGCGTCTGGCGACCTCGTCGCTCCACATTCCCGGCGCGAGGTCTATTTCTCTGGCCTGCGCAAAAAGGTGATGACCCCGGTTTACCAGCGCACCGACCTGCCGGCAGGAACCAGTTTCTCTGGCCCCGCAATTATCGAGGAATTCACCTCGACCACCGTGATAGGCCCGTCCGATCAGATCACCGTTGGCCACCTTGGTGAACTGCGAATCTATTGCTCGGGCCAGGATGAAAGCAAGGATGATGCAAGTGAATAATCCCCCCTCTACGAACGACGCCGACTTCAGCCTTGATCCGATCGAACTGGAAATCATTCGCCAACGGCTGATCTCGATTCCGAATCTGATCGAAAAGAACATCGAGCGCACCGCGTTCAGCCTGCTGGTGCAGGAATACAAGGATTATGCGGTCGGGTTGCTGGACATCAGCGGCCAGCTGGTTTCGCAGTCGCGCTACAGCCTGCCGGCGTTCGTCGGCAATACGCTTGGGTTGGCGGTGCGCGCCGGCCTGCGGATCTATGGCGCCGACCAGATGCAGGATGGCGACATCTTCATGATCAACGAGGCCGGAGAGCTTGGCGGCCACCTGAACGATGTCGTCATGTTCTCGCCCATTCGCAGCAAAGGCAGGCTTCTGGGCTTTTTCGCAGTCATCGTGCACTGGATCGACATTGGCGGCTCGACCCCCGGGTCATGCCTGGCGCCAAGCGGCACTGAAATTGCGCAGGAAGGCATCCAGTATCCGGTAATGCGCATTGTAAGCGCCGGTCATAGAATAGACGATATTTTTCGACTGATCACCAGAAACACCCGCTTTCCTGACATGCTGATGGGCGATATCGAGGCCCAGCTTGGCGGCTGTCAGATGGGGCTGGATCTGGTGCGCGAGGTCATTGGACAACATGGAGAAATGGCGGTGTTGCGCACGATAGAAACCATGCGCGATGACGCGCGGGTAACAATGCAGCGCGCCATCGCCAGGGTGCCGAACGGCACCTATACTGCGGAATGTTTCTTTGACGACGACGGGGTCGATATCGACAAGCCGATCCATGTAAGAATTACGGTTGTCGCCGATGGCGAAACCATCACCGTCGATTTTACGGAAATCAGTGACCAGGTGGCAGGCCCATATAATGCCGGCCGAGAGGGTGGTGCTGTTGCCATCGCCCGGGTGGCGCTGAAGTTCCTGTTTACCTCGGCCACCCCGGTCAACGAAGGCGAATTTGACTGCCTGCGCGTTGTCATTCCGCAAGGTAAATTCCTGAGTGCCGCTCCCACCGCAGCCCATGGTTCAGGACCGAATACCCAAGCCACGGTTCTTGATACAATTCTGCGCGCACTGCATCAGGCATTGCCCGACAAAATTCCCGCGGGGCATCACGGTATTTTCGGCAGCCATTCGATTACCGGCGTCGATATCCGCAGTGGCGAGCGTTTCCTCTGCCTCGATGCGATGTCCGGCGGCTGGGGAGCGTTTTCGGACCAGGATGGCGCGGGGCCGCTGCGTTCCGCCGTGCATGGCGATGTGCGGGACGTGCCGGTCGAAATCCAGGAGGCCCTGTACCCCTATCGGATCACCCGCAAGGCCCTGCGCCCGGATTCGGGCGGTCCAGGCAGGTATCGCGGCGGCCTCGGGATCGAGAAAATCTATGAGTTTCTGCAAGATTTGCACATCATGAACAAGATCGACCGCACAAAATGCCCGCCTTGGGGACTAGCCGGCGGTATGGCAGGCGCCGCGCCCTACGGCGAGGTTCGCCGCGCCGCTGGCCGGGCCGAAGTGCTGCGAAAGGGCCAGTTCGATGTTGCGGCGGGGGATGTAATGCTCCTCTCCAGCGGCGGGGGCGGTGGCTATGGCGACCCCACGACGCGCAGTGCGCAGGCCGTCGCCGAGGATGTGCTGGACGGATATATCACTCTGGCCGCAGCCAGAACGATTTACGGCTATGACCCTAAAAACCATGAGGAGGTCCAATGACTCCGATTGCTTCCACCGCCACGCCGGAACAGGACGTGGAATACCGGGATGTCGTGATTGTTGGCGCCGGGATTTCCGGTATTGGCGCGGCTTATCACCTGCAAAAATCACGACCGGAAAGCTCTTTCCTGATCGTCGACAAGCTCGATAATTTCGGCGGAACCTGGCGATTGCACAGATACCCGGGCCTGCGATCCGACAGCGATCTTTATACCTTCGGCTATGGCTTCAAGCCCTGGAAAGGAAATCCGATCGCTACAGGACAGGAAATTCTAGATTACCTGCAAGAAGTGATCGACGAAAACGGCCTCGCTGACAAAATTCGCTATGGCCAGACGCTCTGCCGTGCCGACTGGTGCAGCGAAAAGCAATTGTGGCAATTGCAGATTGAAGGAGCGGCAGGAACCACCTACCGGATTGAAACCCGGTTTCTGTGGATGTGTCAAGGTTATTATCGCTACGAAAAAGGACACATGCCGAAATGGGACGGCATGTCTGATTTCCAGGGGCAGATTATCCACCCCCAGCATTGGCCCGAAGATATCGAGCTTCAGGGTAAGCGGGTGCTCGTAATCGGATCCGGGGCAACAGCGGCGACGATCATTCCCGCCATTGCCGACAAATGCGATCATGTGACGATGTTGCAGCGATCTCCGGGCTATCTGCGTTACGGGCGAAACATAGATCAACTCGTGGACATGTTGCGCAGCCTCGAAGTGGACGAAAGCTGGATACACGAAATTGCCCGTCGCAAGATACTGCATGACCAGCATCAGGGAATGCTGCGGTCGCTTCAGGATCCGGAAGGCTTCAGGGCCGAACTTTTGGACGGAGTACGCCAACAACTCGATGGCGACAAAGCGCTGCTCAGGCATTTTTCTCCGGATTACCGGCCGTGGTCGCAGCGCATTCTTTTCGTTCCGGACGGAGACCTGTTCCAGAACCTGCGTTCGGGAAAAGCCTCGGTGGTGACGGATCGTATTGAATGCTTCACTAAGGACGGAGTCCAGCTGGAATCGGGTAAGCACTTGGAGGCAGATATCGTCATCACTGCAACCGGCTTCGATCTTAGCGTGATGGGCGACATTCCATTCTTTGTCGATGACATTCAGGTAAATTTTGCTAATACCGTCACATATCGCGGCATGATGTTCACGGACGTGCCGAATTTTGTCTGGGTCTTCGGATACTTCCGATCCGCATGGACGATGCGGGCAGATCTCGTGTCGGAATTTGTCTGCCGACTGCTTGCGCATATGGATCAGAGCAGAAGCAAAAGCGTCACGCCACGCCTGCGACCCACGGACAAAGGCATGACACTGGGACCATGGATAGACCCCGATAATTTCAGCCCGAACTACCTGCGCCGATCACTGCATCTTCTGCCCAAATGCGGACCTCATTCCCCGTGGCAGAACCTGCAGGACTACTGGGTCGAGCGAAAAGATTTCGCCGAAGCCAATCTGGATGACAGCGCATTGGTCTATCGCTAGTATGGCCAAATCGCTCCCTTGCCCTTGTCCACCAGCACAAAAAGGGCAAGGGGGCGCAAAAATGCCAAGGCACTCTCCTGTCAGGGACAGGGCAACCAGATTGCTATGCAGGATTCCGGATCATGTCCTTGATGTTGGTGCCGGTTGAGGGATTTGAACCCCCGACCCCCTGATTACAAATCAGACGCTCTACCGCTGAGCTAAACCGGCCCAGCCCGTCAGATACGCGGGCCGCCGCCGTCGTGCAAGCGCGCATCCTCCCGTGCGCCGCGCATCCCTACCCCCTTGACGCAGGCGGCAGGGAAGGCGACGGAACACATGGTAATGTAACAAGGATTTTTTGCAGATGCAGGTCGCCATCCATTTCGGCACCCACGGGACCGAACCCGAGCGCATGATCCGTACCCTGATGGAAAACCGCGACTGGCTGCTGGCGAACGGAGTCGAGGTGGTGCCGCCGGGTCGCTACAAGGGCGTGCTGGACGAATCGCTGACCTCGCTGCGTGGCGGCGATGCGTCCCCGGCGATGGAGGAGGTGATCTATGACGCGCTGCTGGAATCCGACAATGTGCGGCGCATGGTGATCTCGCAAGCATCGCTGATCGGGGCGCCGGTGCGCTGCCTGACCGACAAGGGGCTGTTTCCGCAGGCGGGGGCGCGGATGCGGGCGGTGGCGGGGCTGTTCCCCTCGGCCGAGATCGAGGTCTCGCTGGCGATCCAGAACCCGGCGCTGCAAATTCCGCACCTGCTGTCGCGCCTGCCCGATCCCTCGCCCGACCGGGTGCTGGGGGGCTGCGATCCGCACAGCCTGCGCTGGGGCCCGGCGATGCAGCGCATCGTGGAATCCATGCAGGGCCGGCGGGTGATCGTCTGGTGCTACGAGGACACGCCGCTGATCTGGCCCGAGGCCGTCCGCCGCATCGCCCGGATGCCCTCAGACGTGCCGCTGAAATCCGGGCTTGCGGTGCTGGGCGACCTGCTGCCCCCCGCGGGAATGAGCGACCTGCGCGAGGCACTGACCCGGGCCGGGCCGCTGACCGTCACCGCGCGCCGGGCCATCTTTGCCGAGGTGCTGGGCCGCCATGCCCCTCCTGATGCGATCCAGCAGGAAATCCTCGTGCCCGGCTGGACGCAGGAACTGGTGGACGAGATGACCGACGCCTATGAAGAGGACGTGGCGATGATCGCCGCGATGCCGGGGGTCGAATTCCTCGGCCCCTGACCCCGCCGGACACTGGCCGCAATGCCGTCCCCCGCTATCCGGCCCAAACCGCCCCCTTCAGCCGGGGACCGCTCCTTCGGGCGGTTTCAAATATCCTCGGGGGTGCGGGGGCAGACAGCCCCCGGCTCGGACAGCGCAACCCCAGCTGCGACGGCTGCCCGCCGCACCGGGTCACATCCCCGGGTCACATCCCCAGCGCGGTCTTGTACATTTCCAGGATCGCCTCTTCCTCGGCCACGTCGTCCTTGTCGCGCTTGCGCAGCGCGATCACCTTGCGCATCACCTTGGTGTCGTAGCCACGGGCCTTGGCTTCGGCCATCAGCTCTTTCTGCTGCTCGGCGATATCTGCCTTTTCGGCGTCGAGCTGTTCGAATTGTTCGATGAACTGGCGCAGCTCTCCGGCTGCGATGCCATAGGCCTGATCGTCGCTCATGTCGCTTGCTGTCCCTTGCCGTGCGTCGCCGCGGCCCGCGCCGCGGAATAGGGCGCTGGCATAGGCCGACTTGCCGCCCGGCGCAATCACCGCTACGCCCGGGCCACGGCAAGCCGGGCTGCGAACGAGGGTGCGATGACCGTCTACGACATGCTGATCTGGGGGGGCGCGGTGCTGACCGCCCTGGGGCTGGCGGGGATCCTGTGGTGCATCCTGACAGTCACCCGCGCGCGCCGCGCCGGGCTGGCCGATGCCGCCATGCGCGCCACCATGCAGCGGGTGGTGGCGGTGAACATGGGGGCGCTGGCGGCCTCGGTGCTGGGGCTGATGGCCGTCGTCATGGGGATCATGCTGCGCTGACGCGGCAGGACCGATCCCGGAGGAAAGGACGACCATGCGGGTTTTGATCCAGCGCGTCGCGCAGGCCGAGGTCACCGTCGCGGGCCGCTCGACCGGGCGTATCGGCGCGGGGTTGCTGGTGCTGGTCTGCGCCATGCAGGGCGACGACGCGGCGGCGGCGCGCAAGCTGGCCGGGCGGGTGGCCCGGCTGCGCATCTTCCGCGACGATCAGGACCGGATGAACCGCTCGGTGCAGGACACCGGCGGCGCGGCGCTGGTGGTCAGCCAGTTCACGCTGGCGGCCGACACGCGCAGCGGCAACCGCCCGGGATTTTCCACCGCCGCCGCCCCGGCCGAGGGCGAACGGCTGTATCTCGAATTCGCGCAGGCGCTGCGCGAGCTTGGCCTGCCTGTCGAGACCGGAGAGTTCGGCGCCGACATGCAGGTCGCTCTGGTCAACGACGGCCCGGTCACGATCTGGATGGATTCCGCCGATCGCGGCTGACCCGGCCGCCCGCTTTTTTCCGAACCTTACCCCGGTCCCGGCGCCTAGTCCTCGGCAGGTTCGACAGCGGACGGGGTCAGATAGGTGGTGGGCACGGCGGTGGTGAACTTCAGCTCTTCCATCGCGATGGAGGAATTGATCTGGGAAAACTCCAGCCGCTCGATCATCGCCTTGTAGACCTGGTCGAAGGCTTCGATGTCGGGAACCATCACCTTCATGATGTAATCGGTCGAGCCGGTCAGGCGATAGGCCTCGACCACCTCGGGGATGTTCTCGATCAGCTCGCGGAACTGGTTCAGCCAGGAAATCTCGTGCCGCGGCGCGGTGATGCCGATGAAGATGATCATCGGCACCCCGGCGCGCTTGTGATCGACCAGCGCCACGCGGCCGCGGATCACGCCGGCCTCTTCCAGCCGCCGGACCCGCCGCCAGCAGGGGGTCTGCGACAGGCCGACCTCTTCGGCCAGCACCGCAACCGGGCGGTCGCGTTCCTGCAACAGGTCGAGGATCTGGCGGTCCACCTCGTCGAAACTGACATGCTCGCCCGAGCGGCGGCGTGAATCGGGCATCCGGCGTGCGGGGGATTTCATGATGCGACGAACTCCAGGATGACGCCGGCGGTGTCGGCGGGGGCAACCCAGAAACCGCCGGGCAGCTCATGGGCCGCCACGCCGCCCGCGGCCACGGCCGCCCGCGCCGCCGCCAGGTCGCGCACCGCCACCCGCATCGCGGCAAAGCCGGACGGAGGCGTCGCGGCCAGCGCCTCGGCCGACCAGCGCGCCGCCGCTGCCGCCGGCGTCAGGCACAGGATCGAGGCCGAATCGGGGCCGGTCGCAACCAGCCAGCCCCCTTGCGCCTGCGTCACCTGCCCGGCCGCGAACAGCCGCGCATAGCGCCCTGCCGCCTGTTCGGGATCGTCCGACACCGCCACGATCCCGGCCAGCGCCCGCGCGGTGTTGGCGTGGGATTGCAGTTCAGGGCGCCACACCATGTCCCGGGTCTTGTGCTGGCACATGAACATGAACCCGGCCGGCACCTCGTCCTTGCCGAAAGGCGCCACCGCAAACGCGGCCTCGCCGGTCGCGCCGTCGGGCAGCGGCAGCGGGCGCGAGAACTCGGCCACTGGCCCGGCGCCAATCCCCAGCGCCGCCAGCGATTCGCACGCGGCCCGCGCGTCGCCGATGCGGCAGGCGATGGCGCGCAGCCCGTCGCCGTCGCGGGCGATCATCTCGCGCTGGTGCAGGTTGGCCGGAGTGTCGGCGATGACGCCCAGCAGCTCGAAATAATCGCGCTCGAAGATGATGGTGTAGTTGGCGGTGCCCTTTTCCGGGCTGTGGGTGCCGCGCGGCGACAGGGTAAAGCCCAGCCGCCGCCATTTGTCGGCGCTGCCGTCCAGGTCTGCGGTCAGCAGGAACAGGTGATCGACACCTTCGACAGGATGGGACATCGGGCTTTCCTTTCGCTTGCCGTCGCGTTGCAAGGGCGCGAACACGATTTCATGGATGGCGACGGCGGGGTTCATCCGCACCACGGTCAGGGCCAGTTCGGCCACGTCCTCGGGCTGGATCATGTGCTGCATCAGCGCCGGGTCAAAACCGGGGCGTTTCAGCAGCAGGGGTGTGGCGACCTCTCCGGGGCAAAGCGCGGTCGAGCGGATGCCGTTCTTCCCCTCGGCCACGTTAAGGCTGGCGGACAGGTCGACCAGCGCATGTTTCGAGGCGCCATAGGGCACCCCCGCCGCCGGCATGTGGTGGCGCCCGGCAAGGCTGGCGGTGTGGATCATCACACCTCCGCCCCCCGCGCGCATGACCGGCAGCACCGCGGCGATCACGTTGATCGCGCCCGACAGGTTGGTGGCGATCACCGCGTCCCATTCGGCAAGATCAAGATCGCCCCAGTGCCGGCGCGGGTTGTTCAGCCCGGCGTTGTTGCACAGCACCGCGATGCCGCCCCGCCAGTCGCTGATTCGCCGGGCGGTGTCGAACACCGCCTTGCGGTCCAGCACATCCAGCGCGAATACCCGCGCCTGCCCACCCGCGGCGTTGATGTCCGCGGCCAGCGCCGTGATCGGCGCCTCGCTGCGCGCGGACAGCGCCACGGGAAAGCCTTCCTGCGCAAAGCGCCGCGCCAGGGCCGCGCCGATGCCCGACCCGGCCCCGGTGATCCAGACCGTCCCAACCCCCGGGTCATTCGAGGAATAATTTCCCATGTTACCGCTCATATCGAAAAACCGTGCCACATTTTCGGCGTTACAGGGTCAGTTTATACGACTTTGAGGATATTGGTAGTGTTATCCATTGACATGAGCGCCGGGGTGACGGAAAGTTCGCAGGACATACACAGTGCCGGAAATTCCGTAGCCGGCCCGTCCAGGGGGGGAACGATCAATGCGGAAAACGCATGGCGGATTGATGCTGGGTGCCTGTATCGCGGCGCTGAGCGCGGCGACGCTGGCACAGCAGGCCGCAGCGCAGCAGCCGGCCGAGCCGAAACGCGGCGGCACGGTATTCGTGCACATGAACACCGAACAGGGGGTGCTGAACCCGGCGCTGCGGGCCTCGACCGGGGTCTACCAGATCACCGGCCGCTTCATGGAGCCGCTGATCGACAAGACCTATGACGGCTACGTCGGCGTGCTGGCCACCGAGTGGTCGTCCAGCGAGGACGGCAAGGCCATCACCTTCAAGCTGCGCGACGGTGTGCGCTGGCACGACGGCGAGGCCTTCACCTGCGGCGACGTGGCGTTTTCCGCGATGGAGCTGTGGAAGCCGCTGCTGAACTATTCCTCGACGCTGCAAGCGAATCTGGAATCGGTCGATTGCCCCGACCCGCTGACCGCGGTGTTCAACTATTCCGAACCGATGCCGCTGGACCTGATCGTGGCCGCGATGCCCGACCTTGGCCACCCGGTGCCCAGGCACCTGTACGAAGGCACCGACATTCTCAAGAACCCGCACAACCAGGCGCCGGTCGGCACCGGCCCGTTCAAGTTCCAGGAATACGAGCGCGGCCAGTATATCATCGGAGTGCGCAACGACGACTACTGGCGCGGGCCGGAATATCCCTATCTGGACCGGGTGATCTGGCGCTTCATCCCCGACAAGGCCGCCGGTGCCGCCGCGCTGGAGGCAGGCGAGCTGCACGAATCCGGCTTCAACGGCATCTCGATGGCGGATCTTGAGCGGCTGGGGAAAGACCCGCGCTTCGACATGGGCACGCAGGGGTTCGAAAACAACGTCGCCCACTCGACGGTCGAGTTCAACCTGCGCAATCCGATCCTGGCCGACGTGCGGGTGCGGCAGGCGATCTATCACGGGCTGGACCTTGATTTCGCGATCAAGACCATCATGCGCGGCTTTGCCAAGCCGGGCCACGGGCCGATCCCCAGCGTCGGCGGCGCGAACTATACCGACGACGTGCCCAGCTATGACTACGACGTGGAAAAGGCCAAGGCGCTGCTGGACGAGGCCGGCTATCCCGCCGGGCCGGACGGCATCCGCTTCAAGCTGCGCCACCGCCCGGCGCCCTGGGGCGAATACACCCAGCTGTGGGGCGAATATTTCGCGCAGGCGATGAAGGAAATCGGCATTCAGGTCGATCTGGTCACCAACGACGCGCCGGGCTTCCTGAACGGGGTCTATCGCGACCACGACTTCGACACCGCCAACGGCTGGCACCAGTTCCGCTCGGACCCCGCGGTCTCGACGACGGTGTGGCTGCGCTCGGGGGCGCCGGTGGGCACCGCCTGGTCGAACCAGTTCGGCTATGAATCGGCCGAGATGGACCGGCTGATCGACACCGCCGCCGAAGAGCTGGACCCGGAAAAGCGCGCCGACCTGTATCACCAGATCCAGCGGCTGGCGATGACCGACCTGCCGGTGATCTTCGCCATCGAGCACCCCTTCGTCGGCATCACCAACAAGAAGCTGGTGAACCACCACAATACGCCACGCTGGGACAGCTCCAGCTGGTATGATCTGTGGATCGACGAGTGACAGGCCCCGGCCGGGGCGCAGCCTGCCCCGGCCATCCTTCTTGCAACCACGACCCCCGCGCGCCGGCCCCTTTCGTGCCGGCGGCCGCAGGGTGATTGTCCAGGAAACCCCGGGAAACCGATGTCGCTTTTCCTTTATCTTCTGCGGCGCGCCTTGCAGGCCCTGCCGGTGATCGCGCTGATCATCATAGGCAGCTTCCTGCTGATCAAGCTGGCGCCGGGCGATACCGTCGATGCGCTGGTGGGCGACATGGGCGGCGCCGATCCGGCATTCGTCGCGCGGCTGCGGCAGGAATACGGGCTTGACCAGCCCGTCCTGGTGCAGCTGTGGCGCTATCTGGTCAAGCTGGTGCAGTTCGACCTGGGCTGGTCCTATGTCTATGAACAGCCGGTGACCAAGGTGCTGGCGTCGCGGCTGTGGGTGACGCTGCTGCTGATGCTGGGGGCGCTGTCCTCGGCCTTTGTGGTCGGGGTGGCGCTGGGGGCGTTCGCGGCGCGCCGGGCCTATTCGGCGGTCGACAACGTGATCTCGACGCTGGGGCTGATCTTCTATGCGATGCCCTCGTTCTTTCTGGCGCTGCTGCTGGTGCTGCTGTTCTCGGTCAAGCTGAACTGGCTGCCGGTAGGCGGTATCCGCGACATCGGCGCGTTCCACACCGGCTGGAGGCTGTGGCTGGACATCGCCACCCACCTGCTGATGCCGACGCTGGCGCTGTCGCTGATCTACCTGGCCTTCTACATGCGGCTGATGCGCACCAGCGTGCTTGAGGTGATGGACCTCGACTTCGTGCGCACGGCGCGGGCCAAGGGCGCGGGCAGCGCGCGGCTGATGTTCCACCACATCATGCGCAACGCGCTGCTGCCGGTCATCACCCTGCTGGGCTTGCAGATTTCCACGGTGCTGGGCGGGTCGGTGGTGATCGAGACGATCTTTTCCCTGCCCGGGCTGGGGCAGCTTGCCTACACCTCGGTCGTCAAGCGCGACCTGAACACGCTGATGGGCATCATCTTCCTGTGCTCGATCATCGTCGTCGTGGTCAATATCCTGACCGATCTCGTCTATGCCTGGCTCGACCCGAGGATCGAACTGAAATGAGCGCACTCGACATCGAACCGACCCCCGTCCGGCCGGCGCGCGCCGTGGTGCTGTGGCGGCGGTTCCGCCGCAACCGCGCGGCGATGCTGGGGCTGGTGCTGTTCGTCGCGGTGGTGCTGGCGGCGCTGCTGGCCGGGGTCATCACCCCCGGCGACCCGCTGCGCCGCGTGGGCGACCCGCTGACCGCACCGTTCACCAACGCCGCGACGCCGCTGGGCACCGACCAGCTGGGCCGCGACATCCTTGCCGGCATCCTGCACGGCGCGCGGATCTCATTGCTGATCGGGGTCGTGGCCACGCTGATCTCGATTTCCATCGGCATCCTGATCGGCGCGGTATCGGGCTATTTCGGCGGCTGGATCGACGACCTGCTGATGCGCGTGACCGAGGCGTTCCAGACCATCCCCAGCTTTGTGCTGCTGCTGGCGCTGGTGGCGATCTTCGGATCGAGCATCGACAATATCGTCATCGCCATCGGCATCGTGTCCTGGACCGCCCCCGCCCGCATGGTCAGGGCCGAGTTCATGTCGCTGCGCCGGCGCGAATTCGTCGACGCCGCCCGCAATCTGGGCGTGGGCAACGTCTCGATCATCTTCCGCGAGATCCTGCCCAACGCGCTGCCGCCGGTGATCGTGTTCGCCTCGGTGGTGATGGCGACCTCGATCCTGATGGAAAGCGCGCTGGCCTTCCTGGCGCTTGGCGACCCGAACTTCGCCAGCTGGGGCAACATGATCGGCCAGGGCCGCGCGGTGCTGCGCACCGACTGGTACTGCACCGTCATCCCCGGCATCGCGATCCTGCTGACCGTGCTGTCCTTCAGCCTGCTGGGCGAGGGGTTGAACGACGTCCTGAACCCGAGGCAAAAGAAATGACCGACGCCCCGATCCTGCAAATTCAGGACCTGCGCATCTCGCTGCCCGCTGGCGGCGACCGGCCGCACGCGCTGGAACACCTGGACCTGACCGTCAACCCCGGAGAAATCGTCTGCCTGGTGGGCGAATCCGGCTCGGGCAAGTCGCTGGCGGCGAATGCGGTGATGCGGCTGTTGCCGGAACCGCATGTGCATGTCTCGGCCGGGCGCATCCTGCTGGACGGCGAGGACATCTGCGCCAAGTCGGAATCCGAGATGCGCGCCATCCGCGGCGACCGCGTGGCGATGATCTTTCAGGAACCGATGACCGCGCTGAACCCGCAAAAGACCGTGGGCTGGCAGATCGACGAGGTGCTGCGCCTGCACACCGACCTTGACCGCAAGGCGCGGCGGGCGCGGGCGCTGGAAATCCTGGGCGACGTGCATATCCCCGACCCGGCGTCGGCCTATAACGCCTATCCGCACCAGATTTCCGGCGGCCAGCGCCAGCGGGTGATGATCGCCATGGCGCTGGTGCTGAACCCGCGGCTGATCATCGCCGACGAGCCGACCACCGCGCTGGACGTGACCACGCAGAAACAGATCCTGCACCTGATCAAGGAAATGCAGCGCCAGCACGGCACCGGCATCCTGTTCATCACCCACGACTTCGGGGTGGTGGCGGAAATCGCCGACCGCATCGCGGTGCTGCGGCTGGGCGAGCTGGTCGAATCCGGCCCGGCCGAGCAGATCCTCAACCACCCGCGCCACCCCTATACGCAGGCGCTGATCGCCGCGGTGCCGGCGCTGACGCCACCCGCGCACAAGGACCTGTCGGCGGCGCCGGTGGTGTTGCAGGCGCGCGGCCTTGCCAAGACCTTTGCCGCGCGCGGCGGCTTGATGTCCGGGCGGCGGCAGTCGGTGACGGCGGTGCGCGACCTCAGCTTTGAACTGCGGCAGGGCGAGACGCTGGGCGTCGTCGGCGAATCCGGGTCAGGCAAGACCACGGTGTCGCGGATCGTGACCCGGCTGCTGCCCCCCGACCGGGGCGAGGTGGTGATCGGCGGGCGCGACCTGATCCACGCCGACCGTCGCCAGCTGCGCGCCATGCGCCGCGACATCCAGATGATCTTTCAGGATCCCATGGCCTCGCTGAACCCGCGCAAGCGGGTGGTGGACCTGATCGCGCAGGGCCCCATCGTCCACGGCATGCCCCGGGCCGAGGCCCACGCCCGCGCCCGCGAACTGCTGTCGCTGGTGGAGCTGTCGCCCTCGGCCGCCGAGCGCTATCCGCATGAATTTTCCGGCGGCCAGCGCCAGCGCATCGGCATCGCCCGCGCCATCGCCATGCAGCCCAAGGTGATCGTCGCGGATGAACCCGTATCGGCGCTGGACGTGTCGGTGCAGGCGCAGGTGCTGCGGCTGCTGGCCGACCTGCGCGACCGGCTGAACCTGTCGCTGCTGTTCGTCACCCACGACCTGCGCGTCGCCGCCCAGCTGTGCGACCGCATCATCGTCATGCAGAAGGGCGAGATCGTCGAGACCGGCCCCACCGCCGAAGTTTTCGCCGACCCCCGGCACCCCTACACCCAGGCGCTGCTGGCCTCGATCCCGGGTCGCGACTGGCAGCCCCCGAAACTGACCGACGCCGCCTGAGCGCGGAACAAGGATATGACCATGGCCGAAGCAGTGTTTCCCGATTCGATCTGGGCTGCCGTCACCCCTCGCCCCCCGCAGGCGCCGGCGCTGGACCGCGATGCCGAGGCGGACGCGGTGGTGATCGGCGCCGGTTTCACCGGGCTGTCGGCGGCGCTTGAGCTTGCGCGTTCCGGGCAGCGGGTGCTGCTGCTGGAGGCGCAGGCGGTCGGCTGGGGCGCCTCGGGGCGCAACAACGGGCAGGTGATCCCGACGCTGACCGCGGCGGAACCGCGCGCCATGGCCGCCCGCTGGGGCGCGGCGGGCGAACGCTTCGTGCGGCTGGTCGGCGACAGCGCGCAGGTGCTGTTCGACATCGCCCGGCGCGAAGGCATCGAAGCCGAGGCCGAACAGACCGGCTGGTTCCAGCCCGCCCATTCGCCCGGCCGCATCAAGCTGTCGCGCGCCCGGGCCGAAGCCTGGCGGGAATACGGGTTTCCCGCCAAGCTGCTGGACCGCGAGGAAACCTCGGCGCTGCTGGGCAGTGATTTCTGGTATGGCGGGATGCTGAACCCGACGGGCGGGCATATCAACCCGCTGGGGCTGGCCCGCGGCCTTGCCCGCGCCGCCACTGCCCATGGCGCGGTGATCCACGAAGCCACCCCTGTCGCCGGCTGGTCGCGCGACGGCGACGCCTGGATCGTGCGCACCACCGCCGGCCACCGGGTCCGCGCCCGCCACATGATCCTGGCCACCAACGCCTATACCGGCGAGCTGGTGCCGAGGCTGGCGCGCAAGCTGGCCCATACCATCGTGCCGGTGCTGTCCTGGCAGATGTCCACCGACCCGATCCCGGAGGATCTGCGCCGCAGCATCCTGCCCGGGCGGCAGGCGGTGTCCGACACCCGCGGCGACCTGCGGTTTTTCCGCTATGATGCCCGCAACCGGCTGATCACCGGCGGCGCGGTGATGGGCCGGCGCGACATGGCCCGCCGCGTCGCGCAAAAGGCCGCCCGTAACCTGGCCGAGGCCTTTCCCGCCCTTGGGCAGCCTCGGATGAGCCATGTCTGGTCGGGCTATATCGGCATGACCTGGGACCGCTTTCCCCGCATCCACCAGCTTGGCCCCGACGCCTGGACCTGGATCGGCTGCAACGGCCGCGGCGTGGCGCTGGGCGTGTCGCTGGGGCGCGAGATGGCGCGGGCGGTGTCGGGCGCGGCGCTGGACACGCTGGCGCTGCCCCTGTCCGAGCCGCACCCCCTGCCCTTCCACGCCATCGCCCGCCGGATCGCGCCGAACTACCTGGCGTGGATGCGCCGCAAGGACTTGCAGGAAATGAAATGACCACCCCCAAGGACCCGAAAGACCAGCCCATGAGCCAGCTTCCCATCATCGAGCGCCGCCGGATCGAGGCGCAGATCCTCAAGAACGTGCACGAGGTGCTCGAAGCCCGCATGGGCACCGCCACCGCCGACGAAATCATCGGCGCGGCGGTGACGCAATCGGCGATCCAGCAAGGGCAGAGCTTTGCCGAGGAACTGGGCCACACCCCCGATTTCCACGACTTCGCCGCGATCATGCCGAACTGGACCGCCGGCGGCTCGCTGGAAATCGAGATGCTGGGCGTCGATGACGACAGGATGGAATTCAACGTCACCCGCTGCCGCTACGCGGAAATGTATCGCGAGATGGGGGTGGGCCGGATCGGGCATCTGCTGTCGTGCAACCGCGATGGCGATTTCTGCATCGGCTACAACCCCGACATGAAACTGACCCGCACCCAGACCATCATGCAGGGCGCCGACCATTGCGATTTCCGCTATCGCATGGAAAACACGGAAGAATAAGGAACCACAACATGGCCGTCGAGAACTGGATTTCCGACCGCATCACCGAGCTGGTCGAATTCCGACGCGACCTGCACCGCAACCCCGAACTGCTTTACGACCTGCCCCGCACCGCCGCGCGCGTGGCCGAGGCGCTGCGCGCCGCCGGCGTGGACGAGGTGCACGAAGGCATCGGCCGCACCGGCGTGGTGGCGGTGATCCGCGGGCGCAGCAACCACTCGGGCCGGGCGATCGGCCTGCGCTCGGACATGGACGCGCTGCCGATCGCCGAGGAAACCGGCGCCGACTGGGCCTCGGAAGTGCCGGGCAAGATGCACGCCTGCGGCCATGACGGCCACACCGCGATGCTGCTGGGCGCCGCCATGGGGCTGGCGCAGAGCCGCAACTTCGACGGCACCGCGGTGCTGATCTTCCAGCCCGCAGAGGAAGGCGGCGCCGGCGCCCGCGCGATGATCGAGGACGGGCTGTTCCGGCGCTTTCCGGTCAATGAGGTCTACGGGATGCACAACCGGCCCGGCCTGCCGGTGGGCGAATTCACCATCGCGCCGGGGCCGATCATGGGGTCGGTCGACATGTTCGACATCGAGATCACCGGAGTCGGCGGCCACGCCGCCCGCCCCGAACTGACCGTCGATCCGATGCCGGTGATGGCGGCGCTGATCCAGGGGTTGCAGACCATCGTGTCGCGCAATCTCGACCCGGTGGATTCCGCCGTGGTGTCGGTGACGAAGGTGCAGGCGGGCGACGCCTATAACGTGATCCCGCAGACGCTGACGCTGGCCGGCACCGTGCGCACCCTGCGCGAAGAAGTCCGTGACATGATCCAGGCGCGAATGGGCGAAATGGTGCAGGGCATCGCCGCCGCCTATGGCGCGACCGCCCGGCTGGATTATGGCCGGCACTATCCGGTCACCGTCAACCACGATGCGCATACCGAATACGCGGCGCTGGCGGCGGAAACCGTGGCGGGCGCGGGCCGGGTCCGCCGCGACATGCCGCAGACGCTGGGGGGCGAGGATTTTTCCTTCATGCTGAACGAGGTTCCCGGCGCGATGATCAATATCGGCAACGGCGACAGCGCCGGCCTGCATCATCCCGCCTATGATTTCGACGACGACGTCATCGCCTGGGGCGTGTCCTACTGGACCGCGCTGGTGCGCAGCCGCCTGCCGTTGCAGGGGCAGGCACAACAGTGACGATTTCCGCACCCGTTTCCACGCTGGCCGATGCCGGTGTCCTGCCGGCCCTGCCGGAATGCCGCGACCGGGCCTGGGCCCGGCATGCCGTGGCGGTGCTGTCGGGCGACAGCCACCGCTCGGCCGACACCCACCTGCTCAAGCCGATCTTCCCGGGGCTGCCCGGGATCTCGGTCTATCTCAAGGACGAAAGCACCCACCCGACCGGCAGTCTCAAGCACCGGCTGGCGCGCTCGCTGTTCCTTTACGGGATCTGCAACGGCCACATCCGCCGCGACACCGTGCTGGTCGAGGCCTCGTCGGGGTCCACCGCCGTGTCCGAGGCGTATTTCGCCCGGCTGCTGGGGCTGCGCTTCATCGCGGTGATGGCGCGCTCGACCAGCCCGTCCAAGATCGAGGCGATCACCGGCTTCGGCGGCGAATGCAGCTTTGTCGAACACACCGGCGAGGTCTACGAGGTCGCCGCCCGGCTGGCCGCCGAACACGGCGGCTACTACCTTGACCAGTTCACCCATGCCGAGCGGGCGACCGACTGGCGCGGCAACAACAACATCGCCGACAGCATCTTCCGCCAGATGGAAAGCGAGGAAGCCCCGGTCCCGGAATGGATCGTGACCAGCGCCGGCACCGGCGGCACCGCCGCCACGCTGGGCCGCTACATCCGTTACCGCGGCTTCTGCACCCGGCTGTGCGTCGCCGATGTCGAGGGTTCGGCGTTCTACGACGCCTGGGCCACCGGCCGCGACGACACCGAGGCGCCGGGGTCGCGCATCGAGGGGATCGGGCGGCCGCGGGTCGAGCCGTCGTTCATCCCCAGCGTGATCGACCACATGATCCGGGTGCCGGACGCGGCCTCGATCGCTGCCGCGCATGTGCTGTCGGACCGGCTGTTCCGCCGGGTCGGAGGCTCGACCGGGACGAATTTCTTCGCGCTGTGCTGCGTTGCGGCGGCGATGATGCGCGACGGCCAGCGCGGTTCGCTGGTCACGCTGGTCTGCGACAGCGGCGACCGCTACGCCGACAGCTACTACAGCCCGGAATGGCTGGCGCGCGAAAACATCGACATCACGCCATGGCGACGCGCGATCGAGCGGTTCCTTGACCACGGCGGCACACCGTTCCCCGACTGACGACCACCCCGCCACGGCACACAGTCCGCGGCGGGGTTTTTTTCCGTCAGCCCAGCCGGTCGGTGCCGCCGCAAATGGAAATCGCCTGCCCCGAGATGGTGCGCCCCAGCGGGCTGGCCAGATACAGCACCTGATTGGCGATCTGCTGCGGGGTGACGTATTCGCGGATCGCGGTATGGGAAAACGCCTCGGCCTCGGTTTCGGCGAACGAGGCGCCGCGGGCCTGGGCGCGGGCCTCCAGCACCCGGCGCTGGCGGTCGCCCGCGACGATCCCCGGCAGCACCGCATTGACCCGCACGCCGTCGCCGCCCAGTTCGATCGCCAGCGACCGCGTCAGCCCGACCACCCCCCATTTCGCCGCCGCATAGGGGCTGCGCAGCGCGAACCCCAGCCGCCCGGCCAGCGACGAGATATTGACGATCGAGGGGTTTTCGCTTTGCCGCAGCAGCGGCACCGCGGCAGCCGCGGCCACGAAATGCGAGGTCAGGCAGATCGCCAGCGTCGCGTTCCACTGGTCCAGCGCCACATCCTCGACCCGCGCGGTCGGCCCGGCGATGCCGGCGTTGTTGACCAGGCAGTCCAGCCCGCCCATCGCCGCCGCTGCATCGGCCACGAACCCTTGCAGCGCCGTTGCGTCGGCCACGTCCACCCGGCGGGCGAACACGGCCCCGGGCAAGGTGGCCAGCGCCGTTTCGTCGATGTCGCAGGTCGCGACCTGCGCCCCTTCGGCGAGGAACCCCTCGACGATGGCGCGACCGATCCCGGCGGCGCCGGCGGTAACGATGACGCGGGTTCCGTTGAGGTCCAGATTCATGGGTGGGTTTCCCTGTTGAAAGGTCACGCAGGCAGGATGTCGCGCGACAGGATGAACTCGGAGGCCGAGCGGATGTCGGCCTCGACCGCATCGGCGGCGGCGCGGGGGTCACGAGCCTCGACCGCCTGCAACAGCCGCGCGTGCCAGGCCCGCGATACGGCGGTGCGGCGACGGCGGGTGTCCTGTTCCAGGTCCAGATTGATGATCGGCCCGGCCTTGAGCCACAGCGCGCGAATCACCTCGACCAGCACGGCCGAGCCGGCGGCCCCGTACAGCAGGAAATGCAATTCCTTGTTGGCCTTGACCGAGGGTTTCGCGTCTGCCGCGGCCAGCGCCTGCTCGAACGCCTTATCGGCGCGGCGCAGCGCGGCGATCTGCGCGGGCGTAGCGTGGCGCGCGGCCAGTGTGGCGGCGTGGGTTTCGTTGTGGACGCGCACCTCGGTCAGGTCGCGAAACTGGCCCCGGGTCAGCAGCGGCACCGCCACGGCGCGGTTGGGCAGAACCACCAGCGCCTGTTGCGCCACCAGCCGCGCTACCGCATCACGCACCGGCATCACCGACACCCCCAGCCGTTCGGCCAGTTCGCGCATCGGGATGCGGTCGTCGGGGCGCAATTCGCCCGACAGCAGCATCTCGGCCAGCGCATCATGGACCTGACTTGCCAGCGAGGCGACGCGGATCGGCGTTATCGTCTTATCCTGACTGGTCATTTCACCCCCCGGTTTGCCCAAGTGTGATCTCAGTTCAGTGACAAGACAAGACACTAATATCTTGGGTTATTTTGCAACCGCAGCAAGATATTTTAATTGACGCGCGTCGAATCGGCTGCCAACTGTGATCTCAGATCACGGCCAACCGCGATCCACGAGATTTTCCTGGGGAGGAGAAATCCATGTTCCATCGCCGCCGACTGCTTGCCGCCACCACCGCGCTGACCCTTGGGGCCGCGCTGCTGCCGCTGGGCGCATTCGCGCAAGACAGCGGGCCGATCCGCATCGGCCACCTGACGCCCCGCACCGGGTTCCTGGGCCCGCTGGGCGAATATGCCGTCATGGCCGCCGATCTCGCGGTCGATGAAATCAACGCCGCGGGCGGGATCAACGGCCGCCCGATCGAGCTGATCAAAGAGGATTCGGTCAACCCGCAGACCGCCTCGACCAAGGCCGAGCGCATGATCGAGCGCGACAACGTCGTCGCCATCGTGGGCGAGATCAGCTCGGCCTCGGCGCTGACCATCTCGCAGGCGGCCGACCGCGCCAAGCGCCCGTTCATCAATACCGGCGCCAACTCGGACACGCTGCGCGGCACCGACTGCAAGCGCTTCATGTTCCACGTCGAAACCCAGAACGCGATGTATGTGAACGCCGAAGGCCAGTATCTGCAAAGCGAAGGGCTGGTCGATGGCAAGAACTGGTATCTGCTGACCGCCGACTATGCGTTCGGCCACGACCTGCTGAATGCCGCCAAGGCGTTCCTGGGGCGCAGCAACGGCAATATCGCCGGCGACGACCTGGTGCCGACCGACGCCACCGATTTCTCGTCCTATCTGCTGAAGATCCGCGAGGCGAAACCGGATGTCGTGGTCTCGAACCTGGCCGGGACGCAGATCACCAGCTTCCTCAAGCAATATACCGAATTCGGGCTGGACGCGCCGGTCGGCGGCTTCGGCTTCGACACCGCGTCGGCCTGGGCCGCGGGGGGCGAGAACTTCAAGGGCACCTGGCCGACCGTCTGGACCCACCAGGTCGATACCGAACGTTCGCAGGCATTCGTCAAGGCGTTCACCGACAAATACGGCAAGCCACCGGAAAACCAGGCGTTCGGGGATTACACCGCCATGTATATCCTCAAGCAGGCGATCGAAACGGCGGGGACCGACGGCGATGCGCTGGTCGCCTATCTGGAAAACCCGGACAACACCTTCGACGTGATGAAATCGCGCCCCGCCTATTTCAACCCCAAGAACCACCAGCTGATGCAAGAGGTCTACACGATCACCGCGCTGCCGCCGGGCGAGCAGCCGAACCAGTGGGACATCTTCACCACCTCGGCGCCGGTGCCGGCCCCCGACCAGCCGCTTGAGGTGCTGATCGAAGCCGCCGTGGGGGGTGAATGCAGCTTCGGCGGCTGACCTGAAACCGTGGGGCGCGGCGGCGGTCGCGCCCCTTCCCTTTGCCGAAGGGGGCAAGCGATGAACCTGTTTCTTTTCGCCGCGCAGCTTCTGAACGGGCTGCTCGACGGTTTTTACTACCTGCTGATCGCGCTGGGGCTGTCGCTGATCTTTTCGCTGGGCGGAATCGTGAACCTGGCGCATGGGGCGTTCTATGCGCTGGGGGCCTATCTGGCGTTCCTGCTGACCCCTCATATCGGGTTTTTCCCGGTGCTGGTCGTGGTGCCGCTGCTGGTCGCGGGCCTGGGCATGGTGACCGAGCGGCTGCTGTTCACCCGCTTCTACAAGGTCGACCCGCTGTATTCGCTGCTGCTGACCTTTGGCCTGGCCATGGTGATCGAGCAGGCGCTGCGCTGGTATTTCGGCGCCTCGCCGCAGGCGTATTCCATGCCCTCGGTGCTGACCGGGCAGGTATTCCTGGGCGATTTCGTCTATTCGCGCTACCGGCTGTTCCAGATCGCGGTGGCGATCGCGGTGGTGGCGGCGGTCTGGCTGCTGCTGAACCGCACCGCCTTTGGCCGCATCGTGCGCGCCGGCATCCAGAACCCCGACATCCTGGGCGCGATGGGGATCTCGCTGCGCCCCTATCTGTCGGCGGTGGCCGGTATCGGCATCGGGCTGGCCGGGCTGGCGGGCGTGCTGATGGCGCCGATCTATCCCGTCCACCCGGCGATGGGAGCCGAGATCCTGACCGCGGCCTTCGTGGTGGTGGTGATCGGGGGCCTGGGCTCGTTCTGGGGGGTGGTCGTGGCCGCGCTGCTGGTCGGGCTGGTCAAGGGCTTCATGATCGCCATCGGCCAGTCGGCGATGTCGATGGCCGCCATTTATCTTCTGATGTTCGTCGTGCTGCTGCTGCGTCCGCGCGGGCTGATGGGCGAACGCATCCTGCGTTTCGAATGAGGGGCACCATGCGTATCCACCCCCTGCTGATCGCCGCGGCGGCGCTGGCCGCGCTGCCCTTTGCGCTGCAATGGATCGGGCTGACCACGACCTCGGCCGTCGAGGTGGTGATCTTCGCCATCGCCGCCATGGGGCTGAACCTGCTGGCGGGCTATACCGGGCTGGTCAGTTTCGGCCACGGCGCGTGGTTCGGGCTGGGCGCCTATGCGGCGGCGCTGGCCGCGCGCGCCCTGCCCGGCCATGCCTTCTGGCTGCCGCTGGCGGCGGCGCTGGCCGTGTCGGCGGTGCTGGCCGCGGGTTTCGGCGTGCTGATGCTGCGCCGTCGCGGCGTCTATTTTTCGCTGATGACGCTGGCGCTGTCGGCGCTGGGGTTCACCATCGCCTTTCGCTGGACCTCGCTGACCGGGGGCGAGAACGGCCTGGGCGGGGTCGAGCGCCCGGCCTGGGGCAGCTTCGACCTGAACAACAACATGAACTTCTACATCGTCACCGCGCTGATCGCGCTGGCGGTGGCGTTCGGGCTGTGGCGGCTGGTCAACGCGCCGCTGGGCCGGGTGCTGGAGGCGATCCGCGAGAACCAGACCCGCGCCATGGCGCTGGGGTTCCCGGTGGTGCGCTACAAGCTGGCGGCGTTCGTCACCTCGGCCTCGGTCACCGCGCTGGCGGGGGCGCTGTTGATGTTCAAGAACCGCATGACCTCGGCCGAGCCGATGTCGGTGGCGTTTTCCGGCGAGCTGCTGGCGATGGCCGTCATCGGCGGGATGCGCGGGTTCCTGGGGCCGGCGCTGGGGGCGCTGTTCTACGTGTTCTTCCGCGAATACCTGTCGATGTGGACGGAAAACTGGCTGTTCTGGTTCGGGCTGGTGTTCGTCGGCTTCGTGATGTTCGCGCCCGAGGGGCTGGTGGGGATCGGCCGGCAGGTGATGGCGCGGCTGCGCCCCGGCCCCACGCTGGCCGCGGCCATGTCCGACCGCCGCGCCACCGCCCTGCCCCTGCCCGCGATGCTGCGTCGCGACAGCGCCGCCGGCTCTGGGCATGACGAGGTGCTCAAGGCCGACGAGATCGCCAAGAGCTTCGGCGGGCTGAAAGCCGTGGACGGGGTCAGCCTGACCGTGCGCGACCGCACCCTGCACGCGCTGATCGGGCCAAACGGCGCGGGCAAGACCACTGCCTTCAACCTGCTGACCGGGATGTATCGCCCCGATGCCGGTCGGGTAACGCTCGACGGTGCCGAGATCGCCGGGCAAAGCGCCGACGAGATCGCCCGGCAGGGCATCGGCCGCTCGTTCCAGATCACCAGCCTGTTTCCCGACCTGACCGTGTTCGAGAACGTCCGCCTGGCGGTGCAGTCCACTGACCCGCAGCGGATGAACGCCTGGCGCCCCGCCGCCGCGATCGAGCGGGTGAACGCACAGGCGCGCGAGATCATCGAGTGGGTGGGGCTTGGCGGGATGGAAACCGCCCGCGCGGGCTCGCTGTCCTACGGGGGGCAGCGGCTGCTGGACCTTGGACTGGCGCTGGCCACCCGACCGCGCATCCTGCTGGCGGACGAGCCGCTGGCCGGGCTGTCGGTCGCCGAACGCGAACGCGTCGGCAACCTGATCAAGCAGGTGTCGCAGGACGTGCCGGTGCTTCTGGTCGAACACGATATCGACCGGGTGTTCAGCCTGGCCGACCATGTGACCGTGATGAACGAGGGCAAGGTGCTGCTGGACGGCGACGTGGCGGCGGCGCGCAGCTCGGGCAAGGTGCAGGAAATCTACATCGGCTCGGGCACCTCGGCGGTGGCGGCGACCGCCCATCACGGGCAGGCGGGCACGGAAACCCTGTGCCGGCTACAGGACGTGAACGTCCATTACGGCAAGAGCCACATCCTGCACGACGTCGGCTTCGACATCCGCAAGGGCGAGATCCTGGCGCTGCTGGGCCGAAACGGCGCCGGGAAATCGACGCTGCTCAAGGCGATGATCGGGATCGCGCCGGTCAGTTCCGGCACCATCACCTTGGACGGAAGCCAGATTTCCGGGCTGCCACCGGCGGCGGTGGCGCGGGCGGGGGTCGGCTATGTGCCGCAGGGCCGCGGGCTGTTCGCCGGCATGACCGTGCGCGACAACCTGGAACTGGGCCGCATCCGCCGCCGCACCGACGCCGGCACCCACTGGTCGGACGAGGAAATCCTGGAATATTTCCCCCGCCTCGCCGAACGGATGGAAACCGAGGCCGACCGCCTGTCGGGTGGCGAGCAGCAGATGGCGGCAGTCGCCCGCGCGCTGTCGGGCGACACCAAGATCCTGCTGCTGGACGAGCCCTTCGAGGGGCTGGCCCCCGCGGTTGTCGAACAGTTGTTCCGCACCTTCGACCGGCTGCGCGACCGGCTGTCCATCGTGATCGTGGATCACAACCTCGACCTGGCGCTGGCGCTGTCGGACCGCACGGTGGCGCTGGAACGCGGGCGCATCTTCCACGACGGCCCGTCGCGCGAGCTGGCCGAGGATATTGAATTGCGCCGCAAGGTGCTGTGGCTATGAGAGACGGAATGAACAACAAGGATATCATCGGCATCGTCGGCGCCGGGCTGATCGGACGGGCATGGACCTGCGTCTTTGCCCGCGCCGGGCATCAGGTGCAGCTGTGGGACCCCGACCCGGTCTTGCGCGCCCAGATGCCGGAACTGCTGCGCGCGATGCTGGCCGAGGCAGGCAACGACCCCGCTGCCGCCGACCGCGTGACCGTCTGCGACACGATGGAACAGGCGCTGAACGGGGTGGCGCTGGTGCAGGAAAGCGGCCCCGAAGCCCTGGACATCAAGCGCGAGCTGTTCGCCCGCATGGACGCGGCGGCGGCGCCGGGGGTGATCCTCGCGTCATCCTCGTCGGCGCTGGTCGCCTCGCAGTTCGCGGTGGGGCTGGCGGGGGCGGGGCGCTGCATCGTCGCGCATCCGGTCAACCCGCCGCATCTGGTGCCGGTGGTGGAACTCTGCCCTTCGCCGCAGACCGACCCCCGGGTGCTGCCGCGGGCCGAGGCGATCTATCGCGCCGCCGGGCAGGTGCCGGCGCTGCTGAACCGGGAAATCCCCGGCTTCGTGCTGAACCGGCTGCAAGCGGTGCTGCTGGCCGAGGCGCTGCGGCTGGTGGGCGAAGGCGTCTGCTCCGTGCAGGCACTGGACGACACCATGCGCCACGGGCTGGGCCGACGCTGGACCCTGATGGGACCGCTGGAAACCATCTCGTTGAATGCACCCGAGGGCGTGCATGACTATATGCGCCGCTACGGCCCGACCATGGGGCGGCTGGCCGACGACGGCGCCGGCTCCGAGGCGTTTTCGGAACGCGCCGCCGCGATCGTCGCCGCCGCCTTTCCCGAAACCGACCCGCAGGCCATCCGACAGCGCACCGCCCGGCGCGACCGCAGGCTGGCGGCGCTGGACCGCCATCTCCGTTCCCATACCGATACCGATACTGACAAGGACTGATCACTCATGGCCAAGACTCCCCGCAAGACGATCATCACCTGCGCCGTGACCGGCGCCATCCACACGCCCTCGATGTCGCCCTATCTGCCGGTGACCCCGTCCGAGATCGCCGAGGCCGCGATCGGCGCCGCCGAGGCCGGCGCCGCCATCGTCCACCTGCACGCCCGCAACCCGCAGGACGGCAGCCCCGACCAGTCGCCCGAGGCGTTCCTGCCGTTTCTGCAGGTCATCAAGCAGCGTTCGCCGGTGATCGTGAACCTGACCACCGGCGGCGCCCCCACCATGACCATCGAGGAACGGATGCGCCCGGCCGCGACCTACCGCCCCGAGGTCGCCTCGATGAACATGGGCACGATGAACTTCGGCCTGTTCCCGATGCTCGACCGCTTCGAGGGCAAGCTGAAGCATGAATGGGAAAAGACTTATCTGGGCAACCGCGACATCGTGTTCCGCAACACCTTCGGGGATCTGGAAAAGGTGATGACCGATCTGGGCGCCAACGGCACGCGGTTCGAGTTCGAGTGCTACGACACCTCGCATCTGTATAACCTCAAGCATTTCTACGACCGCGGCATCGTCAAGGGACCGCTGTTCATCCAGACCGTGTTCGGGCTGATGGGCGGGATCGGCGCCCATCCCGACGACGTGATGCACATGAAGCGCACCGCCGACCGGCTGTTCGGCGACGACTATCGCTGGTCGGTGCTGGGCGCGGGCCGTAACCAGCTGCCGATCGCGGCGATGGCCGCGGCGATGGGCGGCCATGTCCGCGTCGGGCTGGAGGATTCGCTGTGGGCTGGCCCCGGCAAGCTGGCCGAGACCAACGCCCAGCAGGTGCGACTGGTGCGCCAGATCATCGAGGGCCTTGGCCTTGAAATCTCCTCACCCGAAGAAGCGCGCGAGATCCTGGCCCTGAAGGGCACCGACGACCTCGGGTTCTGACCATCGCGCTGGCGGCACTGCCGGACGGGGGCTGTCTGCCCCCGCGAGGCCTGCGGCCTCTTCCCCCGAGGATATTTTCGACCGCCCGAAGCCTTGCGCCCCATCCTTGCGCCCCGGCTATTTCCGTCCCTTGACGGGATGGGTCGGGAGTAGATTCTCCATTATGCAAATATCCTCGGGGGTCCGGGGGCAGACAGCCCCCGGTCCGGCAACGCCCACGGGGCACAACCTTGCCGAAGCCTTGCAAGGGCAGCGTCAGACCAGTTCGCCCTCAAGCGAATTCGAGGCGCTGGCCTTGATCCGCACCTGCAACAGATCGCCCGGCGCGACACCAGGGGCATGGGCGAAGACCGAGTGCAGATAGTCCGACTTGCCGACCATCTGCCCCTCCATCCGGCCGGGTTTCTCGAACAGCACCCCCAGGGTGCGGCCGACCATCGCCTGCTGCGCGGCCTTCTGCTGGCGGTCCAGCAGTGCCTGCAATTCCTGTAGCCGTGCGTCAGCAACCTCGTCGGCGACCATTTCGCGCCCGAACGCCGGGGTGCCGGGTCGCGGCGAGTATTTGAAGCTGAAGGCGGTGCCGAAGCCGACCTGTTCCACCAGCCGCAGCGTGGCGGCGTGGTCCTCGTCGCTTTCGCCCGGAAAGCCCACGATGAAATCGCTGGTCAGCATGATGTCGGGGCGCGCCGCGCGGATGCGGTCGATCAGCCGCAGATACTGCCCGGCGGTGTGCTTGCGGTTCATCGCCTTGAGGATGCGGTCGCTGCCCGACTGCACCGGCAGGTGCAGATAGGGCATCAGCTGCGGGATGTCGCGATGCGCCTCGATCAGGTCGTCACCCATGTCGTTGGGATGGCTGGTGGTATAACGGATACGGTCCAGCCCGTTGATTTCGGCCAGCTGCCGGATCAGCGCGCCGAAGCCCACGTTCCCCTCGCCGTGCCAGCCGTTGACGTTCTGGCCCAGCAGGGTGATCTCGCGCACGCCGCGCGCCACCAGGTCGCGGGCCTCGGCGAGGATGCGGGCAGAGGGGCGGCTGACCTCGGCTCCGCGGGTATAGGGGACCACGCAGAAGGCGCAGAACTTGTCGCAGCCTTCCTGCACGGTCAGAAAGGCGGCGGGCGCGCGGCGGGTGGCGGCGCGAGCCGGCAGGTGGTCGAACTTGTCCTCGGGGGGGAACTCGGTGTTCACGGCCGGGGCCTCGCCGCGCACCATGGCGGGCAGGTTGTGATAGGACTGCGGGCCGACGACCAGATCGACCTGCGGCGCGCGGCGGATGATTTCCTCGCCCTCGGCCTGCGCCACGCAGCCGGCGACCCCGATCTTGAGATCCGGGTGCGCGCCTTTCAGCGGCTTCAGCCGGCCAAGGTCGGAATACAGCTTCTCGGCCGCTTTTTCGCGGATATGGCAGGTGTTCAGCAGCACCATGTCGGCGTCTTCGGGACGGTCGGTCTGGACGTAACCTTCGGCACCCATGGCCTCGGCCATGCGCTGGCTGTCATAGACGTTCATCTGGCAGCCGTAGGTCTTGATGAACAGCTTTTTCGGCGTCTGGTCGGTCATGGCGCGCCCTGCCCTTTTGCTGGCCGCAACATGCCGGCCGGTCGAACCCGGCATATATAGCGGGCCGGGCGGGCCATGGAAACCCGCGCGCCGCCACCCGGCTGGCGGCTAGCGCAGATCCTGCGCAAGGAACCGGGCGGCGCGGTCCCAGCTTTCGTCGGTATCGCCGCGAAAGCTCAGGTCGCGCTGCGCGGTCACGGTTTCCGCCCGCGTGTCCACCACCGTGACAAACCCCTGCATGATCAGCGTGCTGGTCTTGAGCACGACCACGAACAGCGCCCGGTCCGCGCCTTGGTCGCGGGCCAGCGCCACCAGGCATTCAGGAGTTTCCGGGGTGCAGGCGGCGGCGACGCGGGCCGCATTGATGCGGGCGATCGTGGCATCGTCCTGCCCCGCGGCCAGTTTTTCGGCCAGGGTCGCGCCGAAACCCTCCAGCCGTGCCTGGTGCGCGGCGCTTTGGTCCGGGGCCTCGCCCGAGGTGTCCAGGAACTTGACCGGCAGCAGTGCCACCACATCGGCCGCCGCCCCGGCGGGCAGCAGCGCAAGGGACATCAGCGCCAGCGCCACGCCATGCAGGCGGGCGGCAAATGCGGACAGCGGCGGGTGCAGGCGGCCTGGGGACATCATCCGCCCAGCCTGCCCGCCACCGCCGCCCCGATCCAGCCTCCTTTCCGGCACCCCCGACCAAGGGATGATCCGGGCGCGACCCGGCAGCCTGCCCGACCGATCCTTCATTCTGCCGCCTCTTGCCGCGTTGAACCCGGCACGGCGCGGCGCTAGCCTGATTCCAGCCAAGGAGATTGCATCATGGACGAGAAAAGCTGGTCGGCCCGTGCCGAAACCGTGTCGATGTTCGGCTTTACCGACCTGCCCAGCGTCGAGAGCCGCGGCACCATCGTGCTGACCCATGGCGAGGGGCCCTATGTCATCGACACCGAGGGGCGGCGCTGGCTGGATGCCAATTCCGGCCTGTGGAACATGGTCGCCGGCTTCGACCACAAGGGCCTGATCGAGGCCGCCAAGGCGCAATACGACCGCTTCCCCGGCTATCACGCGTTCTTCGGCCGCATGTCCGACCAGACGGTGATGCTGTCGGAAAAGCTGGTCGAGGTCTCTCCCTTTGCGCGCGGCAAGGTGTTCTACACCAACTCGGGGTCCGAGGCGAACGACACCATGGTCAAGATGCTGTGGTTCCTGCACCGGGCCGAAGGGCACCCGCAGCGCCGCAAGATCCTGACCCGCTGGAACGCCTATCACGGCGTCACCGCCGTTTCCGCCAGCATGACCGGCAAGCCCTATAACGAGGTGTTCGGCCTGCCGCTGCCCGGCTTCATCCACCTGACCTGCCCGCATTTCTGGCGCGAGGGCAAGCCCGGCGAATCCGAGGCCGAGTTCGTCGCCCGCCTTGCTGCCGAGCTTGAGGAAGTGATTGCCCGCGAAGGCGCCGACACCATCGCCGGATTTTTCGCCGAGCCGGTGATGGGCGCGGGGGGCGTGATTCCTCCGGCGCAGGGGTATTTCCAGGCGATGGTGCCGATCCTGCGCAAACACGGGATCCCGGTCATCTCGGACGAGGTGATCTGCGGGTTCGGCCGCACCGGCAGCACCTGGGGCTGCGAGACCTACGGTTTCACCCCCGACGCGATCATCTCGTCCAAGAACCTGACCGCCGGGTTCTTCCCGATGGGGGCGGTGATTCTTGGCCCCGACCTGTCCGACCGGCTGGACGCCGCCATCGCCCCGATCGAGGAATTTCCCCACGGCTTCACCGCCAGCGGCCACCCGGTCGGCTGCGCCATCGCGCTGAAAGCCATCGACGTGGTGATGAACGAGGGCCTGGCGCAGAACGTCATCGACAAGGCCCCGCGGATGGAGGCGGGCTTGCGCGACATCATGCAGCGCCACGAAAACATCGGCGAGCTGCGCGGCATCGGCTTCATGTGGGCGCTTGAGGCGGTGAAGGACGCCGAGACCCGCCAACCCTTCCCGCCGCATCTTTCGGTCAGCGAACGCATCGCCAACACCTGCACCGACCTTGGCCTGATCTGCCGGCCGCTGGGGCAGTCGATCGTGCTGTGCCCGCCCTTCATCCTGACCGACGCGCAGATGGACGAGATGTTCCAGAAGCTCGACCGCGCGCTCGAGCAGGTATTCGACGGGCTGCGCGCCGAGGGCGAGATCTGAGCTGCCGTTAAGAGGAAATTAACAGGTCGGCGCTAGCCTGCCCGGAAGGACACTCTTTTCCGGGCGGGACATTGGGCAGGACTGGCTTTGCGCTGCTGATCGCGGGGATGCACCGCAGCGGCACCTCATACTTGGGCGAATGCTGCGGCGCGCTGGGGCTGGCGCTGCCCCGCGACGCGGGCGGCCCCGCCCCCGACAACCCGCGCGGGCATTTCGAGCCGCGGGCGGTGGTGGCGCTGAACGACGCGATCCTGGCGGAACAGGGCGCGGTGTGGCTGCGCGCCGGGCGGCTGGACCTGCCCGCCCCCGACAGTGCGCTGCTGGCACGGATGGACGCGGCGGTCGGGGAAAGCTTTGGCACGGCGCGGCGGATCGTGGTCAAGGACCCGCGGCTGTCGCTGACCCTGCCGCTGTGGCGGGCGTGGCTGGATGCTCGCGCGATGGACGCCGCGCTGCTGGTCGCGCTGCGCGACCCGGCCGAGGTCGCGCGGTCACTGGCCCGCCGCAATGGCACCGGGACAGAGATGGCGCTGCTAAGCTGGATGCAGCATACGTTGTCGGCGCTGGAACACGGCCGGGGAATGCCGCGGCGGCTGGTGCCTTTCCCCGGCTGGGCGGATGATTCCGGTCCGGTGCTGGACCGGATCGCGGCGTTGTGCGGCGACTGGGCCGGGACCGGGGACGAAGTCCGGGGCCGGCTGCGGGAACAGGCCGCCACGGCGTTCCTGCCCGATGCGCTGCATGGCGCGGGCGCGCCGCTGCCAGACAGCCCCATCGCGCGGCTCGCGGACGAGCTTTACCGGGCGCTGTCCAGGGGGGCGGGCTCCAGCGG
>JAZIHR010000009.1:0-43175 GCA_036678445.1 Alphaproteobacteria bacterium
CCGATTCCGGGTTCATCCGCGAGACGCGCTTTCCCGTCGGCGGGTCTTTGATGTAGCGCAGCCGGTTCCAGATCAGACGGCCGATGTAAAGCTCGTTGTTCACGAGGCCGGTGCCGCGCTTCACATGACCACGGATCGTCGTGTCACCCCATGGCTTGCCACCGGGGCCAAGCTCGGCCAGGCGCAGACCATCGCGCCGGCGACGGCCGACTTCCGCCCGACCGATCCGCAGATCGCGTGGCATCTCGCCCGCTTCATCGAGCAGGTGCGCAGCATCTCCGCCGACCCGATCATCGTCCGGCAGAACTGGCTTCGCGCCTATGAATGGACGACCGATCGCGGCGCGGGCGCGCTCAATGATTATGCCCGGACCAATGATCCCTTCACCAAGGTCGGCAAGCAGCAGATCGCCGTCGATGCTTCCAGCGTCATCCGGGCCTCGCCCGACAGCTTTCGCGTCGCCTGGACGGAACGGCATTTCGAGAACGGCCAGCTCTCCGGCACGGAGCGATGGACCGCGATCCTGACCATCGCCGTGCAGCCGCCGCGCGACGCCGAACGGCTGAAAGTCAATCCGCTCGGCATCTACGTCAACGCCATCAACTGGTCACGGGAGCTGGGCCAATGAGATCGACCATTCACCCTTCCGCCGTTGCGGCCGCCATGCTCTCCGCGACCATGCTGGCTGGCTGCGCCTCCACCAAGCCGCCGCAGATCAGCTACGACGCCAACGTGCCGCCTTTGCCGGCCATTCCCGCATCGGTGACGGACGATCGGCCGAAGCCGCTCCATATCCCGCCGGCATGGACCGTAGCGCGCGGCGGCCAGACCGCCAGCACGGCGACCGGCTGCGTCGAGAACGCCAATGCGGCGGCCCGCGTCCAGCCGCGCCGCGAGGGGTATTTCAACGCGATCCAGGTCTATCCATGGTCGGAAGGCGCGCTCTATCAGGTCTATGCCTCGCCCGGTCAGATCACCAACATCGCGCTCGAACCCGGCGAGAGCCTGACCGGCGCGGGACCGATCGCCGCGGGCGATACCGCGCGATGGGTGATCGGCGACACCGAGAGCGGGAGCGGCACGACCCGCCGCGTTCATATCCTCGTCAAGCCGACCCGGCCCGACATCACCACCAATCTCATCATTACCACCGACCGGCGCACCTACATGCTCGAGCTGCGCTCGGGCGAGAAGCCCTATATGCCCGCCGTCGCCTGGGCCTATCCGCAGCAGCCAGGCAGCGGGCGGCAAGCTGTTCCTGCAACGCCGATCATTCCGGCCGTAGCGGCGCGCAATTACCGCTACAGCCTGACCGGCAGCAGCAATCCGCCATGGAAGCCCGTCGCGGTCTATGACGACGGCCGCCGCGTCTATGTCGAGTTTCCGCGCGGCATCGTGCAGGGCGAAATGCCGCCGATCTTCGTCATCGGCCCCGAAGGCGAAGCCCAGATCGCCAACAGCCGTATCTATCAACACATCCTGATCGTGGATCGCCTGTTCGGCGCGGCCGAGCTGCGCCTTGGCGGCGGCGACCGCCAGCAGACCGTCAGGATCGTCCGCACCGACGGGAGACCGCAATCATGACCGAAGCCGAATCCAATGCCGCACCGATGCGCCTGCGCGCTGAAGCACCCCGCGTTACCCGCCTGTCGCGCAAGATGCTTGCCAGTGTCGCCGCCGTCGCCCTGGTCGGCATCGGCGGGGCGCTGATCTACGCCCTCCAGACCCGTGGTCCCGGCAATGGCGGGGAAGAACTTTATTCCACCGCCAACCGGCAGACCGCCGATGGTCTCGCCGGCCTGCCGCGCGACTATACAGGCCCGGTCCTTGGACCGGCGCTGCGCAGGTCACGGAACATATCTATGACAGCCCTACGGGGCGCATCCTGCTCGTGCCTCAGGGGCCGCGGCTGATCGGGCAGTATGACAACGGCGTGCAGTTCGGCCAGCGGAGGGTCTTGTTGGTGTGGAACCGGCTCATCATGCCGAACGGCCGATCCATCGTGCTGGAGCGCCAGCCGGGCGCGGATACGCAGGGCTATGCCGGTCTGGAGGATGGCGTCGACTACCACTGGTGGGATCTCGCCAAGGCCGCGGCGCTCTCGACCCTGCTCGGCGTCGGCGCGGAACTCGCCACCGACGACAATGATCGCCTGATCCGCGCCATCCGCAACGGGGCGCAGGACACCATCAATCAGGCCGGTCAGCAGATCGTCCAGCGCCAGTTGCAGGTCGCGCCGACGCTGACCATTCGGCCAGGCTTCCCGGTTCGCGTCATCGTCACGCGCGATCTCGTGCTCGAACCCTACAGGAGCTGACTATGACCAAGCTGAAACTCGGCCCCATCGCCGACGACAAACCCGTCAGGGTCTCCCTGGATCTGCCTGCCGCGCTCTATCGTGACCTCACCGAATACGGCCGCCTCCTGGCCGAAGGCGGAAGCCCGGTTGAGCCGGTGAAGCTGATCGTTCCCATGCTGGAGCGATTCATCGTCACAGATCGAGGCTTCGCCAAGGCAAAGCGTCAGCCGTCTGGGGCTTGACGCTGTTTGGGGCTGTTTGGATATTCCAGATAGGTAAATGAGGATGAAAGCCCCAGGGCGATGATATGAGGCATTCACCCTCCACATGAGACGCACGGGTTTCATGTGCGGCTGCCCATATGTCGGCCAGCTTAGTGGGCTTCATGCGGGTTCGCCGCCATTCCACCACCATGATTGATCCGCCCCATCGTGCGACGTCTCCCATGGCCCCCGCGCTTATCGGGTCCGGGTCCCCATTGAGCGTTCAGGCGTTTGGTTCGTCTATGATCGGACCGAGCGTGTCGATCTCCGCGATCTTTTGAAACTCGCCGAGATAATCCTGCTGGTGGTTTGTCAGCCAACGGACGATACGGCTGTTGGCTAGGAGCTTGGCGATGTATCCGCGCGCCACGGTTAGATGCAGATTGTCTACGCCATAGGTCTCATCGACCGATTTAACCTGTGTCTGGAGAGCCGCCAGTTCCCGCTCCATGCGGGCAATCTGCTGGCCCGACGGGGTGGGCGTGCCCGCGCCTCGTCCTTTCTTCGCGGTTACAACCTGGTTCTCAGGCGTGGCGGCGCGGATCGCCCGGGCGAACATGATCGAGAAGTTGTTTTGGCCGATCATCAGGTCGGCCGCCTCGATCTGCCTGACGGCGGACAATTGACGCAGAATGTCGAACACCTTCATCGAGCAGGGCGTGTCTTTCAGCATTTCGGCAGCCTCGGGGCTGATCCCCTCCAACAATCGAAACCGCCTGAGAACGGACTGAACCTCAAGATTCAAGGCTTCGGCGATCTCGGTGGCTGAAACACCGCGCTCCATGGCGCGAACGATCATCCGATGCTCCTGGATCGGTGGAATACGGTTCACCCGCTTGTTGTAGGTGTAAGTATCATCGTCGGTCGCAAGGAGGCATTCGACTTCCGTGATGCCGAGTTCCTTCAACGCCTCCAGGCGGAGATGGCCGTCGAGCAGGAACCATGTGCCGGCACTTGCGGTGTCGGCCATGACGACAGGCGCTTCGACGAGGCCGATCGCCTTGATCGAGCTGAGAACCTGCGCATAGCTCCGGCTTTCCCGCGCGCCTTCCGGCAATGTCTTGAGGGCAATGATCGCCGAAACCGGAATGGTCACGAAGCTCTGGTCGAAAGCGAGATGGATGCGGCCATCGTTTTCGTGGTGATGCTCGGGCCTATCAGTCATTTTTCTCTCCCGAAATCCGTATGGCGAGGGCCTTGGGCATGGATGCCGAGCCCCTCGGCCCTGAGCAGGTTCACGAAGCTTTCATCGGTGAGTAGCTCCTTCAGCGCCTCGACGAGGAACAGAAGCCGCGTCTGGGCAAAATCCGACTTTTTGACCAGCAGTCGCTGATTTTCCGCTTCGCGCTGATAAACCTGCATGAGTTCGTTGGCGGTCAAACGACGGCTGAAGCCTTTCTTACCTAGGCGTGAGACTGGTAGCGCTCCTTTGCGCTGGCTCTGCATCCGCATGTCGAGCATACGCCGCACGGCGGCGAGTTTCTTGCCACGGAGCTGGCCGGTCTCGTAGGCGTCGAGCAGCAGGTTCTGCGCCTCTTCCGATTCCGCCTTGGAAATCTCCATCGCTAGGGTGATCGGGATCAATCCGGTCTCGACCGCCGCCACCAGCCGCTCTTCGCCGCGTTCCAGCAGCGAGGCGATCATATTGACCCAAGATGCGCCGACGCCGATTTTCCTGGCGATAGCCGCGTCGTTGAAACCGCGTGACCGGAGGGCGCCGATTTCCCGCATGAGATCGATGGGGCGCTGTGTCCGCCTCGCGATATTCTCGACGAGGCTCATCACCAGGCATTCGTTTTCGTTCGCTTCGATCACCACGGCGGGGATTTCGGTCTGGCCGAGCATCTGGAAGGCTTCCAGCCGGCCTTCACCACATACGAGGTCATATCGTGTCCCGCCGGGGCCATCATGGCGGCTGACCGTGATGGGGCGCTTGAGGCCGATGGCCTCAATATTGTTGACGATCTCGCGGTGCTGGCGCTTGTTGCGAGCACGCGGGTTCAGGACGGTAATGCGGGAAATCGGGATCATTTCGATCCGGTTGGGACGAATAGCGGTCATCAGGCGGCCTCGCAAATAGGGATGGGTCTGGCGATGTCGTAGAGAAGGTCGAGATCGTCGAAGCGATACGCATCGAGACCGAAGGCATTGTCTTCCGCCAGCAGCACCTTCTCGGAGAGCCTGTCGATGCGCGGAAACAGGTAATAGTCGAGCGGCGCACGATTGAGGCTGTCCATGCGGACGACGACGGTGATATCGGGCATGAGGGACGTGTCGAAGCGGATATTCCAGTGCAGGAGCCCGGTCGGCGTCTGGAAGCAGCGCGCGACAACGACTGACACGCTGAATTCGCCATTGACGATCATCCGATCGGTTTCGAGATCTTGCCAGGCATCGCTGCCTGCCATGCGCAGCCCATCGAGCACATCCCGCACGATGCCGGGGTGGAGCTTTCGCAGGTCGCGGTTGATTTCGACATAGCGATAGTCTCGGTCCGGCTTGAAGCCGACGAGGCTGTAGGCCCTAAGCAGACTGCCGAAGCGCGAGCTGTAGGCGCTGCTCGACGGCAGTTCGTCACACTCATCGATGACTATGCCGGACAGTAACCCCTGCTTCTGGTAAAGCTCCCGCAGGGCCATAAGCATTTCTTCGTCGCTCAGACGGAATGAGCGCGCGTTTATGATTGTTTTTGCCGCCTCGAAAAGCTCTCGCTCGACAATGGCCTCAAATGCCCCTTCGGAACTGATCCACTTGTCGGGCGTATTGCGGACACGCTTTTTCTTCAGTTTGAAGGAGCGGCGATTCCAGACATTGTCGCCCGCATATTTCTCATTGATCAGCAGTTTGTGGACGGTGCCTCTGGTCCAGGGTCGGTCAAGATCGGTCGTGAGACCCCGCATGTTGAGGTCGGCGGCAATCTCGCTTTCGCTACGTCCTTCGTGGACGAAAGCCCGATAGATTTCTCGGACTAGCTCGACCTCTTCGTCCGGCCCCAGCGTCAGGATCACACGGTCAGTCTGGAGGCTCTTCTGCTCCCCGCGCCCAAGGTATCCTTTGATCGTTCCGTGTTCGTCGATCAGCGTGCGCCGCAGACCAAAGCCCGCCGGGCCGCCCTGGCGATAGCCCTTTTCGATCAATCGCCCCTGACCGGCGAACACCTTGACCGAAAGCTCGCGGCTATATTCGCCGGCCATGGCGCTCTTCACGCCCTTGATAATGGCGGCGATCGGGCTGCCGTCGTTCTCGAACTGCTCGGCACAGTATTGGACGCGAACGCCGGCGCGCTTGCAGATATATTCGTAGTAGGCGCTCTCGTCCGTATCCTGAAAGCGGCCCCAGCGGCTCACGTCATAGACAAGGATCACCTCGAAATCGGCGCGGCCTTCCGAAACGTCTGCGATCAGGTTCTTGAACGCATCGCGGCCATCAACGCTGAGACCGCTTTTGCCTTCATCGGCATAGGTTCTGACGATCTCGATTCCACGTTCTTCAGCATATCGCTTGATCGCGTCCGCTTGGTTTTCCGTCGAATACTTCTGATGGTCCGTCGACATGCGGACGTATTCGGCAGCCCGAACAGGACGTTCCGGCTGTGATCGATCGTCGTCGTGAGGTTTCCGGCTCGTCAAGTTCTACCCTTCCCCGATTCCCGGCCGCGGTGGCCCGAGCGTCCAGCCACGACAGTGAATGACGGGGTTCTGCCGTCACTCCGCACTGAAACCAATGTAGCTGCGGAGGAAATGGAAGATGTTGCAGAAGAAGGGCAGGAAAATACCGGCATGGAAAGGCGCCCTTGCTGGACGCGAAACCTATGCTCGGACGATAGCGGAGTTGCTGAACAGAGAGCTTGGTGACAGCCATAGCGCGGTCAAGCGACTCATGCTCCAGACAGATGCGAGCGAGAGGACTGTCAAGCACTGGCTTTCGGCGCAGCATGGCCCCGGCACCCTGCATTTCCTGCGTCTCCTGGTCTCTTCGCCGGTCATAAGGGCTTTTGTCCTCGGCCTGATAGAAGGTCCGGCCTCGCGACAAATCTCTGGTCGGGTGGATCGATTTTCTCAGATGATAGCAAAGGATGCCTATCTCGCCGGTGAAGCCGCTGCTGGCGTATCGAGCCAGGGAAATGGAAAGAGTGACCCTAAAGATGACCCTGATCGTGACCCTATAATTGACCCTGAAACGGTGGAGCTAAACGAGCGGCAGCACTGGTTTCTGTCGCGAGTCGCGGAAGGTGGTCGATGCGGGGCACCGAGATCATGTCGATGTGGAAGGTCAGCCTGAAAACGGCCTGCCGCGATATTCACGGCCTCCAGCAAGCGAAGTTGCTGGTGTATGTCGGCTCGCGGCGAAAAGGGCGATATCGTTGCGTTCAAAGGCGACGTGGATAGATTCGACTTGGCAGTACTTCCACTAATACGAGCTGCTTCGGAGATAAAGTCCGCGATACCCTAGCGCGACTAGGTGGTGACCAGTTCCGCGATTTTAGCCGCGACTTCCGCCAACGATTCTTCGGCAGTGCTCAGTCCGGCGCGGGATGCGAGTAGCAGGCTGACCTTCTCAAGCTCCTCATAGGTCGTTCCGTGAACAACCGGGACGAGCCGCTCACGCCGGAGGAGCGCCGAAAGCTCTTTGTCTGCGATGCCTTCCGCCGGAAGACGTCGCAACATTGCAGGGGTCACCAAAACGATGCCAACGCGCGAATTCACCAAGCCCTTGTCGATCGCCCGCATCATCGGCACTCCGAGGCCAAGGTCTTTCTCGCTGAACCATACACGGACGCCGCGCGCTTCGAGTAGATCATGCAGTTTCTTAGCCGAACCCTGCCTGTCATCCCAAGCGTGACAGAGAAACACATCTCTCAGGTCAGGCTGCGACGCCGCTAAGTTCTCGACATTCTCGCGAACCGGCGTGAGCGCCTGCACTTGTTCAGGCGTGTACCACACAGCCGAACCGGCTCCCGACCATCGCGGCTTGGACGTACGACGCCCAGAACCACCGCTACTCCTTGAGGGGGAATATGAAGGGGACGAGTATGATCCAGAGCTGCTATAGCTGCTGCTGTAACCGCCATAACTGTTGTAACGGCCATAGCGGCTCCCGCATGCCGGACAGTTGGCTGCCGCTGCCGATGAACGGTGGCCCCTCGATGGTGCTGTGCATCTAGCCATGTATTTTTCTCTCCCTCATCACTCCGCCAGTTCGCGGATCATATTTGTGTGCTTTGTGGCCCGCTCAAACTGATTGATAAATTGCATCGCGCACGTCGAAGACGAGCAATGCCTCACGCCTGACGCCTTCGATATCTCGAACGGATGGATGGCAGAGATGATCTTTGAATCCACAACCAATCCTGTAGTCGCGACCAATTTTTGAAACGCTGACCACAGCCTCAGCTCCATCGGACGTTTTTCCTTTCAGATAACCAATTCGCTTCTCTTTCGAGCGAGCCAATTAATTTCTCCATGCGAGGCCGCTAGATACGCGGCGTAATGCGTGCTGCTGTGCGAATGTCTGCGATCTGCGTACCAATCGCCTGAAGGCTTTGGCGCATATCATTGAAGACCGGCCTTTCCGCATCAGGGTCACTAATCGTCAGGATCGCTGTGAAAGGAACACCTTCATCGGGCATAACTTCACCGGCTCGCGTCAGGTATTCGATGAACAGACGCCAGTTGGACGATGGCCCAACACCCTGCGGGAATGTCTTTCCAAAGACTTTGACAGGACTCCATTTGAGATCGTGCTCAATACGCTCGGCCTCTACCGCATGGGCACCACGCGAAGATGGCAGGTATAATGGGTCTAATCGCCCTTTCCAGCCTTTGGCTTGCTCCTGCTGAAGGGCCGCATCGATGTTAATTCTAACGAACTCCGATCCGAATCTTGCATCCAGCGGAGGAGTAGTGACGAGAGTAAGCTTGGCGCGCCCACGGCACTTCCCCCCCCGGGCCAACAAGCGACGCCGGCCAAGGAAATCTGAAATTAATCTGTTGGCCGTGCTGAATACGAGATGCGAACACCAGAGTGATGGAGTGATCGCCGGTCTCCAAAATTCGCTCCGCAGAGGGCGGCATTCCGAAACCGACTAAATGGCGGGCGACTGCCCCCAATTCCTTGGAATGTAGGAGCTCGGGTATCTCCGCATGGTGAACGAGCAAACCGATCAATGTCTCTCGGGATACTTCACCTTCGATCGCGTGATCGAGAGCCGCTGCGGTTTTCGCCACCAACGGCGAGGCATAACTGGTGCCACAACCATCAGTGACCGTGCCATCTGGCAGAATGGAGAACAGGCCATGTCCCAATGTCGGATGGAGCGTACCAGAGCCACCGACGTGAGCGAGATCAGGCTTAACGCCGGAACGAAGACCCGGCCCCCTGCGGCTGAAGCGCGTTGGAGCGAATGGCAGGCAGCCAGCATGATCAGGCGGGTTAACAGCCGCCACAGCGACGTTCCGGGCGCTTTCTGCCGGGGTGAGAAGACCATCGTTACGAGCAAGCGCCAGGTTAGCCAGAGCTGCCGCAGTATCAGACGGCCATTCCGCCCGGAGATCCTGCGGTTGGATGTTGCCCGCCGACACGAACACCACAGCGTTGTTTTCTTCCGCGAGGCGATCCAGACGGACGGCGTGCGGACTATATCTGTCGGGCGTCGCCGGCTGAAGAATGTTCAGGCTCATATTAAATACTCGCACACCGTGTCGTGCACGAGCATCTGCGACAGCAGCATCCATTTCATCGAAGAAATGTGGAAGTCCGCCCGAATAATAGGATGCGAAAGCACCCGCTTTCCGCTCATTGGGAAAAATAGCGAGATCGACAAGTTCCGCCCCATCTGCCTCTGGGCATGTGGCGGCACCATTTAGACTGGAGCCCGCTACCGCAAGGCCGCCAATAAACGTGCCATGAGACAGGTCAATATCTTCATCGGCAAGAACATCCCATCGATCGATGACCCAATCTGCCAACGCTGGGCTCAGACCTCCGTCAATAATTCCGAGCTTCGGATGGGAACGCCGACTGTCGCGAACGGGCATAGTGGCATTGTCCGGGCGTACACGGGCAGGTGCCGGAGGCCGGGCCGAACGCACAACAATGCCAGGCAGTTCAATGCGCTTCACCAGCGGGTGCTTGTCGAGAAAGTCCAGCAGTCTGCCGTGGCGCTGAGTATCTGGATCGAAAGGAGCCAGATCACGTCGCTCTTTGGCCGATATTCCTGTCAAGCGCAGAACTGCACCGTCACCAGCTTGATCAAGGCGTACCACCAGCATCGGCAATTTGTCTCGCCCGATGGGAAGGCGCTCGACCGACATGCTGTAACCAAGGCGGTTAAACCCGTTTACGAAGGACTCGACGAGACGGCGGTGTGAATCGTCAAGACGATCCCATTCAGATCGCGGCGGCACCACGTCGAACAACTCGACCTCATACCCGCTGCCAGTCATGGGGTTTGAAAGCCAGGCGACAGCTTCCTCAACGGAGAACTTGCGTTTGTCGGATGCTCCGTATAGCTCGATCCGTTCAATGGCCCCGGCTTCGCTTTTTTGAGCGGAAGGGTTGGGGACTTCCTTACCCCTGTTTTCATCAAACTTCATGCGCGTGAGGGTTTCCGCTTTCGCGATCTCCTCCTTGACTCTCGCAAGCGCGGATGGACGCCCTTCAACAATCATGACGCCAAGATCACCGCCGCCAACGACCGGTGCCCGGTCACTACGGAACAGCGCCCCCACAGGACGGTGGCTTTTGGCCCAGGCTTCTCGCTTCAAAATCACCTTCACGTAGCCGATGGGACCTTGCGATTGCGCAGAAAGGACATCGGATATATTGTCAAGTTGACTCATCAGCGCGGCTTTATGCGCGCCAAAATCGCGATCTCGATGCGCAAAAAAATCTTTCTTATCCCCTCCGCCACCAGCCGGGCGAGCTTCGTCGAAGTTTTCAGGATTGAGGATGATTTGAATGGGACTAGCCATGCGTCACCTCGCCATCACCCGATTTTCCGCCCTGACGACCAAGCCACCTGCTGATTGTGGATTTATCCTTCCCGGCGATATCCCCGATATCGCCCATGGAAAACGCAAGGGCGGGGTCCTCATGCATCGCTCGAAAGAGGTTGGCTGGTTCGTCAAACAAAAGCGCTCGCCGCTCGCTTTGAACGCGCGCCGCGTTGAGCGTTGCGAATTGCCGGAGCGTGTCTAGCAAGCCGCGACGATCCTCCTCTCGAACCGTGGTGGCTTTCTTGTAAGTGCGAACAAGCGCCTCGATTTCCGCGCCGGTCGACCCCTCGGTAAACCACGCAATTAATCGGAGATGGCTATCCGGTGCCTGGACCGGCGGCATAAAGTGCTGTGCTATAGCCTTTCTTACAGCAAAATCCGGCTTTGGAATCTCAAGCTGGATCTCAAAGCGACGCCAGACCGCGGGATCAAGAAGTTTAGGGTGATTGGTGATGCCAATGGTGAGGCCAATATTCTGGCGCACATCCAAGTTTTGAAGAAGCGCGTTTACGACGCGCTTTATTTCACCGACCTCTTGCGGGTCATCCCGCACTTTAGCAATCGCGTCGAATTCATCGAGAAGAAGAACGCAGCGATAACGGTTGGCAAACGTAAATAGATTTCCAATGTTCCGAGCCGTCGTCCCAAGGAACGAAGAGACCAGCCCGTCCAGTTTAACAAGTAGAACTGGCAGATCGAGCTTGCGAGCGATCCAGAGGGCCAAGCGCGTCTTCCCAGTGCCTGGCGCTCCATAAATCAAGCAAGTTTTCGCCGGCGAAATGTCGACCGCTGATAGAGCTTCAAAATTTGTCCACTCATCAATGATCGTGCTGACAGCTTGAGCGACTGTCGGATTGAACAAGGGTGCATCAGCATTGATCTCTGCTGGAAAGATAATTTCCGCCAGCGGTGCCGCAGTTTCCCGGTCCACGGGCACTGGTGTATTGCGGCCTAGCACTTCACCGGGAAGAGTTGCACGGGAGCGTTCGATACGGCTGGGGGCCATCTCCTTCAGGCGCTCTGCCGCAGCTAGGATGCCGCCAATTGATGCCGCCTGCTTCTCTTCTCCATCCTTGCTCAAGGCATCACGCAAACGCTCGACCTGCTTGCGCAATGCTGGGGATGGCTCCGCCATCGCTGCCCGGCAAAGGGCCTGAATGATTGAGAAGTGCTCCATGTGCGCTAAATCCGTGATTTGATGCGAGCTTAATGTCTTATGATGCGTCTAGCGCGATAATCGTTGCGCGTCAATCAAAATTGTTGTATAAGATGTCTCATCTGATGCGCAACATCGGCCTCGCGTTGCATTTGGAGCAAGGCTTGTTGCGAACCGGACGTGGATCACGGCAAGCAAAAGGAATCAGCCAATGTCCAAAGGTAAGAGCAGTGGAGGCACCCATCACGTCGTCCCTAACCCCACGGGCGGATGGGACGTCCGTCGAGGAGGTAGCAACCGATCGAGCGGCCACTTCGACATCAAGCAGGACGCGGTGGATCGCGGCCGTACGATCAGCAGAAATGCTGAGACGGAACTGAAAATCCATAACCGGGATGGTCGGATCGGGCAGTCAGACTCCCATGGGAATGACCCCCGCAACGTCAGGGGGTAACCGTCTTCCTCCATGGCTATGAAAAATGCAGCGATCGGCCCCGTTGACCTCCGATCGCTGCATTCTGCATCACGAGACGCAACGGCGTGCCATTGGTCTGACGCCAACTTTTAGATCGGGACTGCGAGTGAATGTAAGTATCGGTCGTTGCGCGCCCCCGCAGCCAAACTTTATTTCGAGAAATCAAAAGCTTAAGCTGGAGAGAGGCACGGACCGCACGCCTTTTCGGTGTTGCAGGGCCGTCCCGAACACTCCCCAAAGATTCCAAAGGCTTACAACCATCCCCGATTCCTCCGTGCAACACCGATGCGACACGGGAACAGGGCGATGTTCCGGAAACGTTCGTGGATGATGGCGCTTACCCTCCAGCCGGCAGCAAACTTTCCGTATTGACCGCTGAACGCGGATTCCTGATGCTTGCCCTATGCTTCCATTCTCGACTGAATTTCCTGTCCAACCCAGTGCCAACCGGGCCGCTTTTGTGGCGGAAGTGATCGCTTGGATCCGCGGCATGCAGTATCAGACTGTGCTTTCGAGCGAGTCTGATGCTGAGCTTGACGGAGCCAATGTTCACGTCCGCTCGAATATTGGCGAAGAACTCCGCATGCGGGAGTTGCGGTCCAGCGACGGCTGGGGCGCGATCGGTACTCGGCACGATCTTCCCGACGATCTCGGGCGTGTATGGCGGACGGAGTGCGTCTTAAAACGCGCCGCCGCAGAGGGTGGGCAGGACTTGGTTCGCCTTCGAACCCAGTGCATCGCCACGACGCCGGGCGCGAAAATCGATACCCCGCGAAAGCCCTACTTGATCAAGGCGCTCCTGAAGAACGGATGGGGCGGGACGGATCAGCAGTTCACCGTGACTGACCAGCCTGTTTGGCTCGAGAGCAGCGACGCCGGTCTTGCGACTGCAAAATCAGTGACGGTGGGCGAAGCGGCGAAGTGGCTCCCGACCGTTTACATTTCGGCTACGGGGAGTTCGTCCTGGCTTCTCAGCCAGCGGGAGATTGAGAAACTGGCCTACGACCTCGGCGGGATCGCGCATGTCGTTGTCGAACCAGATCGAGCGTTCTCGTTCCATCTTCGCGACGAGACGGAGGGCTGCAACGCCTATGGGGGCACGGTTGGTTTGGCAGCTCCCGGACAGGGTATCGTTAGGCGATACTATTTCGGGTGGCAGATCGAAGACGGTAAAGAGCTGGCTGCCGCGATTGTGGCAGCGGCGTCGAACTTGCGGAGTCAGATGCCAGCCTTCGGGTGGGATTGGACCGAGCTACAGGAGCAGGCTCTCCGTGTTCAGCGCGAGCGTGAGAAGGATAGCCTGACCGAGGCAGAATGGAACCAACTGCATCAGGAGCAGGTTGACAACCTGCAGGACAGAATCCGCGAGCTTGAGCAGCAGCTAAGCGTCAGTCCGGCTGCGAGCCTCGGCACGGATGAGGCCGAGTTCTCCACCGACAATCTCGTTAAAAGGGTTGGTCCGGAGGTTTATTCCGGCGAGATATCAGACAGACTCCGGTTTGCGGCGAAAACGACCTTGTCGGTCGCGGAACAGATCGGGCTCGATGCCAGGTCCAAAGCAATTCTTCAACGCGTTGTCGAACGCCTACCTGCAGCGCCCGCGCTCGCCGAACTCTCGAAGGATCTTGAGCGAGCGACCAAAGACCCCAAGCGGGTTGCCAGTGAACTAACTTCGCTCCTCGTCCGACATGGTTATTCGGAGAAGTCCGACAACAAGCACATCCGGCTTGAAGCGAACAAGGGCTTTGACGGCCTGGACACGATCACGCTTCCGAAGACCCCGAGCGAGAACAGGGGCCTCAAGAATCTTCGGAAGCAGATCGAGCGCACACTCGGCATTACCAAGCTCGACGATTGAGCGATCCTTACGCCGCCGCCGTTGCTACCCCATCCAGCCGCACCGCGACGCTGGTGACGCCGTTCCCCGCGGCCTCCACCGCGACGCCGATAGAGAAGCGCACCGCAGCCGGGGTGGTGACTTCCTTCGCGCTGTTGTCCCAAGCGACGTGCGCGCCGACTGTCAGCACGGCGGCGCTGGCCTTCGGCAGCTGGAACACGCCGGTGGTGGAGAGCTCGACGGGGTCGCCCTCGGCCGAGGAATAGGCAGCGATGCCGAAGATGCTGCCGACGATCCACCGCCTGCGGATCGAGGCTCAGCCGCTCGATGTATTGCCCCGCCATGTCACGGCGGCGCACGGGCGCGCCGGTGGACCAGATCACCTCGACAGTGCGGGCCTCCGGATCGGCGGTCGCGGGCGCCAGCGTCGCGCGGCGGGTGAGGATACCCTTCCCATGTGGAAGGGTTTGCCGAGCCTCTGTTGGCAGGGCATCTGTCGCGGTGTCAGCCATCGGCCGCCTCCTTCTGCTGCGGCGTGGCCGTCTGGCCGAAGGCGAGCCCCAGCCCGTCCGCACGCTCGCGGTCTGCGGCGATCTCGGCATCCACCTGTTCGGCGTCGTAACCGCGCTCCGAGATCGCCTGGGACCGGCTCTTGAGCCCCGCGCCGATCGCCATGATCTCCGCTTGAACGTCCTTCATCGGATCGACGTAGTCGAACTTCGGCGGCAGCCATTCGCAGGCGAGATAGGCGTCCGGGTTCCGGTCGAAGTCCCGTGCGGGTAGGTCGCCGGTCAGCACCGCGAGCCGCACGAACCGCTCCCAGACCGGGCGGCAGAACAGTTGCACCACCACGTTGTGCTGCAACTGGTCGACCCTGCGGCGGAACTCGATGAGCCCGGCCCGGATCGAGGAATAGGTGACGCCTTCCAGATCGCCCGAGACCAGTTCGTAGGGCAGGCCGAGCCCCGCAGCGACGGCGCGCAGGTGGTTCTTCACGAAGGGCGCATAGGCGTCGTGCTCGGTCGGGTTCGAGAAGCGGATGTCGGTGCCGGGCGGCGGCGGGATCAGGCTGCCGGGCTCCATGCCCACGGTCAGCGCGCCGTTGGAATTGGTGCCGGAAAGACCGCCTGCCGTGCCGTCGGGATCCGTGATGAAGCCAGTGAACAGCGCCGCCACCTTGGCCTTGACCAGTGCGGCATCCTCGAACTGGTCAAGCTCGTGCAGGCGCAGCAGGACCGGAGCGAGCCATGTGATCCCGCGCAGTTGGCTCGCCGCGAGCGGCTTGAACAGGTGCAGGCAATCGGCGGCGGGGACGCGGAGAGGGTCCATGCGGAGAGACCCCAGCGGATCGCCCGGGCGGGAGGACAAGACCCGGTGGGCGACCCGGCGACCGGCAGAGTCGAACTCGATGTCGGCGCGAATGCGCGCCCCGCCGCCGATATCGCGATGCAGGTCCATCGGAACCTGCTCGCGATCCAGAAGCTCGAGGTGGAGGGGAATGGTGCTGGCGTCGCTGGCGGCACGCAGTCGGGCGAAGCACTCGCCGCTCTCGACCATCGCGCGCACGGCCATGGCCTGCAGGCCGTAGAAATCCGCGAGCCCGTCCGGGGCGGCGTGATCGGTCCAGCGCAGCCAGAGCGCCTGCAACCGCTCGCGCACCGCCCGGTCGGGATGGGCGGATTGCGGCCTGATCCCCGCGCCGACGACATTGCCCACCAGGCTGTCCACCGCCGCCGCGACCCAAGGATTGTTCCGCGCATACCACCCGGTCCGCCGTGCCGCCATGGTCGCGCCCGCCAGGATCGCCGTGTTCAGCCCATCGACCGTCCGCGCTCCCTCCCAACGCCGCCCACTACCCGCAGCGTCAAAGCCGCGCGTGCGCGTGAACCCGAAAAGGCGATGGAGAAAGGTCCGCATGGCGAAAGAATCGTCCGAAACAGACTCTCAAGCTATTGGGAATGTTTGGGAGACCTCTGGTCACTAACCTCGACGGCAGTGCACCCACACTCTGGCCGCGGCGGAAGATCCACGAACGAGAGCTCGTTTGTCAGGAAGTTGAACTCCCCCCGACGGTTCAACATGGCTGGAGCAAGCCTCTTCGACCTTACGGCAAGCCGCAGTACCTCGGAGGCAGCCAAGGATGACGTAATGCCTGTTAGGGGGGCCAAGCTTCCTAGGTTGCGCTTCGGGCGCCATAGCCTTCGTACACCTCGCAGCGATTCATCTTCAAGCTGGGCCAGTGTAATGCGAGAACAGTTGAAGCAAGCGGACAAGCTAGGATGGACTGTCATTCCAATAAGGCTCAGGTGGAGATTGTATCCACCGGCGATCACGTATGGAACGTTTCGTTTACGACAGTACTCGCCGATCCACTCACTTGTCAAGTCAACTGATGGTTCGTCGGCACAATTGACCACGATATCCGGCGCAGCTGCCGAAAGCACAGCGCAGAGGCGCTCAGAGTCGGAGATCTTGTCGTGGACTGTTTGAACTTGAATGCTCGATGCGATTCGATGGAGGGCAGATGTAAGAGCCTGAGTCTTCGGAGCGCCAATGTCCTCGTTCAGGAAAATCGAGCGGTTGAGGTTGGACTCTTCCACAAGGTCGTTATCAATGACTGTGAAGTCTTGGAAGCCGGAGTGTCCCAGTTGCACTGCGGTCCAACTGCCGACTGCACCGCAGCCAAGAATGGCGACCTTTGCGGAGCGGACTCTTTCGAATGCAGCGAATAACTCTGCAGCTGGAAAGTAGTCCCCTAGAAAGTTCAGGACTCGGTAAAACTCGGTTTGGTTGATGGCTTCACGAACCGGCCTTGGCTCAATGACGCAGCGCTCGTGTAGTACCTCGAGGAAGCTGAAAACTTGAGCTATAGGCACGCTATGATCTGCGCAGATATCCGCAAGGCATTTTTCGCCATCAAGATTCGTGATGACGCCAGCGATCTCTGGGCGAATGCGAAATCGCATGGCTCGCCTTGTTGAGGATTGGAAGAAGTCGAGTATGTCGTCGCCCAAGGGGATTGCAGAGACGGACGGTCGGATCAGCCAATGCGAGGCGGGTGTGAACTCAATTTTCATGTGGTTGCAATGTCTTTGCGTCACCGCAAGTAGGGCAGTCGGGATTTCTCTCGACCGTGAAGCTATCGATATCGTAATTGTCGAAAAAGAACTCGCCGCGCCCTTGTTCGACGTCGCCACCTTTCTCGGAGTATAGCCGCACAATTTTTAGGACGGCGGCTGAAGCGGCGAACGTCGACAACGATGGCAAGCCCCCGAATCCCCGCCGGCGATCAGTGATGGGGTGAGAAATTGGCTTCCAGTCACTAAGCACGGCTTCGAAGTGCATCGCGTAGCAATCAGAGCATGGTGTTTGGCCAGGCACGATCATTTCGCTCAGGCTCGCGAGGTGTGCATCGAATCCTCCAGCAACAAGGAGAGGCAAGCCCCGCTTTACGCAATATCTCGACAGCTTAATACTTGTTGCGCCAATGTAAGGTTCGTCGGCTGTGTTGACAATCAAGTCAACGTCAGGCCCGATGAGAGACTCGATGTCAGTGTCGATATCGAGGGGCAATTGGATGGCGCGCGTTTCGGAATTGATTGCTTGACGGTGAACGTATCGTTCAGCGACCACGGCTTTCGGCTCACCAATCTGGCTATGGTCGAAGATCGCATTTCTCGTCCTATCTGCGAGTGCAAGTGGCTTCGGATCAACCAAGACAAGTCGTTCAACGCCGATTTGCACAAGTTCTCTGAGTATACAGCTTCCTACCGCCCCAATTCCAATCAGAGCAACCTTGCACTCCATAATTTTCTGGAGGAGCGCCGATGCGGCTGTTGTGGATTCTTCGATGTCCAGAAAGAAGTTTAGTTGTCGCGAAAATCTTGCGACATATTCAGGAGAAAAAGCGTCACGCATCCAGTCCTTTTGAACCAGAATGCCCCTTTCATAGAGGTATTGGATGAAATCGCGAAAAGAAGGTGAATGGGCAACGCCCAAGGTTGATGCGTTTGACAAGAAACGGGTTTCAAGCTCAGATATCGATGCTGAACCGTCGAGCCACTCCAAGCTCTCAATCAGTGCCGGGGTTACCCTCAGGCGCAGTCTCTTCCGTGTGGAGAGAAACACAAAGTGGACAATAGAATCGGGAGAAACATAAACATCCACCCCGTCCCTCAGCCAGAGTCGGAGTGACCCGAGTTGGTCGTTGTCAGCGCAGTTCAATACTGGATCTGCCCACCCCGTACGTCGAGGAACCTGGCCCAGTCTTCGTCACTTGCGACGAACGTAGCGTCTGCGCTGCAGGTACGCGTGCAGCAGTCGGAGCGAGCACCCGAACATGTCTTGGTGTAAGCGGCTGCGTTCGTCATGCCCGCTGACGCTTCGATCTCCTCAAAGCCGTGAGTTTCAAATGTGTACTTATTCGTCATGAAGGGCACTCCGCACTCGATTCCCAATTCTTCCCGGAAGTTATGGCTTACGGTGCTGCCGGTCAACAGCGCGCGGGCGGTTCGTGGCGGATTGCACTTGCAAGAAGGCCGCGAGAGGAGCGGGCTTTGTCCAAGTAGCCGCGTTTTCTCGCTGGCTATGACATCCACCGTGACCGAAGGATTGGGCCAGACCGCGCGCTTTTGTGGGCTTCGAGTGGCCGATCATTCTGGAAGGTGACGGCTTCCACCTCCTCGTTCAGCCGCATCCCCATGCTGATCAGCCCGTGCAGGGCGGCGTGGGCGTAGACGAAGGTGTCGAGGGCTTCGCTGCGTTCGCCGTCGCGCTTGGGTTGCCAGGAGCGGATCGGGCGGCCTTTCTCGAAGCGGGTGACGACGCGTTCGGCGGTCAGCTGGCGGAAGTAGTCGGCGTCGAGGCGGCGGGGGAAGTGGATCGCGCCGGGGCCGGGCTCGGTCATTTTCAGGCGAGCATAGACGGCGTCCTTTACGGTATCTACGCCGACGATGAAGAGCGGGATCTTGCCCTTGTTGGTGCGGGTGGGTCGGCGAGGCCAGACCGGGATGCCCAGGCCGCCGCGGCCCTTAATCGCCCAGATGCGGCGGGCGAGGCAGGTGCGGCAGAATTCGTAGGCCATCTTGGTGTGGTGGCCGCCGGTATCGATCGCAACTGTACGCACCGGCAAATCGCCCCAGGTGCCGTTCAGGACGCCATCGAGATCGGACCAGAGGCGCGGACCAGAAGGGTCGCCCCAGAGCACGCGATAGTCGATCACCCACGCCTCCTCGTCTCGGCCCCAGCCGACGATCTGCACCTCGATCCGGTCGCCCTGCACATCGACGCCCGCCGTCAGCACGGCCACGCTTGGCGCAAGGTCGCTGCCCCAGTCCTCGCGCCGCGCCATCAGCGGGTCGGCCGGGACGGTGTCGCCCGCCTGGTCCTCCCAGGATTCGCCCAGCTTGGTGTTCACCCAGACCTGCAGGCGCGCAGGATCCTTGGCGACGCGGGCATGCTCCTGCACGATCTCGGCCCATGTCTCCCACGGGGAATAGAGCGATGACAGGTGGAACCCTGCTGTGCGTCCGTCCCCTGGTGCGGTCGGCCGCCATTCACCAGTGGCGAGCAGGTGGGGCTTGTCGTGCTCATGATGCACGCCGCCGCAGGCGTCGCAGATCAGATACGCTTCGGGGCTGCATCTCTGGAGCCCTTAAGAAGAAGCTCGGCCTGTCCGTAACCGCCGAGCAGGTCAAGGGCAGGGGGACGGTCTATACCTTGACCACTCTGTACCGCGAGTCTTTGTGATTAAGGCGAGGCATAAGTCTTCAAGAGATACGTCTGTGTCGACCACAGCACGTGATGCCGACTACCTTTAGCCTCTGAAATCGCGCAGTTTTTTCTGTTAAGGCGGCGAATACCATCGCTGTCGATGAGCGTGATTGAACTCTCGCTCATTGTGCCGATGCAGGTCCAATGGTCGTACATTCCCCCGAGGCCTAGAATCACCGAACCCGGGCCGTTGTCGTCCAAGTGCGCGGATGTCGTTTCCCAGAAAAGCTTAAGACCTTCGGGTGCTTGGCGGAAAGCAAGTTGGCGGCTCAGTCGATGACCGCGGTTTGTCTGCAGAAACTCACTGGCTGAGTCAATCAAACGGCCCAGCGGTTGAACAGTCATTCCATTGCAGAGTGCGTCCTCTAATCGCCGCTCTTCTCCCAATTTGACAATCAGCTGCCGGAAGAGCTCTCGTTCCTCCTCACTATTCAATCGGGTAGGTGCCAAGTTCCTTATCGCGTTGACGACTGCATAAACGCCGCAGAGGCCATCGAGATTACCCTGTATTCTGGCCCGTGGCAGAGACTTTTGTGACATGCCCATATCCGCTGAAAATTATCACGCACAGTGTAGCGTGTGCGGCAAGATGCGAGCAATCATAGACTCTTCTGGTCATCTCATAAGACGGCCTTCCTCCCCGTCGCCATCTCCCACCGCTGCACGGCGACGTCGCAATAGACCGGGTCCAGTTCCACCGCGCAGCAGCGCCGTCCAGTGCGTTCCGCGGCGGCGATCTGGGTGCCCGAGCCGCAGAAGGGCTCGAACACTAGGTCGCCGGGGGCGGTGAAGGCCTCCAGCACCGCCTCGACCAGCGCGACGGGGAACACGGCCGGGTGCGATCCTGCCGCGCCCAGACCTCCCTTGTGGCGCATGATGCGAAACACGCTGTCCGGGATGCGGTGGGTCTGGATCGCGTTGCCGTAGCCGGTCTTGCGATGGACCGTGCCGTCGACCCCGCGCAGGCCGCCGCCGCCGAGGGTTTCGCCCGCGTGCTTGCTCTCGACCGTCTTGTTCGGCTTCCGCGGCTGGCGGTTGAAGTGGAAGATGAACTCGTGCGAGGGCGCCAGCCGCTCGTTCCAGTCTCCGGGCAACCCGGGGCCCTGATCCCACACATACCAGCCGAAGCGCCGCCAGCCCTGTGTCCGCATCCAGTCGACCAGCCTTCCCAATACGGGGTCCACTCGCCGTCGCGGTGGACGAGGCCGAGGTTCACCAGCAACTGGACATTGGCGGCGACGGGTGCCGCAGAGAACACGCCCTGCATTAGCGCATCCCAATCGCCGACCTTCTCCTTCGCCACGCCATAGTCGCGCTGCTGGGCATAAGGCGGGGAGGTGAACATTAGCGAGGCTTGCGTACCGTTCATCAGCCGCGCCACGACGGCCGGGTCGGTCGCATCGCCGCAGATCAGCCGGTGATCGCCCGAGCCGCCAGATGTCGCCCGGCCGGGTGATCGGCTCGTCGAGATGGCTGAGCCGGATCACCGGCACCTCGGTCAGCCCGAGCATGGTGGCCGCCAGCACCCGGCCATGGCCCGCGATCAGCTCGCCGTCGTTGGCAACCATGCAGGGCACGGTCCAACCGAACTTGGCCATGCTGGCGGCGATCTTCGCCACCTGATCGTCGCCATGCATCTTGGCATTGCGGGCATAGGGGCGCAGCCGGGCAATCGGCCAAGATTCAATCTGACTCGGCGCGAAGACGAGGTCCATGGGATGGGGCTCGGGATGTAGGGGAGGGGAAATGAAAAGCGCCCACGAGGGGGTTCCTCCGGGCGCAATTCTTCGATGATCAAGGGGTAGGTCAATGGGGGCACATCTGTCAACCGGGAAAATGAAGCGGATTCAATGTCTTCCTTTCAAATTGGTTGAGCAGGTCAAGGAACGTGTCGCACACAGCCATGGCACAGGTGAAACACGCCGAATTGGAAGGACACGAACGGCTTCAAACTGCTGGACCGGATTGGCCACTCCGTGCGATCGAGAGTGTCTTTGCCATGCCAAGGAGGAATCGCCATGCGACCCGGTCGCACCCAGCCCCTGACCCTGACACGTCGCGCTCTCGGCACCCGGCTTGCCGGTGCTGCCGCCGCGATCGGCTTCGGGAACAGCGCTGCGGCCAACACCATGACGACTTCGGTGCCCGTCCTCGACCCCGATCTGCGCGATGCAGCATTGCGGGGCCTGGCGCTGGCAGGTTACCGCGGCGACCCCATCACTGCCGCCGCGGCTAATGCAGCCATCGAGCGTCTTTCCCAGACCGACCCCGAGGGCGCGCTGCTGGCCCGCCTCTACCAGATGCTCGACGTGCGCCCTGCGCAATACTGGCCCGAGGACGTGCCGGAGGCGGCCGCCGCTGCCCTCTCTACGCTGTACGCCGCCATCCGTGCCTGCCAGCCGGTGTCGTTTGGCTACACAGACCTGTCGGGGAACGAGACTGCGCGGACGGTGCTGCCGCTGGCGCTGGTGCATCCGCCGCAGGGCGTGAAGCTGCTCGCCTGGTGCGAGGAGCGCGAGGACTTCCGCCAGTTCTTCGTTCGGGCTATCCGCGATCTCACCCCGCGCGCGGGCAACTTCAGCGCGGATCGCTTGGCGTTGCTGGAAGGCCTCCTGGAAAAGGAAACCGGGCGGGCTTGACCCGCCGGGCCACTGCCGCGTTCCAGCAGATGCGGCAGTGACGTGGCTAGTCATCGCGAACGGGCAGCAAGTTGCCCTGGCTTCCGAGGCTGATGGCTTCCCCGACGGTGGCTTCCCTGGCTTCCCGCCGGGAATCCACCCCGGCCAGATCGTTATTCCGCAAGCCGCTGATCTGGCTAACGAATTCCGGCATCAACTCTCAAGGTGGCTTCCGCTTGGCTTCCCCGGTGAAAACGCCTTGCGCTAGCGAACCGCCGCGCTGCGCCCCCCCCCCCGCATACGTTCAGGGCGGGGGAGGAACCATCGGGAGGGGGGCTGACCTGACGCTTAACGACTGACTAGACGCAGAGCAAAGCGTTCACTTGCTCAGAGAGCTACTCGTCACCACCAAAAATGGCCTTGAGTTCGGAAACAATTGACTGCACTTCCACGTCGATCTCCGCCGCCTCGAGGGCTTCCAGAGCGCGACTTGGTGTGAGTGAGACCTTGTAGTTCTCCTGAACATACTTTGCCATAGCGGAAAAGACTGCCTTTCCAGAAACTACCTTTCGACGGAACTTCTCTGACCTCCACTCTTCAGAGAACGTCCGCTGAAAATCACTGGAAAGTGTGGGGGTGTCAGCCTTAGGTTGTCTTTGACAACTGGTGCTGAATAAAATGACCCATTCTCTGTCCGAATACCTGATCTCGTGCTTCAGATATGAGTCGATCGAATTCTGTGTCTATCGTGTCGAGTTGATCGTCATCTAGTTCCTCTTGAGAGTATTTTTGGACAACCCGGCGTATTGCTCTTGGCTCTAGTAGGATGTTCTCGATTTCTTTGCAGGGAAGAACAAAACAGGTGACGCCCGATCCAATCATCGACGACTTGAACTCAGATACCTCTTCGTCGGATCGATAGTCTCTATCAAATAGTGCTGCAACCTGAACATCGAGCTCAAAGAACTCCTTGAAGATCCACGCTGTGTGTGAGACCTTTCCCCAGTTCGCAAAGCCGTCAGTCTTCATCAATGTGACACTTGATCCGGAAAGATAGTCTGTGCCGCCAAGTGACTTTGACAATCTTGAAAGAAGTCGATTGTCCGTTCCTTCGAAGTAAAGCACTTTTCGTGTCCGAGCAAGGCGTGCAAACTGCGCATTTTCGGAACTTCCGATTGCTGAGTAAACATCAGAGTAAGTTGAATCTGTCCTAATTCTCTTTGCTGAGCGGGCCTCTGGTCTAATGATAAGAACATCCCCAGAGTCCGCAGCGTTAATGATCTCCGTCGAATGTGTGGCTATAAAAAATTGACCGACCCGACGGGACACAATCCGCAGAAGGCGGTGCTGAAGATCAGGATGTAGGTATATGTCCGGCTCATCCAAGACCAAAATTGATCGATGATCTGCCTGTTGAAGGTGCATCATGATCTGCATCCAGACCTGAAATCCAAAGCCGGCCCACTGGACTTCGCGCACGTTCGGGCCATCGCGAAAATACATCCTGACGATGTTCCACTCTCCCCGCTCTATTTCTGGCTTCAGCAACCTGATGCCAGGCCAGCCATATTCGATCAGCTCTGCGAAGTCTTGAAATTCTTCGTCGGTTCTGTGGAGCCAAAAGTTTCGGAAGTTCCTGCTGGCAAGGCGTCCCCATCGGTTTTTCTCAACTGTCTCTAGTTTTACGAGTTCCTCATTTTGCTCAAGTGGGCTCAGTGTGGGCGCTACGACTATTTCAACAGGAAACTGAGATTTTAGGAATTGGCTGGATTTTTGAGCTTGGACATTCGACGCAAGGAAGCGCTCTAGATCAGAGTCTGGATGGAGCTTCATTACAAATCTGTTGCCGTTTGTGGCGGCCAGTTCGATTATCGCGGCCTTGTCTTGAAAGTTATGCACGCAATACCGTAGATCCATTTGGATTATTGATTGGGGTACCTCGTAGGTTGAACAGACTCCGCGCTCCCCTTGAGACTTCAGGAAGGCGGTTCGCCTCTTGCAGTATTTCAATGCATCAAATGCAATTCTGAGCGCATCCAGTGAAGTGGATTTTCCTGCATTATTCGGTCCCACCAATATGTTCTTTGGTTGGGCGGATATCGTGAAGCGTGGGAAAGACTTATAGTCTCTGAATTCAAGTGACCGAATTTTCATGCTGTTTCCTCGGGGCTGCCAAGGTTCGCGAACCCCTGATCTCTCATGCGGCCGAGCGCATCTAGGGCATGGCGAGCCTGCAGGTCTGAGGGGATCCGGCGAGGCATTGATGCGCAGACTTCGAGGATCTGCATGTCTTTGGGCGTGAGGCGTTTCCGCTCGCGTCCCCAAGCCAAGACCTCTTTCCAGAACCCGGCGCCCAAGGTCACCACCTCCGATTGGGCATTGATGCCCTCGGTCATTGCCTTCTTTGCCTTCTCGTCGCGCTTTGCCGCCTTGGCGGTATCCACGAGGGTCAGGCAGGTCTCGAAGTCATCGCCATAGTTCAACGTTCGACCCTTCATCCCGTTCCAGCAGGCCTGTTGCTTTGCCCATTCCGACATGTTGCGGACGCCCGCCGGAGGGTGCGTGATGACGTCGTGTGCCTCTGCTGCGGCCAGAAGCAGAGCGCGCTGGAGGGCCTCCGGAACAGACTGCCGTCTCCAGATCGCGTCGAGGTCGAGGACCTGCTTCTCGCCGTTGGCATCGTGAAACACCTTGGCCATAGAATAGGTGACGATGTTGGCGCGATAGCCACCCTCGTACCACGGCTGCTTCGGAACCTCGGTCTCGAGCCAGCGAAACACGATCGCCTTCGAGACAAGCCGCTTGTACCAGAGCTCGTCATACTTGGCGTCGCTCCTGGACCATGATTCACCGATGTCCTTGGCGAATTCGGCGAAGTTCTTCTGGGCCCCGCGCGAAACGATGTGCGGCTGGCCGGCCGCCGAGAACTCGAACTTGGCGAGGTCGGTCTTGCTGAAGAGCTGTGATTTGGGGAGCTGGATGTCGAAATCGGTCTGGGCTTTCCCTTTCACCTTCGGCCGCGCGTTGACGAACTGACCGCGGGAACGCTCGTAGAACCACTTGGTGTCATGACGCTCGCCAGCACGCGCCGGAAAGAGAACGCTGCGCGAGAACTGTTCCATCCGGATATGGAAGGGATGGTTCGAGAAGAAGTCGGCAGCGTTCACCTTGTTCTGGGTGTTCGCGTATTCCGAGATCTTTGGCACGATGTCCTCAGACCTGTCGGAAGGAACGACAGTCAGTTTCATCTGCACGAAGACTTGCGGGAGCTGTTCCTTCGCAGACTTCAGCCCAGCGTGGATTGACCCGGTTGTCTGAGCGCCATTCACGATCTGCAAGTTGCTGATCGACGCAACCGCCAGCCCGTCATCCGTCCGCACGCACGAAACGGCATCGGCAGTGGCCGACAGGCCGTTATTGTAAGGGAAGAAGAGCTCGGGTTCCTCCTTGACGGTCTTCTGGATGCCCTTGTTGGTCTTGGCCCTCGTCTGAAGGAAAGACCGGACGTTGGCTTCTAGAAGTCTAGCGCCCCACTTGTCATAGATCGCGGCCAACTGCTCCCCTGGTACGATTAGCAGATAGCTTTCGAGGGCAGCGCCAGACTGTGATGCCTTGAGCGCAGGAAGGGGCGCCCCGAAATCCTTGGCAAAGTCGATGACCATGTCCTCGCGGGCCTGTCCCGAGCGGTCGAACCGCTCGAAGCGTGCCAGATCCCAGACCGACCACGTAATCGGCACCTCGCCGATTTCTGCCAGTTTCACAGCATCGTCGCGGCCGATGTACTCCCGGTTGGAAATGAGGATCAATTTGACTTTCGTGACCTGCGACCAGGTCGTGATGATCATGTCCGAGACCTGAAAGGCGGGGTTGGCCTCGTTCAACGAGTCGCGGAATTCCTCGGTCTTTGCCTTCTTCAGAAATCGGATCAGGGGGTTCAGGATCGGGGGCACATCCCATTTGCCAAAGGTCTGAACGGTGTTGCTGTCGGCGAAGTCGCACACGATCAGCCCCAACACGCCTTCGCTGTCCCGCGGATCACCCGCATAGCCGTCGATCCTCAGTCTCTGTGCACCCTCACCGCTCTGGAAATAGGCGCGATCTGCGACTTCCAGTTCACCGGCCTCGGTCAACCGCTCGGTCATCCGGTCGAAGAAGGCTTCCACAGGAAAGACTCCGCTGGCGTCCGCTTCGCGGCGGATATCGGCCATCAGGTTCTGATGATATTCGTCGAGTTCGCTCATGACTGATCTGCTTCGTTCAGCTTTTCCTGGACCGTGATCCACTCCGTCCGGAATGGCGTGCAGGCAGAAAGGGCGAGGGCGTAGGAAACAACCGAGACTCCGAGCGGCACTGGTGCGGCAATCCGAGCGAAGTCCTCGGTCACGGCGTGGAAATTGGGGGACGACACGATCCAGCGCCAGGACGAATAGTCGTGCAGGATGTCGAAACCGGCATCAGCAAGGTGCAGGTCCCAATCCATGATGGCCGAAGGTTCGGTTCGCTCCAGAAGCTCGGTGACTTCCGAGACATACTCGGTCAGCGTCCGGCCGTGCGGCGGCTGCACCTTGTCGATGGCCAGCACTGCCAGCCATAGGCGCCGTTCCGGCACATCTGCCAGCTGGAACTCGTTCGTGATCTTCACGAAGGGCTGCGAGGCCCCGCGCCTAGCCTTGACCTCGATGCAGTCGGCCTTCAGCTCGAAATCCTTTGGTGCGCCAGAAGGCCCCGTCCAGGCGGTCAACGCCGGTTTGGCACCGAGCGTGGAAATCAGCAGCTTCAGGACTTCGATCTCGCCGATCAGGCCCTTCTGTGCTTCCTCCGAAAGCACTTCGAGCTTTCCGCCGCGAAGCAGGTAGTGCCAGCGGAAGGTGCGGCCGATGGCGCGTTCGAGGGCTTCAGCCTCGGTATCGGCAAGCTCGCCCGCCGCCATCACATCGCGGCACAGGGTCTCGAACAGTTCAAGCTGGGCGCTGTCCTTGAGCCGGATGTAGAGAATCGGGCCACCGGGCAGCGTCTGGAACCGGATTTCGAGGTTACGCAGCTTTGGCAGGTCTGGGGCGGGTTTCGGCAGGTTGGACAATTGCAGGACAAGGGCCACATCGGCGCGCGGCATGACCGCCCAGAACCAGTTCCAACGTGCCGACGCCGAAACCCGGCGCGTGTCCACTTTCCCGGCCTCGAGGCCGGACCACGGCGTGTCAGTCGGTATCACCGAGCGCCTCCTCCTCGATCTCTTCCTCGCCGAACATCTCGCGCATCCGGATGGTGTTGACGATGTATTCCACGGTGCCACCCTGAACCTCGGATGGCGGGAAGCAGATGCTCCATGCCAAGACCAGATCTGGCAATTTTGCCTTCAGCTCTTCTGGAACCACAGGTTCGACGAACCGGAGGATGATCAACGGGCGGCGCCTCTTGACCTCGCAGAAGATGCGGGGCGGAAGGGTTTCCGGAACGGGCTTTCCGTCCCGAATCCGCTCTTCGCGAAAGGTATTGGTGGCCGCGTCGATCTGTTCCTTGGTCAGCCCGACACGCTCGTCGCCAGGCGAACCGACGCGTCTGCTGGTGCCGCTGATTGCGAGGACGCCCTGCCGCAGATCCGGCTCACCGACCGATCGGCCGAAGGCCCGCATGTCGATCCCGGACAGATTGGCGGATGTCGCATCCGCCTTCTGTGCGCTGGCGAAGAGGACATCCCACTCCCTGAGCTCGGTGTCGGCGCGCGCATCTATGTAATCCGACATCAGCCTCGGATCGGTGAGGGGATCAGAAGCATCGGCTCGGAATGCACGCAGGAAATCGCGGATCAGATCGACCGAGACGCCGCTGAAGAGGGTTCCGCGGGAAGGGTTTTGCGGTGCCAGCCCGCTGGCCTGGATTGCCGCCGCCAGTGCCTGCCCGGCCTGTCGGTTGCGGTCCAGCTGTTCGCGATCCGTGCGGATGCGTGTCGTTTCGACCAGCTTGCCAGCGAGGCCGACTTTCATCGGAAACTCGCGCCCCGTGCCCATCTTGTTCCTCGCCGTCACAATCAGCGATTCCGGGTGGCTGCGGACGGCGAGGCCGAACTGCTCGGGCGTCGCCTTGGCCAGTTCCATGCGCTTCAGCTGGGTCTGCAGGTCGTCCATCGCCTCGTGGATATGGGCATACCAGCCAACGCCATCGGCAGGGATCCAGATACGGCACAGATCCTCGTAGCCCGGCCGGTAACCGAACCACCGGCCCATCTGCATCAGGGTGTCATACATCATGGAGTTCCGCAGGAAGTAGCTGATGGTCAGTCCTTCCAGCGTCAGGCCGCGCGAGAGGGAGAAGCCGCCGACGGCAATCACCGTCACGCCATGTTCCCCGGTCTGGTCATAGTCGAGCGGCTGCGACCGTTTCGACGCGTTGACCTCGACAACACGGGCAGCAACCAGAACCTCGTGCAGGCGAGCCTGGACGGTGGGCCAGTCCGCGCCCTCGGCCTCGGCGAACTCGGACTCCCAGACCGCATGCAGGGCCGCAATCTCGGGGTTGCGCAGCGCCGCCTTGCCCTTGGCCCCATCGACCGCGACGGCGTCCCGTATCCTGTCGACCACATCGGCCACCCGAGACCGCAACCGACCCTGGACATCGGTAAAGCGTGAGGCGTTGATCAGCATCGAGGCATGCGATGCCTGTTGGCCCCGGGCGTTCCGGATCGCCCGCGCGACGATGAATGCGCGCACGGCTCGGATGAGGCTTTCCGGCAGCACATCGACCGGATGGTCGATCTTGTGCTTCATCGGAAGGATGTCCTCATTGTCATCGATCAGGCGGACATGCCGTTCGCGGGCATCGAGGAACACCTTCTGTGCCCCGAAGTAGTTCGACGGCGCGTCGAGCCCGATGATGAAATGCCGCGGGTACAGATCCTGCTTCAGCGTCTCATCGTCGGTATCCGGATCGATGAAGATGTTGGCAAAGGGCGTGGCCGTATAGCCGACGTAGCAGCTGCGGTGGAACAGCGAGAGGAGTTCGCGGATCTGGCCGTTAATGCGGGTCACCTCATCACGCGCGTAGGCCGTGTTGATCGAGGCATTGTCGGCCTCGTCGTCGATCAGCAGCATGGGCTGGCTGACCATCTGCGTGCCCTGGTGGACGGAATGTTCCTTCAGCCATTCCAGAAGGTTCTTCAACGTGCTGGAGTTCTTCTTGATCACCAGAACGACGGGCACGTTGTATTGCCCAATCTGGCTGGTGTTCGTGGTTGCCGTCGCCTTGTTGAAGTCGCGCAGAGTGTTGGTGAGAGAGACCGGAAACTCGCGCTGATCGAACTGGCCGACCCCGATGATCTTCTGGCGTTGCGCCTTGTTGGCATGGGCCAGTCGTCCGGTATCCCGGCCGATGAAGCCCTCGTCGATACGGGCTTGGGTCTGGTTCCGCAGGTTGTTGTGGATGCCCGCGATCACGACGATCAGGCGATAGCCTGCATCTGCCGCCTTGCAGATCAGCCCCGTGTAGTTGGCAGTCTTGCCGCTTTGCACATGTCCCACCACCATCCCGCAGCGGCTCCATGGGCTCATGTCGCGTGGATTGCCAAGTCTATCCAAAACCTTGTCAGTGACGGTGTCCGTGGCATCGATAACCGATTTCGGCAGTCCCTTTTTGAAGAGCAACTGTCGATAGCGACCCCAGTAGAAGTCGCCGACTTCGCCATTGATCTTGGCGTCGTTCAGCCACGGTTCAAATTCCTTGGCATCGACGATCGCGCCGAGGCCCATGCTGATGCCATGCTTTTCTTCAAGCAGGCGTGCCACCTGCTCAGCTTCGTCTGCACTGACCTTTCCATTGAATGTTTGATTCTTGAGCTGTTCAGATATTGCGGATCGAATCTTCTCCGCCGTCAGCGGTTTAGGTAGCAATCCGATGTCAATCTGAACGATGCCTTCAAGAGCGCGGAGCAAAGGGTTCATTCGGTTTCCTTGGTCTCAATCGTCGCAGCGATGATGCGTTCTGTATCTTCCCAGGCCGATCTGAACGGATCGACGTCCTTCATTAGCGATTTGATTTCCTTGATGTCCTTGCGCGCGCTTAGAAGGACAGAGAGGGTTGCCTGCACGGCTTGGGCAAGCGTGTCTTCGTCCACTCGATCCGGGACGATCTGCTCGGCCGTGCCTGCCATGTCTGCGTGCAACGTTTCGATGGGCAATGACGCCCCGACCAGAGCAATGCAGTTGAAGAAGCCGCGCCGGAGGTCCGGGGGCAGGCCTTCGGCGAAATCGGCAAACGCCGGGTGTTCGATGCTCGGGCGGTAGCGTATCTGCCCATCTGCCTGAATCCGATGCCACATGGGCAGCCGTTCATGATCGACGAGCTTCTGTCCCCGCTTGCTGTAGGTGCGCTTTGAACCGGCGAGGATGCGCTCGATGACCTTTCTCAGGCGATCGCGCACGACTGGCGGCAGCTGCGCTGAGGATTTCTTGACGTCGATCTTCCAGTCAGCGTCCATGCTGTTGGGAATGTCGATTCTGACCCGAGACAGCTTTGTCAGTTCCGATTGGCGGCACAGACTGAACCAGGTTCCGTGCAGGATCAGACGCTTGCCGCGATAGAGATAGAAGCCCTGCGATTTCAGGTGACCTTCCGGCCCGCCGATATCCTCCCAGTCCGCCTTGGACATCTGCTTGTGATGGGGAAGCGTGAAGCTCTGGAGCTCCACATCGCCCCTGATAAGGGTCAGCTTTTCTTCCGGGTCTGAAATGGTCGCGGGGTTCTTTCGGGCAAACGGATCAAGGGGACGAAGGAGTCGCCCGTTCAGGAGAATGCGTAGCGGTTTGGCATCCTCCATGAACCGATGAAACACGAGGCGCAGGTGGCGCTCGGTTTCCGCGATCCTCTGGTTGATGACCTCCGCGCGTTTGGCGGCATTGTGGGAATAGCCGCCAGTCAGTCGGTCAAGTTTCTGCCATAGCACGAGAGTACCCTGCTGCCCCATCTTCTCGATGCCAGGGATGAGATCGAAATGATCGGGCAGTTGCACCGCCCATTCGTTCCGCTCGGCGACGTCATCAAGATCCCAGATTGCTGCGCTGGTTTGTTCCGAACGCCGTGACACAACCGTGAGCCGACGGCACTGGGAGAAGCTGGCGCTTTTCAGGCCGAGGCCGAACCGACCTAGGTCCGGTTCATCACGTGTGGCCAGCGGGTTCCTGCTGCCGGGTCGCATCGCTGCGACAAGTTCCTCTTCGGTCATGCCCACGCCATCGTCGATGATCGCGATATAGGGCTCGTCCGAATAGGTCTCCGTGACAATCTCTATCCGATGGGCGCCCGCGGTGATCGAGTTGTCGATAATGTCTGAAATGGCCGTTTCGAGGGAATAACCGATATCCCGCAGGCCCTCGATCAGCGCCGCAGCGTGAGGAGTGGCATCTGCCCGTCTTGAAACAACAATTTCCTGCATGCGCACCCTTTGCACTACGATCGCGATCTACTCTGGCGCGAACGGATCGTCGTTACAAGGTGCGGGAGGTGCCTCAGAGCTTGAGGGTGTCCGGTTTTGTCAGGGATGCATGGACGAGCGCTGCAATCTGCCTTGCAAGGAAAGGCGGGACCGCATTTCCAACCTGGACATACTGCTGTGTCCGGTTGCCGAGGAAGAGATAGTCGTCTGGGAAGGTCTGCAACCGGGCAGCCTCGCGCACCGTCAGACTGCGGCACTGGAGCGGGTCCGGGTGGATGAAATAGTGACCGTCTTTCGAGATGTGACTGGTCACCGTTGTCGAAGGCTCATGCGCAAGCTGGACGCGAAAGCGGTCGTTGAAAACGCCGCTGTGCCAGTTCCTATGATCTGGGCTGAGGGCCAGCGGGAAATCGGCCGCCTTGGGGCTGTAGCCACGCACCTTGCCAAAGACCGCGGCAAACAGGTAGCGGCCGAGGTCCGTGGCCATGTGACCCCTCGTTTCGTGCTGGGACAGCGCGCGCAAGACGGGACGCTCTAGCCAGCGCATCAGATCGTCATTCGATGTTCCATAGCCTGCAGGAAGCATGATGGAGGAGCGTCGGGTTTCGGCGCCGAGCTTCAGGAGTTCCACGACATCAAGAAACTCGGGCCGCAGGGCGCCATCCTGCTCGCCTTTGAAGATCTTCGCGAGAAGCTTCGCGAAGCCTGCGACCTCCTTTTGCCAGGCTGCCGGCGTGTCGACAGCGCGGCTGATGCCGCTCCGCAGGTGCGGCATGTTGCCGATGGTCTCCTCGACCGTGCGGGTAGAGCCCGACACCGCGATGCTTGCGCCGGATGCTCGGGTTGCCAGATCCGACCGGATCCCGACGATGATGACGCGGTGGCGGCGCTGCGGAACACCGAACTGTTCGGCACGCACGATGAAGTCGGATGGCTGTGCCGCCTCCTGCAGGGTGGCCATTCCATCGACAAGGCGGATCGCCCGAAGCTCGTAGTGATGGCCGTGACCTGTGCCCAAGGAAGCCAAGTCTTCCATCAGCATCTCGAAGACCAGTCGGCTTTCGACGGTCGAGGACAGCATTCCCTTGACGTTTTCCATGACGAAGGCGGCCGGGCGAAGTTCTTTCAGCACCCGGATGTATTCGCGGAAGAGGTAATGCCGGTGGTCTTCCTCTGGGACATAGTTCGTCTTGCCGCGCGAACGGGCCCGTCCGACCAGCGAATAGGCTTGGCAGGGCGGGCCCCCGATCAGGATCGTGTCGTCGAAGCTCTGTCGCAGCCGACCGATAGCTTCGTCGATGGCTGCTGCGGCTGCTTCACTACCCAGCTCGAGACAGCGAGCTTCGGCTGTCGCCTCTGCCCATGCGGCGGCGTCCACCCCAGACCAGTCCGGTTCATCCGTCAGACCGGCATGAAACTTCACGAAGGCTTCCGGCAGGGCGCCGTGTCGCGAGGCATGGTCACGCAGAAAGGCGCGGAGCCGAAGTGTCCGATGTGCCGACGCCTCCTTCTCAACGGAAATCCCGACATGGAACGGGTGCTGGCCGCCAGATTCAAGCGAGGCGAACCCCTCTCCAAGGCCTCCCGGACCTGCAAACAGATCGACAATGCCGAAAGTGGCTGGCAAATCAGAGACCTCTCAAATTCGGATCATTGGCTGTATACTAGGTCCACCGGCCGAGGCCAGGAGGCAAATGACCGACATCGTCGACACACAGACCCGTTCCAAGATGATGGCGGGCATTCGCGGAAAGGACACGAAGCCGGAACTGGCCCTCAGGCGGTCCTTGCATGCGCTGGGCTTTCGCTATCGGCTCCATGCCAAGGGCATACCCGGCAAGCCTGATCTCGTGCTGCCGAAATACAAGACCGTCATCTTCGTGCACGGGTGCTTCTGGCACCGGCACCCGGGCTGCCGTTACGCAAGCACTCCGGCAACACGCCCGGAATTCTGGGCGTCGAAGTTCAGCGCGAATGTGGCACGGGACAGTGCCGTTAGATCGGCGCTGTTGCTGGCCGGTTGGAGGGTTGCGACAATCTGGGAATGCGCCTTGCGAACAGAGGCCGGTGTTGCAGCCGTGCAGGACGTCGTTCCGGGATGGCTTCAAGGTGATGGTCGAGAGCTTGAAGTCGGAGAGACGGACATTGGGGCCCCCAAAGACCGGAGAAGCGGCCCGGTTGGGTCTGAACGAACATGAAAGGTCCGAGCGAGGGTCGGACAGTCCAGAGCTGCGATTTGCCGGTCCGTCTGACATGTCACCGGCTCCCTTCCCAAGGTCGCACCTTCGGCATCGCCATCGTCACTTCGAGTTCGCGCAGCATGCTGGCCAAATCTGCCTTCACGCGCCAAACGACGTTTTCGATACCTTCGCGCTCGCCATAGCCGAATCGCGGGGTTAGGGACTGCTTACCGGCGACGGAACACTTCGCGAACTGGCAATCGCAGAGCAGATCGATATGCACGGCGTTCTCTGGCTCTTCGATCAGCTTGCGGATTGCAACTGTGTGGCCATTGATGCGGCTGCATGGGGGGCTGAGCATGCTGTCCGCACATCCTCGATGTAGATTGCCTACAAGCGAGGTGCGGCGCCGATTGGCTCGCTTTACTCAATGACCAGCTGCGGGTGTGTCATGTTTCTAATGAGCGCCCTGCAGCGCTAGAAGTATTCCGTCCGTGACAGGCCGAATCTTATATTATCTATTCCAATAATTTACATGAAACTTTCAGAGTTAAATCTCCTCGTGCTTCGAGACCAGCAGGCTTCAGATCGTAGCTTCCGTAACTGTCCGATTTTCGGGCAGTAGCTCAGAGTCCCTCATAGGGCATAGCAAATCCTGAATATCGTTAGATGGCGAATGGCTGTCGCGAGCCAGGCCACTCGTTGCTTTCCATCTGGAGGGCGAGATCAGCCCCAGTCAGCCGTCGAAGGCTTGAGGCGGCGATGAACTGTACGCCAAGAGCGAGTTTCACGACCTGAAGCCGCTTTAATCCGGCAGGCTTGTATCGGTTCTCCACATAGGGCGGCAGTGCGCTGACAATGGCCTGAACCCGCGCATCGTCGCGGTGGGGGCGTCCTTCCGCCATGCGAAGAGCTATCGACGATAGATTGTGGCCATTCTTGCCTTTCCGGAAGGAATTCGGCTCGGCCCCGTTGTGGACGAGGGATGCCTTCATGGAGAGTTCGGCAACCATGCAAATCGGCTGAATGACCGAGTCGTGGCTGAAAGAGGTCGGTAGCGTGTTGGCAACGTCCTCGATGTTGGACCGCGCCATGCGCCATAATGTCATTGCCGCCGGTATCGCGTGTTCGATTTCACTCAGGCCATTGATGAAATCGTGGAGGTCGGCGACCGAGAGAGCAACGTCCCCTGCAATTGCTCTATCCTGTCGGCACCAGATCCACCATTCCTCAGCGCTGGCGAAGCCCGCGACCTGCCAAGGTTGGAGAGAGACCTCGCCGAACAGGACCGGAAAGGTAAGTCTGCGGACCTGATCGACGGAAGCGGCGAAACCTATCCCGGCGCCTAGCCAGTTGGTGTCGACCTCGGGCACCATGGCGGCATAGGCGTCCATGATCCGCTTGACTTCGGGATTCCCGCCGATGACGAAGCTGGAGCCCAGGAGTTCTGTCGCGGCCCGGAATGGCCGTTGATGGATATGGATACCTTCCTCGGCATATTTCAGATCGAGACGGCGCAGATCATCCAATGTCCATGAACTCATGCTCGATCTGCCTTTGCTGCCGGCTCCCGGTTCCGTTCTTGCTCGATGGGAATGGGAATAAGATCAAGTGGCCCGAAACCGCGTAGGCGCAACTGCGAGAATCGTCGGTTCGAAAGGTCAATATCGAGCTCTGACGTGAAGGGGACTAGATAGGTACTGGCGTCGAAACCATCGAAATTTATGCCTTCAGCATTCAGCGCCGTGAAGACCCTGTACGTAGCCGAGACAAAAATCGGCATAAGATCGAGATATGCTTGATCGTCGGGGTATCTGTGCTGTGAACGGAAAGCGCGGATTTCTGGCAGTCTCAATTGAGAATCGATCACCGTGAACCAGTTGGTTGCTTTCGCACCTTTCACGGAAACATCCAGATATAACGATGTACGCGAAGGGTCGAGGCGTACGTCCAAATCGTCCAATCTTACATAGTGGGACATTAAGATCGGAGCATCGTGGGCCGTTGGGTGCTGGCGAGCAGAAAGGATGTGCCGAGCCAGGGTTCCAGTCCACCGCGCTCAAGGTGCAGACGCCGATTCAGACTTATGAAGAGCGGGTGATCGCGGTGATGGATTGCGTTTCGTATGGCGATCATCAGGGCGGTGTCCTCATGATCGAAATAGGGAAAGAGATCCTTTGAGACATCATAAAGCGTATGGAGCGCCTCAAGCTTCATCTCGAAGCCACGATCGACATTGTCAATCACTTCTTCGGCGTCGGTCTTGAACAGCTTGCCGAAATGGATTAGCGCTTCGACGTAAATTCTCATGGTGTTTGCGAGCTTGCTGACTGCATTCTCGATGATTTTTCTGCTATCCAAAGGCATATCCTCGCCGATACTCGGCTTGTCAACCGTTTGGTTCCATCGCGGATGATTTCGAAAATAGGGTGTGCCGCAATTCGATCTGCGAACCGGCTGGATGCGTGTGCCGCGTGTGGAATCGCTCGATAGTTTCAATTGATGCTTTCTACTTCAAAGCGACACTGGCTGCCACCCTGTCGAACGGCTGCTTCGTCCAGTCTCTACAAGGCCCCCACGTGTTTTGCTGCTTCACACCTCGAAGGGCGGCTTTGGAGGATGCGGCGTTGCAGAACCCGGCGAAGCTGAGCGCCGGCAAAGGGCCGATTTCGACCTGAGGCCTTGTCGATGGCCGCTCTGTAGGAGGCGCTGGAGAGTAGATCCGCCTCGTTGAAAGCTGATGGCCTTTAGATGTCGCGGTCGGGCTCGGTCTCCCACGGGGAGGGTCGCTGAAGCACCTCGACCATCTCGGGTACCGACGTCGCCGGGGCTTCGATGAGGGCGAGAAACTCTGCAAAACCCTCGGCGCTCATGCGTATCGGTTGAAGGTCTGCCAGCAGCTCCTCGGGCGTAGATGCTGCCGATTGTTGGATGAAGTCTGCTCGCGACAGGCCACTTAGCGAAGCGGCCATGTCCATGAGGGCGATGTCCGTTTCAGAATATTCTGTCGGCATGGGTTGGTTATTATTCTGGATCATGATTCAGTCGCTTGTCTTTGCGCATTTCTGCCGATTCAGCGGTCAGGATGCCAGTGCCCACTTTTTGGTGAAGATACCGTATGGTAGCAGTCGGTGGTGCGTCGAGGTGATGATACCTCTTGGTATCATGCGTGGTCCATCATGTGGATGCTACACATCTGTACCATATTGCCCCTTCCCGCCGAATGCGATACATCTGCGTATCATTTCCGCGAGGATTTCATGGATCTGTCCACGGCCGAAGAGCGTCTGGCTCGCGAGTTCGGCGCCGCCATCCGGACGCGCCGGAAGGCGCTTGGGCATACTCAGGCGGACCTTGCGGGCATGATCGGCACAAATCGACGCTTTATCAGTGAGCTCGAACGAGGGAAGGGGACCAGCTACCTTGCCCCGGCCTTGGCTGCGGCCGAGGCGTTGGGTCTGCGGATCGGTGGGCTGTTCCCAGAGGGGCCGAAATCGTCCGGCCCCATATTGCCGCCTCTGTGAGCGGATCCCCCATGCAGCTGTTCTATGCACGTCACCCGGTCGGAGAGATCATCACGGGCGAAAGTACCGCCCGGAGTTCCGCTATGATCCGGCATGGCTCGCGCAGGACGGTGCCTTTCCGCTTTCGACCACCATGCCGCAGCGGCCCGAGCCATGGGGCTGGCCGGTGCTCGCGCCATGGCTGATCAACCTGCTGCCCGAGGACAATGACGCCATCCGCATGATGGCGCGCATTCTCGATGTATCTCATACCGATGTGCTGGCCCTGCTGGGACGGGTGGGGCGTGACACGTCGGGGGCGATTTCCTTTGCCGAGCCTGGCGCAACCGGCTGTGACGTGCGGGAGCTCGCCTCGGAGGAGGATCTCGAACGGATCATCGGCGAGCTGCCGCGAAAGCCGTTTCTCGCAGGCGAAGACGGAGTCTCCATGTCGCTTGCCGGGGTACAGAGCAAGCTGGCCGTACGTGTGCTGGAGGGCGGTCGCTTCGCCATACCGGTGAACGGCACGGCTTCGAGCCATATCCTGAAGCCGGACAGCGACCGCCTCTGGGGTGGCGTACAGAATGAGGCACTGTGCCTGACATTGGCGCGGCTGGTCGGCCTGCGTGTGCCGGAGGTCAGCACTGGCAGGGCAGGGCGGCGGCTTTATCTGCTGGTTGGGCGCTATGATCGTCTGCAACAGGGCGAGGCCCTGCGTCGGCTACATCAGGAGGATTTCTGCCAGGCGCTTGGTCTGCCGCCCTCGGCGAAATACCAGCACAACCAAGCCAGTGGTCCGAAAGGCAGCTTCGCCGCCATGATGGACCGGTTGCGCGCCATCGGCGGCGCGGGCGAGGTGTTCCGGCTTTGGGATGCCATGGTCTTCAACGTGCTGTGCTGTAACACGGATGCGCATCTGAAGAACTATTCCATCCTGATCCGCGGCGATGGCATCGAGCTTGCCCCGATTTACGATGTGATGTGCGCGAAGGTCTGGCCCGGCATCACCGAGAACCTCGCCCTCGATGTCGATGACAAGCGCCGTGGCGAGTATATCGAGGGTCGGCACGGGGTGCGCGAGGCGGAAAAATGCGGTCTCGCGCCGAAGGCGGCGCTGGAGCGTGTGAGGGGGTTGGTCGAGGCGATCCAGGAATGGCTTACCGATGCGAGAGCCGCCGTCGCAGCCATGCCTGCGGGGGATCATCCGATGCTTGATGAGGTCGAGACGGCGATCCGGTCCCGCTGTGGTAGCATCCTGAGGACGCTGGACCGGTAAGCGATTGCGCAGTTCAGCCTGATCTGGGTGCTATGGCGGCGATCCGCTCCGCTATGATACCATGGCCTCGTAAACGTTCATGAACTGTTTATCCAAAACTACGCTGCGGCGCGAAACAGGCCAATATTACCCCCGGGTACACAATGCGTTTTTGCGGCATGTTTGATTGAGACGAGGTGCGCAGATTGATGCACGGGCATACCTGCAACCATCTTTACTTGCTCAAGCCGCAAGTTAAGATTAAATCTTGCCCCCGCAACCACTGATAACGAAAAACCCGTAGCATCCGCTGCGGGTTTTGTTTTTCTTGTAGCTTTTCCAATGGCTTGCCGCTCAGTCCAATTCAGGATCGTGCCCAGTTCGCCGTGCAGCGTTGCGTAAATCTCTCCGCGTTCCGGCCCCGGCGTCAGCGAAATCTTATCGATCAGGCCGCGCAATGCCTCCGCCGCTTCCTGCCGCTCTTCCTTGCGATTGAGCGCCTTGGTCAGGGTAGAAACCTTCTTCGCATAGATCGCCGAGGCGCTCGGCAGAATGTCCGGTGTGTCCTCTGGCACGTCGGCCAGCAGAGTGTTCAGTTCGGCCTTACGCGCCTCCAGCGTGTCCATCTCTGCCTTCATGCTCTCATGGAACATGCCAGCCTTGATCGCCTCGATGATGCCGCGGATCTGCTTCTCGATCTTTACCAGTTCTGCTTTCCACGCATCGCCGCTGGAGCGGCGTTCCCGGTTCAGCCGGTTCGTCTCCTCCGCATATGGGGGTCGCCGATGGGCAAACCACATCTGATGGAACTGTGAACGCGGGTCATTGCGTATGTTGACGAGGGGCACGGGAATCGCACCGCTGCACGGCATTTCCGTGTTTTACCGAAATTCGTCAACGATCTGGTCAAGTTGCGGCGTGAAACCGAATCGCTGGCGCCGCGGCGGCAAGGCAACGGCGGCGGGCGCGGCAAGCTGCCGGTGTGACAAACTGGATCGAAGCCCGCATCGCCGCCCGGGGCGAGATTACGCTTGATGGGTTGGCCGCGGAGCTCTCCGGGACCTATGGCATCGATGCCCACCGCAGCACCGTCTGGCGGGTCCTGCACGGCCTCGGGTTGACGCACAAAAAAAGACCTGCAAGCGCTTGAGCAGAAGCGCAAGGATGTGGCCGATCTGCGGAGCATCTGGATCGCGAAACGTCAGCCCTTCATGGCCAGGCATCTGGAAAGGTTGGCGTTCATAGACGAGACCTCGGTCAAAACCAACATGGCCAAGGCCACCGGTTGGGCGCCGTGCGGCCAACGCCTTGTCGATCACGCGCCGTTCGGCCACTGGCGGACCCAGACCTTTGTCGCGGCCCTGCGCCATGACCGCCTCGACGCCCCCTTGGGTCATCGACGGGGCAATGAACGCCGAGATGTTCGCCCTTTACATCGAAACCCAGCTGGCGCCGACACTGCGTCCCGGCGATGTGGTCATTCTCGACAACCTGTCCAGCCACAAGAACCCCGGTGCCGCAGTGGCCCTGCGCAGTGTTGGCGCCTGGTTCCTCTTCCTGCCTCCATACAGCCCCGACCTGAACCCCATAGAAATGGCGTTCTCAAAACTGAAGTCGCTGATCAGGAAAGCCGCCGCACGAACCTACGATCAACTATGGGCAGTCGTCGGCCAAGTCTGTGACCTCTTCGATCCCGACGAATGCCGGAACTACTTCAAAGCCGCAGGCTATGAAACCAATTGACCGCAACACGCTCTAAAGACCGATCAGCCAGAACCCGGCCAGCACCATGACGATTCCCAGCACCGCCAGTGGCCACCAACCCATCTGCACGCCCAGGCCGACCGCCAGCCCGCCAAGCGCGAAAAGAGCGTAGCCCAGACCTGCCTCGGCCAAGACCTTTAGAATTTTGGCAATGCGCCTGAACATGCGAACGTCTGCTTTCTACCGGTCAAGGGCCGGATCAGCCGGGGTCGAAAACGGATAGTGCCCGCTCACCCAACTCGCGCAAACGCTCTTGCGCCTCCTCGGAAAAAATCTTCTGCGGCATGAAATAGTCACGCACCACCTCATTCGAGCCTACTCGAACGCTGACACTGTAACCTGCCTCGCCTCGAGTCAGCAGCTTGAAGCCGCGCGTGAAGAACCAACCAGAGCGTTTGAACGCCTCGCGCAGCGCATGGTTCGCGGCGGTGCGGGCCACGCCGCGACCGGGAATTTCGCCGGACTTCAGGATGACGTAGTAAATCGAGCCCCATTCCGGCCGGGTCGGCGTTCCGCCGCCGCCGGCCTGCATCCGAAAATCCAGAGACGAGGTCGGAGGTCCGACATAGTAGGTCGTGACCTTCATCTTCCAGGACGCGTCGGGATGATAGACGTAAAGTATGCCGGGCGGCAAAGCCAGTCCGGTGCCCAGGGTGCGGATTTGGAAATGCACGGGCGCCGGATCGCCGGTGGTGTTCAGGAAGGCTGTGCCGACAGCGTAGTTCTTGACGTCGCGCAACTGCAATCCGTCGGCATCGCGACCGGTGCCGCCCACAGACCGCTCGGCCAGAAAATCCTGCCACCCGGCAGGTGTGCTGAAGTCGAAATCGGACTTTGACATGAACGCTTCGAATTGTTCGCGGGTCAGTTCGACCATCAGTCCTTGTCTCCCTGCTTGTTCATGGCCTGCAGATAGTCGGCCAGTTCCGGCCATTGGCTGGCAATGTAATCCAGGCTGCCAGCCGGTAGCGGCGCCAAGGAGGAATGCGTCAGATGCTTGCGCAGATAACGTACCGCATCGGCCGAGGTTGCAGCCGGTAAATCCATCAGGGACAGGTCGGGCGGATAGCATGCCGCATCCAGCAATGCGGGATCGGCCATCGTCCGGTTTATCTGCATGGTCGAGGTGCAAGACGTATCAACAAGCCCGGCGTGACGAAGCGCCCGCAGCCATTCAAAAGACGGCGGGCACAGTGCCTGGGCCTGCTGCAGCGTCATGCTGCCGCTGGCCACGGCCAGCTTGTCCGCCAGACCGAGACGATCGGGGCAGTGCGTTTCCGTCAGCTGACAGTCGTGTCTGGCGCAGTAGTCGGTCAGCAGCGGCCCATTTTCCGGCTGGCCCCACAGCGGCACGGCCAACAGGAAATCTGCGCTGGCCTCTCCTGTTCGCAGGGTCTCGGCTGGAGCCAGCGAGGCGGTGATGAAATCGGCCGCCGGTCCCGACAGCGCGTCGACATGATCCAGAATGCTGCGGTCGGCGACAAAGAAGCCGCGGTCCCCCTCTTGCGCGGCCATCGCGATCAGTTCCACCGCCTCGGCCTTGGGCAGCAGCCCGAACAACCGCGAGGGGAAACCGTAATCCATTGCCGACCGGGCATCCGTTCTGTCTTGCAGCGCGTCGTCGAAGCAATCTGGCGACAACATGGCGACCAGTCTGGCGGGTGGCTGACCGGGCAGGGTGCAGCCCGCGGCGAATGCGGCGCAAGGTGTAATCAGCACGACACTCGCAGCCACGATATCAAGCGCGCGCATCATTCGCTCAGCTCTATGTTGTCGGCGCTCAGCTTGATGTGCACCCCGGTCAATTCGATCTCGCCATTGCTTTTCAGAAGCAGGCGCGACGCGCCACAACGCAGGTCGATCTCTTTTGTGACGTGGAAATATCGGCCGCCGCCAACAGTTTCAAAGGAATCCGTGCCAGTCGTGACGGACATTCTGGACCCGACATTCACCGCGTAAGACGTTCCTACTGCCAAAGTGCCACTGTCCCCGATACGGGTGGTTGACTGCGTCCCGATTGCCTCGGTGCGGGATTGCGCCACGATCAGTTTGTAATGCCCGCGCGATGCGTCGGGGCCGCCCTGCAAGGTCGCCTCATAGGCCAGTCGCAACGGCCCGTCATCGAATGCGGCCAGTGCCCTGGTCGCGCCCAGCTGCACATCCGCCGCGCCGACCTCGGTCGTCGCATTGCCGCCGATCTGAAAGCTGAAGTCCATGCCTATCTCGGAATACTTGCTGTTTCCAATGCTTTCGACCTCGCTGACATCGACCCGCTTGGCGCGGTTGTTCTGAACATGCACTTCATGATCGTGCTGGGCATGAACATAGATGCGTTCCCGTCCGGCCTGATCCTCGAAGCTGATTTCGTTGAAGCCCTGCCCCTGATGTGTATTCGAGCGCCAGACCGCCTTGGTCTTGTGCTCCGGCAACGGATAGGGCGCCGCGTTCCTCCCATTGAACACGTTCCCTGTGACGATTGGCTTATCGGGATCGCCCTCGAGGAATTCGACGACGACCTCCATGCCGATGCGGGGGATCACCATGCCGCCCCAGCCGGCGCCGGCCCAGTTCTGCGACACCCGGCAGCGCATCGAATGCGCCCCGGCCAGGTCCCAGTGAAACCGCACCAATA
>JAZIHR010000010.1:0-42611 GCA_036678445.1 Alphaproteobacteria bacterium
AGGCCCGCTCGGGCTCCATCTCCAGGTTTCCGCCGACGAGCCGGGGGGTCACCACCGCCTCCGCCAGCCCGCTGATCGAGACGCGCTGCATCCCCGCCGCGGGGTCGGCGACGACCTCGCGCCCGTCGGTAAAGGCGCCGCGGTCTTCCAGCGTGTCCCAGATGGTGGTGGCGCAGGTGAACACGTTGCTGGCCGCGCCGACCACGATCAGCCCGCAGAACGCCCAGAACGCCGGGCCAAGGCTGACGGTAGCCAGCCCCGCCACCTTGACCAGCGCGACCGAGGTCCCGATCACGAAGATCTCGGCCATCGACCACGGGCGCAGCAGTTCCGACAGGCGGAAGGCCTCGCCCGCGTGGCGGGCGGGCGGGCCGTCGCCGCGCATCGGCCACAGCACATAGACCAGCAGCAGCGCCCTCAGCGCCGGCAGCCCGACGACAAAGCCCAGCATGGCGACCGTCAGCGGCAGCAGCCAGCCGTCGGAAAACGCCAGCGCCACCCCGAACAGCGAGGTGGCGTTGCCGAACCCCATGCGCGAGATTTCCAGGAACGGGAAAAAGATCGCCGCCACCATCAGCACCAGCGAGGTGACCGACAGCGCCACGATCTGGGTGAACGCGCCCGCCCGCGGCCGGCCCAGCACCTTGCCGCAGCGGATGCAGCGGGCGGTTTCGCCGTCGGCGAGCTCGTCCTCGACATGCAGGGCGTCGCAGCGCGGGCAGGCCATCAGCCCCGCGCCGGTTTTCAGGTCGAACTGTCCCGCCTCGATCATGGCAGGCACTCTAGCCCGATCCCGGTTCCGTGCAAGCCGGGCGCCTGCCGGTCCCTGTGCTCCACCCTCGCGGCGATCCCGGCGTTGCGTCCGGCGGCGCCTTTGCTAGCCTTGCGCAAAGCAGAGGGGGCCGGGGGATGGGCGGAATGCACGATGTCGTCATCGCGGGGGCGGGCAGCGCCGGCTGCGTCCTGGCCGCGCGGTTGTCCGAGGACCCGCGCCTGCGCGTCCTGCTGATCGAGGCCGGGGAAAGCGACCGCTACCCATGGATTCACGTGCCGATCGGCTATCTTTACTGCATCGGCAACCCGCGCACCGACTGGATGTACAAGACCGCCCCCGACCCCGGGCTGCACGGGCGGCAACTGCTGTATCCGCGCGGCAAGGTGCTGGGCGGGTGCAGTTCCATCAACGGGATGCTGTATCTGCGCGGGCAGGCCGCCGATTACGACCACTGGCGGCAACTGGGCTGCACCGGCTGGGGCTGGGATGATGTGCAGCCCCTGTTCCTGAAATCCGAGGATTATTTCGACGGCGCTTCGGAGCATCACGGCGCCGGCGGCCCCTGGCGGATCGAGCGGCAGCGCCTGCGCTGGGACATCCTCGATGACTGGGCGCGGGCGGCGCAGGCGGTGGGGATCCCGGCCAGCGACGATTTCAACACCGGCAACAACGAGGGCGTCGGCTATTTCAAGGTCAGCCAGAAAAGCGGATGGAGGGTCTCGGCCGCCCGCGCCTTTCTGCGCCCGGCGATGAAACGGCCGAACCTGACGGTGCTGACCGGCCGCCACGTCCGCCGCGTGGTGTTCGAGGGCGACCGCGCCGTCGGGCTGGAACTGTTCGCCGATGGCGCGGTCGAGGTGGTGCGCGCGGGGCAGGTGGTGCTGTCGGCCGGCGCGATCAACACCCCCCAGATCCTGCAACTGTCGGGTATCGGCCCGGGGGCCTTGCTTCAGGACATGGGGATCGCGGTCCGCCGCGACGCCCCGGTGGGCGAGAATTTGCAGGACCACCTGCAACTGCGCTGCGCGTGGAAGGTCTCGGGCGGGCGGACGCTGAACCAGATGGCCCGGCGCTGGTGGGGGCGGGGGATGATCGGCGCGGAATACCTGCTGCGCCGCACCGGCCCGATGAGCATGGCGCCCAGCCAGTTGGGGGCATTCGCGCGCTCAAGCCCCGACGTGGCGACGCCTGACCTTGAATGGCACGTCCAGCCGCTGAGCCTTGAGGCCTTCGGCCAGCCGCTGCATGATTTTCCCGCGATCACCGCCAGCGTCTGCCACCTGCGCCCGGAAAGCCGCGGGCAGGTGCGCATCACCTCTCCGGACCCGATGCGGGCGCCGGAAATCGCGCCGAACTACCTGTCCACGCCCGGCGACCGCCTGACCGCCGCGCGCGCGATCCGGCTGACCCGCCGGATCATGGCGGCCGAGCCGATGGCCCGCTACCGCCCCGAGGAATACAAGCCCGGTTCCGACTTCCAGACCGACGGGGAACTGGCCGAGGCCGCCGGGATGATCGGCTCCACCATCTTCCACCCGGTGGGGACCGCGCGGATGGGGGGCGACGACGGCGCGGTGGTGGACCCCAGGCTGCGGGTGCGCGGGGTTCAGGGGCTGCGCGTGGTCGATGCCTCGGTCATGCCTGTGATCACATCCGGCAATACCAATGCGCCCACCATCATGATCGCGGAAAAGGCCGCGGTGATGATGCGCGAGGAAATGCACGGCATTTGATCGGTTAACCTGCCGGCAAGGTCGCGTCTGCTATGGGTGCCCCCGGGTAGTCCGGGGGTGCGCAGATGGCGTCGAAACGAAATGCTCTGCCGGTCATCATCCGGCGCTGCAATACCGTGGCCGAGGAAACGCACCATGGCGGTGCATGGAAGGTCGCCTATGCGGATTTCGTGACCGCGCTGATGGCGTTTTTCCTGCTGATGTGGCTGCTGAACGCGACCACGGAAAAGCAGCGGCAGGGGCTGGCGGAATATTTCGCCCCGACCATCATCCATGTCCCGGCCTCGGCCGCCATGGGCCTGGACGGCGGCGAATCGGACGATCCTCCGGCGGATCAGAGCGCTGCCTATGCCCCCTCGGCCGACCGGCAGATGCGGGAAATCGAACAGGCGATCCAGAATGCCCTGACCGGCACCGGCGCCGAATCGATGCAGCGGGTGAACCTGCTGCGCCACGTCGTCACCCGCATCACCGACGAAGGCCTGGTGATCGAACTGGGTGACATCGTGGACGAGGCGCTTTTCCACGGCGAATCGGCCGAGCCGACCCCGGCGCTGCGCGAATTGACCGCGATTCTCGCCACGGTGCTGGGGCGCACGAAAAACCAGCTGGCCATTGCCGGCCATGTCCGGGGTTTCCCGGAAATGCTGGTGGAAAACCCGACCTGGCCGCTGTCGGACCAGCGCGCCCACGCCGTCCGCCTTTTGCTGGCCGAGGGGCGGCTGGACGAGCGCCGCATCCAGCGCGTGACCGCGTATGGAGACAGAAAACCAAGGAACTCCAATGCGATGGACCCGGGAAATAACCGGATTGAGGTGATTTTACTTAGATAGGGCCGGACAACCGGGGGTGTTAGCGGGAAATTAAGGTCTCTCGCCTAACCTCTGATCAACGCGTTTCAACCAGGGTGAACCGAATGACGATTTCTTCGTCCCTTCATGCCGGAGTGTCCGGTCTTGTCGCCAACGCGGCGCGGCTGGCAAGCATTTCGGACAATATCGCGAACTCGGGGACCTACGGCTACAAGCGGCTGAACACCGATTTCGAAAGCATGGTGATCAACCAGGCGCGGGGGGCCGGGGTCTATGCCTCGGGCGGGGTCAGGACCGCGACCACCCGGCTGGTCGACCAGAAGGGCGGGCTGGTGTCCTCGTCCCATTCGCTGGACATCGCGGTTTCCGGACGCGGGATGCTGCCGGTGATCCCTTCGGTCTATCTGGACGAGGGGCTGGGCAGCCAGCCGATGATGATGACCGCGACGGGGTCGTTCCGCCCGGACCAGAACGGGGTGCTCAAGACCGATTCGGGGCTGGTGCTGCTGGGCTGGCCTGCGCAGGCGGACGGGACGATCCCTCTCAACCCCCGCGACAGCGTGACCGGGTTGCAGCCGGTGGTGCTGACCCATCACCAGACCTCGGGCGACCCGACGACGCGGATCCGGCTGGGCATCAACCTGCCCGCGGGCGCGACAAGGCCGGGTGCGGCCGGCCTGCCCGAGATGACGGCGGTGGAATATTTCGGCAACCTCGGGGCTGCGGAAAGCCTTCAGGTCACCTTTACCCCCGTGCCGTCGCCCGGGCCGCTGCCCAGCAACAGCTGGACGATGGAAATCCGCGATTCGGCCATGGACCCGGCCTCGAACCTGATCGGCAGCTACGAACTGGTGTTCGACGACAGCCAGGACTTCGGCGGCACGCTGCAATCGGTGACGGTGCTGTCGGGCGGGGCCTATGACCCGACCACGGGCGAACTGGCGCTGTCCGTTCAGGGCGGCCCCATTGCCGTTACCATCGGCCGGCTGGGCGATCCCAACGGGCTCACTCAGCTTGAGTCCAGCTTTGCGCCCACGAATATCGCCCGGAACGGCTCGCCTGTCGGCAATTTCTCGACGGTCGAAATCGACGAACACGGGATGCTGCGGGTGACCTATGACACCGGCTTCACCCGCACCATCGCCCAGATTCCGCTGGTGGACGTGCCCAACCTGAACGGGCTGATCGCCCGGGACAGCCAGACCTATCAGGTCTCGGCCGAATCGGGGGCGTTCTATCTGTGGGATGCGGGTGACGGGCCGACGGGCGCCGTGGTCGGCTATGCCCGCGAGAACTCGACCACCGATGTGGCGCATGAGCTGACGGATCTGATCCAGACGCAGCGCGCCTATTCGTCGAACGCCAAGGTCATCCAGACCGTCGACGAGATGCTTCAGGAAACCACCAACATCAAGCGCTGAGGAGGGCCGCGGCGCGGCCGCGGACAAGCCGGACATGAGCCTTTCGAACGCCATCTCGAACGCGGTTTCGGGGATCGTCGCCACCTCGCGCGGGACCGAGGTCGTTGCCTCGAACCTCGCGAACGCCCTGACCCCCGGCTATGCGCGGCGCGAACTGCAGCAATCGGCGCGGGCCTATCTGGCCGGGGGCGGTGGGGTGCAGGTCGACGGCGTGGCCAGGGTCGTGCGCGGCTCGGTCCTGGCGCAGGGGCGACTTGCCTCGGCCGGCACCGCCCATGCGCGCACCCTGGCCGATTTCCACAAATCCATGGCCGACGCGATCGGGGTGCCCGGCCAGCCCGGCGCACTCACCACGCTGCTTTCAGAGTTCGAGGCCGCGCTGGTCTCGGCCTCGGCGCGCCCCGAAAACGAGGCGGGGCTGGGCCGGGCACTGTCCGCGGCCAGCGCGCTGGCAGGCGCCTATCGGGAAATCGGGGACAGTATCCAGCAGGCGTGTACCACCGCGGATCAAGCCATCGCGCAGGATGTGGATACGCTCAACTCGGGGCTTGAACGGATCGCGGAACTGAACCGGCAGATCGCCATGCAGGTGACCGGCGGTGGCGATGCGAATGGCCTGCAGGACGAGCGCCAGCGCCTGATTGACATGCTGGCCGAGATCGTGCCGCTGAAAGAACTGCCCCGCGAAAACGGCCGCGTCGCCTTGTTCACCGCAAACGGCGGGGTGCTGCTGGATGGGACCGAACCCACCCGCTTCGACTTCGTCGCTTCGGGGACGATGACCGCGGCCATGGGGACGGGCGCTTCACCGCCCGGCCTGCTGTCCGTCAACGGCGAAGAAATCCCGGCCGCGCAGATGGGCCGTTACACCGGAGGCCGGCTGGCTGCCAATTTCCATATCCGCGATGTCGATGCCCCATCGGCACAGGGCCGGCTGGATGCGGCGGCGCTTGATCTGCATGATCGCTTCGCCGACAGCGCCGTGGATCCGACCCTGGGGGCAGCCGATCCGGGGCTGTTTACCGATGCCGGCGCGCGTGTATTGCCGCCGCCCGCTCCGGGCCTGGCGCAGCGCCTTGCCCTGAACCTAGCCGTTGACCCCGCGGCGGGCGGGGAAATCTGGCGGTTGCGTGATGGTCTGGGGGCGGCGATGCCGGGTCCGGCGGGGGCCTCGGGCCTGCTGGTGGCGATGAAGGATGCCCTGGGGACATCCCGCACCACCACAGCGCCCGGCCTTGGCGCCCGACCGCGCACCGCCGCGGTGATGGCGGCCGAGATCACCTCGATCGCTGCCTCAAGCCGCCTTGACGCCGAACGTGTTCTGGGAACCGCAACGGCCCAGTCCTCGACCTACGCCACGCTGCTGCGACAGGACGGCGTCGACAGCGACAAGGAGATGGAGACACTGCTTGCGCTCGAACGCGCCTACGCCTCCAACGCCCGGGTTCTCAAGGCGGTGGATGAGATGATCCAGACGATATTGAGGCTGACATGACCAATAGTGTTTCGATCGGCGACCTGTCGCGCACGACGCTGCTTCGACAGGCCAATGTGCAGTTGAAGTCCCGATTGCTGGCGCTGACGCAAGAGGCGGCAAACGGTGTCAAATCCGACATGGCGCAAGCGGTCGGAGGCAATTTCGGCCCCCTCGCGCAGGTCGAGGCGCGGCTGACCGCACTGGCTGCCTATCGCGAAACCGCAGCCGCCGCACAAGCTGAGCTTGCCGGGCTTCAGACTGCGCTTGAAGCTATCGGCAAGATCGGGTCCGGGATTGGCGCGGGGATGTTGTCCGGCATTTCTGCTGCGGACGAGACCAGCATCGCCATCCGGTCCCGGCAGGCCCACGACGATCTTCACGCGGTCGTTGGCCTGATGAATGTCGATGTCGGCGGCCGGTTCGTCTTGTCCGGAAGTGCCGTGGAAACGCGGCCGCTGGGCGATGCCGCGGGCATTCTGGCGGATGCGCGGGCACAGGTCGCCGGGCTGACGGATCCGGTCGCGATAGCTGCGACCATATCCGGCTGGTTCGACGCTGCCCCCGGTCTGGGCGGGTTTGCCGATACATGGTATGGTGGTAACACCGAGGTGCGGACAGTGGCTACTTCGCCCCATGCCGCGGTGGCGCAGACACTGACGGGGCTTGATCCGTCCTTCCGTGACATCCTCAAGGGCCTCGTGCTTGGCGCTCTGGCCGATGATCCCGGGGTAGGTCTGGCGCGCGAGGATAAGGCAACGCTGATCGCGCAGGCAGGCACCACTACCATGACGGGGGTGCGCGCGCTGACGATGCGGCGGGCCGAAATCGGGATGCAGGAAGAGGCGATTGCCCGTGATGCCGCGCGTAATGCTGCCGAAACGACCGCAATGGCCATCGCCAGAACCCGTATCGTCGAGGCAGACCCTTACGAGACCGCGACTGCGCTGACCCAGACGGAAGCCAGCCTGCAGCATCTTTATGCACTGACCGCGCGGCTTTCGCGGCTTTCGCTGGCGGATTATCTCGGATGACGGGGGGGCTCAGACTTCTGGCGGTGCTGCTTCTGGTCCCCATGGTGGCGTTTGCTGCTCCGGTCCGGATCAAGGATCTGGCGACGGTGGACGGGGTGCGCGGGAACGACCTGCTGGGCTACGGGATCGTGGTCGGGCTGAACGGGACCGGCGACAGCCTGCGTAACGCCCCTTACACCGAGGAAATGCTTGGGGGGCTGCTTGAGCGCCTGGGGGTGAATGTCACCGGGGAAAGCTTTCGTCCCAAGAACGTCGCTGCGGTGATGGTGACCGGGACCCTGCCCCCTTTCGCCCGGGCGGGCGGACAGATCGACGTGACGGTTGCTGCGATCGGCGACGCGAAAAGCCTGTTGGGCGGCACGCTGGTGATGACTCCGCTTAGCGCGGCAGACGGTGAAATCTATGCCGTGGCGCAGGGTTCGATCATCGCGGGCGGCGCATCGGCGCAGGGGGACGCGGCCTCGGTCGTGCAAGGGGTTCCGACCTCGGGGCACATCCCCTCGGGCGCGCGGGTCGAACGCGAGGTCGATTTCGATTTCAGCCGGATGTCGAGCTTCCGCCTGGCGCTTCGCTCGGCCGATTTCACGACCGCGGCGCGGATCGAAAAGGCCATCAACGACGATTTCGGCACCGGAATCGCCACCCTGCTGGACGCGACCACCATCCTGATTGATTCAGCCCGCCTGGGCGCGGTCAACCCTGCGCGGCTGGTCGGGCGGATTGAAAACATTCAGGTCCAGCCGGAAAGTCGCGCCCGGGTTGTGGTCGACCATCGGTCCGGGACCATCGTCATGGGCGAGGATGTGCGTATCTCGCGGGTTGCGGTGTCGCAGGGCAACCTGACGTTGCGCGTCCGCGAGACGCCGGTCGTTTCGCAGCCCAACCCCTTTGCGCCGGGGGAAACCGTAGTGGTGCCGCGGACCGATGTCGAGATCACGCAAGAACCCGGGATCGGCTTTGCCGAGGTCAGCGGGGAATCCTCGCTCTCTGACGTGGTCGAGGGGTTGAATGCGCTGGGGGTCCGGCCACGAGAGCTGATCGACATTCTCAAGGCCGTCCATGCGGCCGGGGCGCTGCATGCTGAATTCATCGTCAACTGATTGCAGAAGGCCGCGGGAACCCCGGTCGGCATCGTGCAGAAAACTGCCGGAAACACGGAAAGGCATGTTGGGGTCGCAGGCCGGAAGGCAGCTTCCCTGCCCGTGCCGGGAAGGTCGCGCAGAGGTAGTCATCCGGCCCATGTCCTTATCCGGGACGACGCGGTGTGGGGCGGCCCAGCCCGTGATCCTGCCCGGGGCATTCGGGTGCCGGATTTGTGGCCGTCAGAGAGCCGATCCGTCGTGGCTGCCAATCTGGCGAGGCCAGAGCGACCCTCTGTGACGAGAGCGATCGGGAAGGGCGTTTTGAACGGGGGCGATCTGAAGCAGTGTTCCGCAAGGGAAAGCCAGGGGTGGCAGGGAAGGGAACGGTGCGTTCCTCATGCCCTGCCCCGCCCGATACGACCGGGCAGCAGTTGCCCGGCGGGGCCGGCTCAGCCCGGCCCGGCGGGGTTCAGCGGGACGAAGCCAGGTTCGACCTCGTGTCCGTTGACGGTGATGCGCATGCCCGTACCCGATTGCGCGACCTGGATCCTGTGGCTGCTTCCGTCCAGTGTCAGCGTGGCGGAAAAGCCGGACCAGTCCTCGGGCAGGCTCGGGTCGATCTCGATCCCGCCGGGGCGGCGGCGCAGACCCAGCAACCCTTCGACGGCAGCGCGATACATCCAGCCGGCCGAGCCCGTATACCAGGTCCAGCCGCCGCGGCCCATCTTGTCACGGGCGGCATAGACATCGGCGGCAACCACATAGGGCTCGACCCGGTATATCTCAGCCGAGCGCGTGTCGAGCGCGTGGTTGATCGGGTTCAGCGCCCGCAGCAGCCGGTGCGCGCGGGTGCCGTCGCCGTTGCGGGCCAGCGCATAGACCATCCACGCTGCTGCATGGGTATACTGGCCGCCATTTTCGCGCACGCCCGGCGGGTAGGATTTGATATAGCCCGGCTCGGCGTCGGTATTCTGGAACGGCGGGGTGAACAGCCGCAGCAACTGGCCTTCACGGTCGAACAGCTGCGCCAGCGCCTGGGTCACGCCGTCCTGAGCCCGGTCCGGGCGGCCGGCCCCGGAAATCATTGCCCAGCTTTGTGCGATGCTGTCGATGCGGCATTCGCTGCTGCCGGCCGAACCCAGCGGCGTGCCGTCGTCGAAGTAGCCGCGCCGATACCAGGCGCCGTCCCAGCCGGATTCGTCCAGCGCCTGCGCAACGCTTGCGGCATGAACCTCCCACGCGTCGGCGCGGGCATGGTCGCCGCGGGCGCGGGCCAAGGGCGCAAAGGCGGCGATGGTGTCGCACAGGAACCAGCCCAGCCAGATGCTTTCGCCGCGCCCCTGTTCGCCGACGCGGTTCATCCCGTCGTTCCAGTCCCCGCCAAGGATCAGCGGCAGCCCGTGCGGGCCGGTGCGCTGCACCGCCAGATCCAGCGCCAGCGCGCAGTGGTCGTAAAGCGGGGCCTCGGTCCCCGCCGGCTCGGGCTGGAAATAGCGGTCGTGCTCGTCCGGGTCGAGTTGGGGGCCGGTGATGAAGGGCACGATTTCATCCAGCACCGCCGCATCGCCGGTCGCCGCGACATAATGGGCGGTGACATGGCCCAGCCAGATCACGTCGTCGGAAATCGTCGTGCGCACCCCGGCGCCGCTGCGAGGCAGCCACCAGTGCTGCACGTCGCCCCTGGTGAACTGGCGGGCCGCGGCGTTGAGGATCTGGCGGCGGCACAGCGCGGGGTCGTGCAGGATCAGTGCGCTGGTGTCCTGCAACTGGTCGCGGAATCCGAATGCTCCCGATGCCTGATAGAACGCCGTCCGCGCCCGGACGCGGCAGGCGATCGCCTGATAGGGCAGCCAGTGGTTCACCATCAGGTCCAGCGCCCGGTCCGGCGTTTCCACCTGCAAGCAACCAAGGGTCCTGTCCCATTCCGCCCGTGCGGCCGCAAGCGCGCGGGCGGCGCCCCGGGGGGCCAGGGCGGCGGCAAGCACCGCGGGCAGGTCGTCCTGCGGGGCGTTGGCCAGCACCAGCGTGGTCTCGGTCGTTTCGCCGGGGGGCAGGGTAATGTCGCAGCGCAGCGCAAGGCAGGGGTCGCCCGCAGCCTCGGTTTCGGGCCAGTTGCGCAGCGCGGCGGGGTGCGACAGCTCGCCGAACCGGCCCAGAAAGGCCAGGCGGTCGCCGCAATGGGTGGCGATGGGGCGGTCGCAGGCCAGCGCGGTGATGCGCCCGGCGTGTTCGGTCGAGAACGGGTTGACCGCCAGCGCCGCGTTCAGCCCGGCGTCAAAGCGCGTCTGGATCTTGTCGGCGGTGCGGCTGCGGTCGGTGCCCAGCACCAGCTGGGAAAAAGCGACCAGTTGCAGGGACAGCGGGCGGCCGCTGCGGTTGTCCAGCCGCAGGTGGGTCAGCCGCGCCGGGCCGGTTTCGGCCAGCATCATCGTGGCCTCGACCCGCAGCCAGCCATAATCGCCGGTAAACCGCGAATAGCCCGGCCCATGCGTGATCTCGTGCACGGCGCGCGGGTCCTCGGACAGCCCCAGGAAGGGCGAGGCCACCAGCCCGGTTTCGGGGTCGTGGATCAGGACCGCCTCGCCGGGGCGGTTTTCCACCGGGTCGTTCGACCACGGCGTGATCTGGTAATCGCGCGAGTTCACCGCCCATGTATAGGGCGCGCCCTCGGCCGAGACGTGAAAGCCGAAATCCTCGCGCGCGATCACGTTGATCCACGGATGCGGGGTCGGGCGGTCGCGGTCTATGCGCAACACGTATTCGCGCCCGTCGGGGGAAAACCCGCCATAGCCGTTCCAGAATTGCAGGGGCGAGCGAGAGGGCTCGGCCGGCGCGGGCAGCGGTGGCAGCGCGGCAGAGGGCTGCGCGTCGCGGCGCCGGGGCAGGGCGGCGGGGACGGGCGGTTCGCGCAGCCGCACGATCTGGTCCACCAGCCGGCCGTTGCGGGTGTGCAGCACGATCCGGGCGGCAGAGACCAGCGTGTCGAAACCGGCCTTGCCGATCTGGTCGCGGCGCACGGCGTGGATGTGGTGTTGCGCCCCGGGGCCTGCGGCCTGCAACGCCATGTCCACCAGCGACCGGATCGCGTGTTGCAGGTCCTGCACATAGCTCGACGCGCGTTCGTTCAGGATCACCACGTCGTGGCGCACGCCCCGCAGGCGCAGGAATTCGTGCATCCGCAGCGCCTCGCGCAGGATCGGCAGGTCGGCCTCGTTGTCGATGCGCAGCAGCAGGATCGGGTCGTCGCCGGAAATCCCCATCGGCCACAGGTCGCTTTGCGGGCCCAGCTCGGTGCGCCGTCGGGGCGTCGCCGCCATCGACAGGTCGGGCCAGACCAGCAGCGCGGCATAGGCGCGGAACAGCCGCACCTCCTCAAGCGAGGTGTGCAGGTGGCGCAGCTGCACCTGCGACCAGGTCCAGGTCAGCCGCAGTTCGTGTTCAAAGACCGCGTGGCGGGCGTAATGGGCGGCCAGCCGGTCGCGCTCGGCGGCGCTGTCGGCGATCAGCGTCCAGAAGATGACCGAGACCGTCTTGCCCGCCGGGATCCGCATCCGGCGGCGGATGGCGAAGATCGGGTCCAGCGTGTGCCCCTGGTTGCCCCCCAGCGCCGCGCCGCGGTCAAAGGCCGCCGGGTTGCGGATCGAGCGGCCGCGCCCGATGAAGGCGCGACGGTCGGTTTCCGCCTCGGCCCCCGGGGTGATCGCGCCGTCGGGGCAGGCGATCAGATGCGCCAGATAAACCGGCCGTCCGTGCGGGTCACGGGGGCGGCGTTCGGCCGCGATCATGGTGCCGCCGTCGCGGATTTCGGTCTGCACGAACATCTTGGAAAACGCCGGGTGGGCATGATCCGCCGCCGGGTCGTCCAGCACGATTTCGCCGTACGAGGTGATCTCGATCGTCTTGTCCGAGCCCGAGCGGTTGCGCAGCGTCAGCCGCCGCCCGTCGGCGTGGCTTTCGGTGGCGGCGATGACTTCAAGCCGCGTCTCGATGGCGTTGGCGGTCTTGATGAACTCGGCCTTGTGGTCGGAAAACACCGCGCTGGCGCGTTCGTCGGGGCCAGAGTGGGGCGAGTGCGTCGCCGACCACCATTCACCCGACTGCACGTCGCGCAGAAAGATGAAGATGCCGCCGTCGTCCTGCGCCGGGTCCGGGGTCCAGCGGTTCAGCGCGATCCCCCCCATCATCGAGCGCCCCGCCCCGGTCGAGGACAGCAGCGTCGAAAAATCGCCGTTCGAGATCAGCGCGATCTCGCGTGCGGCGCGGCCGGGTTCGTTGATGACGGTCAGCGCCTCTCCGGCCCCCGCCGCGGCGCCGCGGCCGGCCGCCCGGGTCGAGGGCGCGCGGGTCACCGGGGTGATGTCGCGCGGCGATTTTTCCTGCAACAGCAATTCGGACGCCCGCACCACCGGGTCGGCGTGAAAGCGTTCGCGGTGGATGCCGTCCAGCACCGTGTTGGCGATGGCCAGGATCGACATGCCGTGGTGATGGGCCATGACGTTGCGCACCACCGCGTGGCTGGCGTCTTCGCGCAGGCGGGCGGGGGCGAAATCGACCGCGTCGAAGAACCCGAACGGCCCCTCGGCGCCCAGCGTGCGCAGCGCGGCCAGGTTGCGCACCGCCTCTGCCGGGCGGATCTGCGCGGCGAGGATCGTCGCGTAGGGGGCGACCACGTTTTCGCCATAGGCCCGCTTCAGCGCCAGCGTGGGCACGCCGAAGGCGTAGTATTGATAGTTCATGTCGTGGTCGCGGGCGTTGAAGGCGCTTTCCGAAATGCCCCAGGGCAGCCCGTGCGACCGGCCCCATTCGATCTGTGCCTCGACCGCCATCTGGTTGGAATGGTTCAGGATCCCGCCCTGCCGTTCCTTCAGCAGCAGCGGCGGCATCAGGTATTCGAACATGCAGCCCGACCAGGACAGCAGCAGGCTTTGGTGGCCCAGCGTCGCAAAGGGCCGGCCCAGCCGCGCCCAGTGTTCCTTGCGGATGTCGCCCTTGGCGATGGCCAGGAAACTGGTCAGCCGCGCCTCGGAGGCCAGCAGGTCGTAAGAGCTGTCGTCCAGCTGGTCGTCCAGCGGGCGGTAGCCGATCGACAGCAGCATCTTGTCGGGGTGGATGAACAGGCCAAAGTCCATTTCGAACGCCAGCATCCGGGCGCGTTCGGCCAACAGTCGGGTGCGCAGGGCAAAGGCTTCCACCGCGTCGCGGCCTTCGGCGATGGGGGCCATCGCGTCGGCGGCATCGCGCTCCAGCAGTTCGGCCCAGGCCAGCGCCTCGGCGGCCTCGCCGTCGGTGGCGGCGTCCAGTTCGGCGGCCAGCCGGGCGATCTCGGCGCTGCGGGCGATCAGTTGCGCCGGCGCCACCGGGTCGGACACCGGGCGTCCGGCGGTCTGGTCCAGCAGTTCGTGCAGGCTTTCGATGGCGTCGTCCAGCGCGCGGCGCAGTTCGCGCAGGCTGCGGCGGTCCTGCGGCAGGCGGTCCAGTTCCTGGCGCAGGTTGGCCAGCGCATCGCCCACCCCGTCCGTGCGCCGCCGCCGGACCGAGGGCGCCGCCTCGGCCCAGCCGCGCAGCCCCGAGGACAGCGCGATCAGCAGCCCCGCCAGGTTGCCGCTGTCCACCGCCGAGACATAGGGCACCGGCAGCACCGCCAGCGTGCGCGTGTCATACCAGTTGAAGAAATGCCCGCGCAGCCGCGCCATGCGCTCCAGCGTGGAAATCGTGGATTCGATCCGTGCCAGCGCGCTGTCCAGCCCGATCCAGCCCAGATCGTGGGCCGACATCACCGACATCAGATACAGCCCGATATTGGTGGGCGAGGTGCGCTCGGCCAGTTTCGACACCGGGCGGCCCTGCCAGTTGTCGGGGGGCAGGTGGTTGGTGTCGGGGCCGACGAAGGTTTCGAAATAGCGCCAGGTGCGGCGGGCGATGCGGCGCAGCTCGGCCGTGTCCTCGGGGGACAGCAGCAGCCGGTCCTCGGTCTGCAAGGGGCGCGAGGCGCGGTCCATGATCCACGGTGCCGCGATCCAGACCCCGCCGACGACCAGCGCGACGGGCAGCGCCACCGGGTTCAGCGCCGCCGTCGCCAGGATCGCACCGCCTCCGATCAGGGGCGAGGCGATCATGCGGCGGTATTCGCCGCGCAGGCCGGGGTCGGCCAGCCCGGCCTCGCGCGCGGGGGTCCATTCCAGCAGGTGCCGGCGGCTGACCGTCATGCGCCACAGCGCCCGGCCGATCGCGTCCAGCGCGCTTGCCGCCCGGTGCGCGACCGTGGTCAGCCGCAGGCCAAGCTGGGTCAGATAGGACACCGCGTCCCGGGCCATGTGGCGCAGGTGATAGTCCCAGGACACCCCATAGCCCGGCCGGAACACCCGCAGATCGACCTGCAACACCGCTATGGCCGCGATCAGCAGGACCATCAGCCCCTGCCACAGGATCGCGCCCGCCCCCGGCAGCACCAGCCAGCCCAGCACCGAGGCCGCGACCCATGCCGGCGCAACCAGCGAGCGGCGCAGGTTATCCATCATCTTGAACCGCGACAGGCCGGACAGCCCGTTGCCCGGCTTGAACATGATCGGCAGCAACTGCCAGTCGCCGCGGGTCCAGCGGTGCTGGCGGCTGGCCTCGGTTGCGTAGCGGACGGGGAAATCCTCGACCACCTCGATGTCGGTGACCAGCGCCGACCGCGCAAGGCAGCCTTCCAGCAGGTCGTGCGACAGCACCGCGTTTTCGGTGATGCGGCCGGCGACCGCGCGCTCGAACGCATCCACGTCGTAGATGCCCTTGCCGGTGAAACTGCCCTCGTCCGCCAGATCCTGATACAGGTCCGAGACGGTGAACACATAAGGATCCAGCCCCCGGTTCACCGAAAAGATGCGCTGGAACACCGAGGCTTCCGGCCCCGTGGTCAGCGAGGGCGTGACGCGGGGCTGCATGATGCCATGGCCGCGGATCACCACGCCGTCTTCCGCATGGACGGGGCGGTTGACCGGGTGCGCCATCTTGCCGACCAGCGTCGCCACCGTGTCGCGCGGCAGGCGGGTGTCGCTGTCCAGCGTCACGACATAGCGAATGCCTTCGGGCGGCGTGGGGCCGGCGGGGACGAAACTGGTGTTCTCGACCCCGCGCAGCAGCAGGTTCAGTTCGGCCAGCTTGCCGCGCTTGCGTTCCCAGCCCATCCAGACGCCCTCGGCCGGGTTCCACAGGCGCCGGCGGTGCAGCAGGAAAAACCGGCGGATGCCGCCGTGGTCATAGCGGTCGGCCAGGTCGTCGATGCGGGCGCGGGCATGGGCCAGCAACCGCACATCCTCGGGCAGGGTTTCCGAGGGCGCGTCGCGCCAGTCGGTCAGCAGCGCAAAGGACACGTCGCCCAGCGGGTTGGCAAGATAGTGCGATTCCAGCATCTCGGCCAGTTCGTCGATCGCATCCATCGAGGTGATCATGCCGGGAATCACCACCAGCGTGCGGAACCTTGCCGGCACGCCCTCGCGGAAGTCATAGGCGGGCAGGCGGGCGGGCGGGATGGTCCGCGCCGCCAGGAACGACACCACCTGCATCGCCGTGTCCGAGGCCGGCAGCGCCACCAGCGCCAGCAGCAGCGCCAGTTGCCAGCCGGACAGATGCCCCGACAGCGCATGGCCGGCCAGCGCCACCAGCACCATGGTGATGCCGACCAGCGGCAGCGCGATCAGCCACAACCCCGCCTTGCGCAGCGGGATCGACAGATGTTCCAGCAGCGTGGGCCGATAGCCGCAGGCCGCGCGAAAGGCGCGGCGGTGGTCGCCGACCAGCAGGTGCCCGACCTCGGCGCGGTCGGCCTCGATCCAGCCACCGCCTTCGCCGCTGCTGTCCCCGTCGGCCGCCTGTTCGCGTGCGGCGGCGGCGGTGGCATCGGCGCGGCCCTGCGCGATCGCGCGGCGGGCCACCTCGGTTTCCGCCAGCTCCGAGCGGCGGGAGATGCGTTCGATGGTGCTGCGGTAGCTGGCGCGGGTGGGCTGGTCCAGCCGGTCGAATTCGGTGTGGCGGGCCAGCAGCATATCGACGGCGCTGACGCTTTCGAACCAGTCCAGCCAGTCGATATCGCCCATGCGGCGCAGGCTGCGGATGATATTGCCCACAGTGACGTTGCCGCTGGACTGGCGCGTGTATTCGGCCTGCACGGCGCGGTCGCCGGCCTCGGCATCGCCCAGCCGCGTTTCCAGCGCCAGCAGCGCCGCCTGTGCATCCGGGCCGCCGTCGCGCAGCCGGTAGTAAAGCTGCGCGGCCACGGTATCGTCGGTGACCAGCGCGCCGCTGTGCCGGATCACCGCGGCGGCGGCGGCGGGCCCCTGCACCGTGGCAAGCTGGTCGGCGATGTCGTTGGCCAGCGCCCGGCGCACCCGGGCCGAGGCCACCCTGTCCGACAGCCGCCGCAGGTTCTCGACCAGCATGTAGCGCAGGAATACCGGCAGCGCCCACAGCTCGGCGATGTCCAGCGTCACTGCCGACTGATAGCCGCCCAGGAACTGCGCCAGCGCGTCCTCGGTGATTTCCGAATTGGTCAGGGCGATGAAATACCATGCCAGCACCAGGCTGCGTGGTGCAGAGCCGCCCCCGGACAGCCCCATCCGCGGCAGCCGGTTCAGGAACCCGGCCGAAAACGCCTGCCGCAGCTGGCGCAGGTTTTCCTCGACCATGTGGTGGTTGTCGAGCAGCCACTCGGCGGCCGGGGTCACCGGCTCGTCCTGTTCTTCGGCGGTGATGCTTTGCAGATAGTTGTGGCGGATGGCGGATTGGTTGTCGACCAGCCGCGCCACGAGGTTGCGGGGCATTTCGGGCAGGTCGGGCAGGGCCGTGGCCGCAAGCTCGCGCCCTGCATCATGCAGCGAGATCCCCGTCCAGATGTCAAAGCGGATCGGCGGAGGCATGGTGTCCCAGGCCAGCGGCTGGCCGCGGCGCAGCACGCCGTCCGGCCCGGCGGCCCGCCCGCGCAACCGCTGGACCGCTTGTTTCAGGCTGTTGCCGCCGCTGCGATGCCCGCGCGGCATCCGGGCATTGTTCAATGGCATGTTCTGTCCCGTCGTGACCGTCCCTTTTGTGATTGTCCCGGCGTGTCTGATCCGGTCTGGCCGGGTCCGTCCGGGGCAGGGGCGCCATCTTTCAAAGCGCCGGCCCTGCGCCCGGGTTCCCGATCCGGTCGCGGCGTGACGATCTGCTGTGCCGCGGTCAGTGGCCGTTCCTGCCGGCGCCATCATCGGGCGCCGTCGCAGGGCATTGCTCCCGGGGCTCTGTTGCCGGGGCCATGGCTACGTTATGGGACAACAATACCATTGCCTGCAAGGAATTGACGATATGGCAGCACCGTCCGACCGTCCCGCGCCGGTTCCGGCAACCGTGGCGACCCGCCCGTTTCAGGGGCAGCGGCCCGGCACCTCGGGGCTGCGCAAGAAGACCCGGGTGTTCATGCAGCCGGGTTATCTGGAAAACTTTACCCAGTCGATTTTCGACGCGATCGGCGGATTGGCGGGCCGGACGCTGGTGCTGGGCGGCGACGGGCGGTTTTTCAACGCCGCCGCAATCCAGGTGATCCTGCGGATGGCGGCGGCGAACGGCGCGGCGCGGGTGATCGTGGGGCAGGGGGGGATCCTGTCCACTCCGGCGGCCTCGAACCTGATCCGGCTGCATGGGGCCGATGGCGGGATCATCCTGTCGGCCAGCCACAACCCGGGCGGCGAGGATCAGGACTTCGGGATGAAGTTCAACGGCCCCAACGGCGGCCCCGCCCCCGAAGCGGTGACCGAGGCCATCCACGCCCGCAGCCTTGAGATCAACGAATACCGCACGCTGGACAGCGCCGATCTGGACCTGTCCGCGCCGGGCCGCCAGCAGCTTGGCGCCACGGTGGTCGAGGTCATCGACCCTGTCGCCGACTATGCCGCGCTGATGGAGCGGCTGTTCGACTTCGATGCGATAAGGGCGCTGTTCGCCGGCGGTTTCACCATGCGCTTCGACGCCATGCACGCCGTCACCGGCCCCTATGCGCGCGAGATCTTCGAGCGCCGTCTGGGCGCCGCCCCCGGCAGCGTGGTGAATGCGGTGCCGCTGCCCGATTTCGGCGGCGGCCACCCGGACCCGAACCCGGTCTGGGCGCACGGGTTGTTCGATCTGATGATGGGCGCCGAGGCCCCGGATTTCGGCGCCGCCTCGGACGGTGACGGTGACCGCAACATGATCCTGGGGCGGGGCATCTACGTCACGCCCTCGGACAGCCTTGCGGTGCTGGCGGCGAATGCGGCCTGCGCGCCAGGCTATGCGGGGGGCATCCGGGGCATCGCCCGCTCGATGCCGACCAGCCGCGCCGCCGACCGCGTGGCCGCCGCCCGTGGGGTGGGGATGTATGAAACCCCGACGGGCTGGAAGTTCTTCGGCAACCTGCTGGACGCCGGCCGTGTCACCATCTGCGGCGAGGAAAGCGCCGGCACCGGCTCGGACCATGTGCGCGAAAAGGACGGGCTGTGGGCGGTGCTGCTGTGGCTGAACATCCTGGCCGTGCGCCGCGAATCGGTGGCTGCGATCATGGCGGCGCATTGGGCAGAATACGGTCGCGACTATTACAGCCGCCACGATTACGAGGCCGTGGCCGCCGACCGCGCCGAGGCGTTGATCGCGCGGCTGCGCGCGATGCTGCCCACCCTGCCGGTGCAGGAATTCGCCGGGCTGCGCGTCGAATCCGCCGATGACTTCGCCTATCACGACCCGGTGGACGGCTCGACCTCGGCGCATCAGGGCCTCCGGGTGATGTTCGCGGACGGCAGCCGCCTGGTGCTGCGCCTGTCGGGCACCGGGACCGAGGGCGCGACCCTGCGCGTCTATCTGGAACGCCACGCCACGCCGGACGAGGACCACGGGCTTGCCCCCGAAGCCGCGCTGGCCCCGGTGATCGCCGCGGCCGAGGCGCTGGCCCTGATCCGCGACCACACCGGCCGCGACCGTCCCGACGTGACCACCTGAGCCTCGGGCTGAGCCTGGGGGCGCCTGACCCGCGCCCCATCCGCGCCCCGGTCCGCTTTCCTCCATAGTTGCTTCTTTCTGGCCGAAATACCCTGCGACCTTTCGGCCGGCGCAGCCCTCGGTTGGCTGGAACCCGCCGATGCCTTCGGCCCGGTTCCGGTGGAACCTTGTCGGCCCTTGCCGGCTTGTTCCGGAAGCATCACCTTGCGGGCGAATGCGGCTCAACCATGCGGCCGGCAGGCCGGCGACACAAGGAATATTCCATGCGTATCGCGGTTCTTGGCGGCGACGGCTTCGTGGGCTGGCCCACCTCGTTGCACCTGTCCAGCCTGGGGCACGAGGTCCACATCGTCGACAACCTGTCACGTCGCTGGATCGACACCGAACTGGGCGTGCAGTCGCTGACCCCGATGGATTCGATCCAGGAACGCTGCCGGATCTGGAAGCAGGAAAGCGGCAACACCATCCAGTTCCACCTGCTGAACCTTGCCACGGAATACGAGCGGCTCAAGCAGTGGCTGCTGGACCATCGCCCCGACGCGGTGATCCATTTCGCAGAACAGCGCGCCGCGCCCTATTCGATGAAGTCCGACCGCCACAAGGTCTATACCGTCGACAACAACGTCAACGCGACCCACAACCTGCTGGCGGCGCTGGTGGAAACCGGCATCGACGCGCATCTGGTGCATCTGGGGACCATGGGGGTCTATGGCTATTCCAGCGTCGGCGCCCCGATCCCCGAGGGCTATCTGGACGTGGAAATCGACACGCCCTCGGGCAAGAAGGGGCAGCAGATCCTGTATCCGACGCGGCCCGGTTCGGTCTATCACATGACGAAAAGCCTCGATCAGATCCTGTTCCAGTTCTATGCCCAGAACGACGGGCTGCGGATCACCGATCTGCACCAGGGTATCGTCTGGGGCACGCATACCGACCAGACCCGCCGCCACGAACAACTTGTCAACCGCTTCGACTACGATGGCGACTACGGCACGGTGCTGAACCGCTTCCTGATCCAGGCGGCGATCGGCTATCCGCTGACCGTCCACGGCACCGGCGGCCAGACCCGTGCCTTCATCCACATCCAGGACAGCGTGCGCTGCATCGAGCTGGCGCTGGGCGATCCACCCAAGGCCGGCGAGCGGGTGCGCATCTTCAACCAGATGACCGAGACCCACCGCGTCCGCGACCTTGCCGCGCTGGTCGCCCGCCTGACCGGGGCCGAGGTCAAGCTGCTGCCCAACCCCCGCAAAGAGGCCGACGAGAACGACCTGATCGTCAAGAACGACCAGTTCCTTGCGCTGGGCCTGAACCCCATCACCCTGCAAGAGGGGCTGCTGGCCGAGGTGGTGGACGTGGCCCGCAAATACGCCCACCGCATCGACCGCTCGCGGGTGCCGGCGGTCAGCGCCTGGACCCGCGACCTTGCGCTTCGCGTCGATCACGACCCCGAAGGCCGCATGTTGCGGGCCGTCTGATCTTGCGGGGGTTGCAACCGGACCGCCCGGCGCGGTCCGACCGCGCATTCGTCACTCTGGTGACCAATGCCGACTACGCGCTGGGGGCGCAGGCGCTGCTGCGCTCGATCGTGCTGTCGGGCACGGATGCGGACATCTGCGTCCTGCATACCGACGTGGTCACTCCGCATCTTGCGCCGCTGTCGGCCCTTGGCGCGCGGCTGGTCCGTTGCGAGCTGCTGCCGACCAGCGCCGGGTTCAACGCCACCCACGCCCGCGACGCGCTGCACGGCCGCGCCGCCTTTACCAAGGGCGAAAAGCCGCCCTTCCATACGCCGCTGGACAATTTCGCCAAGCTGCGGCTGTGGCAACTGGATTACGCGCGGGTGGTGTTCATCGACGCTGACGCGCTGGTGTTGCAGAACGTGGACAAGCTGTTCGACTACCCCGAGTTCTGCGCCGCGCCGAATGTCTATGAAAGCCTCGCGGATTTTCACCGCATGAACTCGGGGGTGTTCACCGCGCGGCCTTCGCAGGAAACCTTTCGCGACATGCTGGCGCGGCTGGACGTGCCGGGGGTGTTCTGGCGCCGCACCGACCAGAGCTTCCTGCAAGACTATTTCCCCGACTGGCACGGGCTGCCGGTGTTCTGCAACATGCTGCAATATGTCTGGTTCGCGATGCCCGAACTGTGGCGCTGGCGTGACATCAGGATCCTGCATTTCCAGTATGAAAAGCCCTGGCAGAACCACGCCAAGGCCGACCGCCTGCGCCCCCTGATCGAGCTGTGGCGCGCCTATGCCGGCGACGGGCCGGTGCCCGACAGCCGCGAACTGCCGGACCCGGGATGAGGGTCGCGGTCACCGGCGCCAGCGGGCTGGTGGGACGCTTCCTGACCCGCGCGCTGGCGGCGGCGGGCCACCGGGTCGAGACGCTGCCCGGCTGGCGGCTGGGCCAGCCCGCGCCGCTCGACGGTTGCGAGGCGCTGGTCCACGCCGCCTTTGCCCATGTTCCCGGCCGCTATCGCGGCGGCGAGGGCAACAACCCCGCGGGCTTCACAGCCCTGAACCGCGATGCCTCGCTGCACCTGTTCGAACAGGCGCGGGCGGCGGGCGTGGCCCATGTGGTGTTCCTGTCCTCGCGCGCGGTCTATGACGCGCTGCCCCCCGGCACGCCGCTGCCCGACGGCACCAGACCTGCGCCGCACAGCCTTTACGGGCGGGTCAAGGCGGAAACCGAGGCCGGGCTGGCGGCGCTGGCCCGCCCCGGCTTTGCCACCGCCAGCATCCGCGCTACCGGCATCTATGGCCCCGGCCAAAACCATAAATGGACGGGGCTTTTCGCCGATTACCTTGCCGGGCAACCCGTCGCCCCCCGCATCGGCACGGAACTGCATGGCGACGACCTTGCCGCCGCCGCGCTGCTGATCCTTGACCAGCGCGCAACCGGCGCCTTCAACGCCTCGGACCTGCTGCTGGACCGCCACGATCTGCTGGCCGAGGTCCGCCGCCTGACCGGCTGCCCGCATCCGCTGCCGGACCGGGCCACGACCCCCGTGTCGGCCATGTCCTGCGAACGCCTGACCGCATTGGGCTGGAGCCCCGGCGGCTGGCCGCTGCTGCGCCAGTCCCTGCCCGCCATGCTGGCTTCGGGCGGTTCTTAAATATCCCGCGGGGGTCCGGGGGCGGCCGCGCCCGCCCCCGCCCCCCCCCCCGCCCGCCCCCGGCCCCCCCCCCCCCCCCCCCCCCCCCCCCCCCCCCCCCCCCCCCCCCCCCCTCCGGCCGCGCCGCTCAGCCCGGCGCGACCCCGCCCAGCACCGCCGTCAATTCGCCGGCTGCCTGCACGACCAGCGCGCCCAACGGCTCCAGCCGGTCCTCGGTCAGCCGTGCCGCCGCGCCGGAAATCGAGATGGCACAGGCGGCCTCGCCCTGCGGGGACCAGACCACCGCGGCCAGGCAGCGCATCCCCAGGTTGAACTCCTCGTCGTCCAGCGCCCAGCCGCGGGCGCGGGTGCGGGCGATTTCGGCCAGCGCCGCCTCGCGAGAGCGCAGGCTTTTCGAGGTCAGCGGCGGCAGCCCGGCGCGGTCGGCCAGCGCCAGAACCTCGTCATCGCGCCAGGTTGCCAGGATGGCCTTGCCCATCGCCGAACAGAACACCGGCACCCGCCGGCCCGGGGGCGACAGCGCGCGCCTGATCTCGCGGCTTTCGACCTGGCTGACCGTCACCAGCTGGTCGTCGTCCAGGAACCCCAGGTTCGCGGTTTCGCGGGTGGCGTCGCGCAGCCGGCGCAGCAGCGGCAGCGCCGGCGCGACAAAGCTGAGCCGGCGCCCATAGGCCAGCCCCACGGTAAAGGCGTCGCGCCCCACATGCCACAGCGAGGACGCCGGCTCGAACTGCGCGAAGCCCTGCTGTTCCAGCGTGGTCAGCAGCCGGTGTGCGGTGCTGACCGGCAACCCCGCCGCGCGGGCCAGATCGCTTAGCCGGCTGCCGCCGTCCTCTTGCGCCAGCAGCCGCAGCAGCGACAGGGCGCGGGCGACCGATTGCACCCCGTTTTCGGCCATGGATACCTCCGTTCTTGCCGCATGATGGGAAACCTTGCCGGCAATGTCACCTGCCCTGTCGGCCGGGTGCTATGCCATGCGCAGGATCAAGGAGGGTAAGATGACCGATTACGTCGAGCGTGCAGCTTTGCAGGTCGCGGCGCCGCTGGCCGCGCTGGTCGAGGGCGAGCTTCTGACCGGCGGCGTGACGCCCGACCGTTTCTGGCTGGGTTATGCCGAACTGCTGCGCGAGCTGGTCCCCGCCAATCGCGCGCTGCTGGAACGGCGCGGCGCGCTGCAACGCCAGATCGACGGCTGGCATGGGGCGCGGCGCGGCCAGCCCCATGACGGCGCCGCCTGTCAGGCGTTCCTGCGCGAGATCGGCTATCTGGTCCCCGAACCCGCCCCCTTTGCCATCGGCACGGAAAACGTGGATCCCGAGCTTGCGCAGGTCGCCGGGCCGCAGCTGGTGGTGCCGGTCAGCAATGCCCGTTTCGCGCTGAACGCTGCGAATGCGCGCTGGGGGTCGCTGTATGATGCGCTTTACGGCACCGATGCGCTGCCGGGGCCGGCGGCGCCGGGCGGCTATGACCCCGCGCGAGGCGCGCAGGTGATCGCCTGGGCGCGGGCGCATCTGGACCGGGTGGCGCCGCTGGCCGGGGTCTCGTGGGCCGAGATTGCCGGTGTTGCGGCGCGGGACGGGCGGCTGGTCGCCTCGACCCCCGCGGGAGAGGTCGGGCTGGCCGACCCCGCGCAATTCGCCGGGACGGCGGGTGAGGATGTGTTCCTGCGGGTCAACGGGCTGCTGATCCGGCTGGTGATCGACCGCGCGACCGCCATCGGCCGCGACGATGCCGCCGGCATTTCCGACATCCTGCTGGAATCCGCCCTGACCGCGATTCAGGATTTCGAGGACTCTGTCGCCGCCGTCGATGCCGGGGACAAGGTGGCCAACTATCGCAACTGGCTGGGGCTGATGCGCGGCGATCTGGTGGAAGGCTTCACCAAGAACGGGCGCGAGATGACGCGGCGGCTGGCCCCCGACGTGACCTATACCGACCCGCAGGGGCGTGAGGTCACCCACCCCGGCCGCGCGGTGCTGCTGGTGCGCAACGTGGGCCATCTGATGACCACCGACGCGGTGCTGCTGGACGGGCAGGAAACGCCGGAGGGCATCATGGATGCGCTGGTGACTGTCGCCGCTGCCATGCATGACCTAGGCGAAGACGGCGGGCGCAATTCGCGCACCGGCTCGGTCTATGTGGTCAAGCCCAAGATGCACGGCCCCGAAGAGGTCGGCTTTGCCGAGCGGCTTTACGGCATGGTCGAACGCATCCTCGGCCTGCCCGCCAATACGGTGAAACTGGGGGTGATGGACGAGGAACGCCGCACCTCGGCCAACCTTGCCGCCTGTCTGGAGCAGGTGAAGAACCGGGTCGTGTTCATCAACACCGGCTTTCTGGACCGCACGGGGGACGAAATCCACACCTCGATGCAAGCCGGGCCGATGGTGCCCAAGGCAAGGATGAAGGACCAGCAGTGGCTGGCGGCTTACGAGGCCGGGAACGTCGATGTAGGGCTGGCGCTGGGGCTGGCCGGGCGCGGGCAGATCGGCAAGGGCATGTGGGCGAAACCCGACGACATGCGAGAGATGCTGGAAGCCAAGATCGCCCATCCGCAGGCGGGGGCGAATACGGCGTGGGTGCCTTCGCCCACCGCCGCGACGCTGCACGCCACGCATTACCATCAGGTGCCGGTGCCCGCGGTGCAGGACAGCCTGCGCGACCGTGCCCGCGCCAGCCTGGACGCGCTGCTGACGCCGCCGCTGCTGGCGGGCGAGAACCTGTCCGAAACCGAAATCGCGCATGAGATCGACAATTCCTGCCAGTCGATCCTGGGCTATGTGGTGCGCTGGGTCGATCAGGGGATCGGCTGTTCCAAGGTGCCCGACATCAACGACGTGGCATTGATGGAGGACCGCGCCACGCTGCGGATTTCCGCGCAGCATCTGGCGAACTGGCTGAAGCACGGCATCATCACCCAAGCGCAGGTCGAGGAATCGCTGGCCCGCATGGCCGCCAAGGTCGATGCGCAGAACGCGGGCGATGCCGCCTATCGGCCGATGGCGCCGGCGCTGGACGGGGCGGCATTTCGCGCCGCGCGCGACCTGATCCTGAAAGGGGCCGTGCAGCCCTCGGGCTATACCGAGCCGTTGCTGCACGCGGCGCGGCGGGCGGTAAAGGCCGGCGCGCGGTAGGGTTCCGGGCGCGCTGCCGGACCGGGGCGGGACCGGGGGCTTCGCGCCTCCGGACCCCTGCGGGATGTTCATGGCAAGATGAAAGCCGTCGCGGTGGAAAGGCGGCCTTGGGTCTGTTTCCCGGGGGGCCGGCAGGCGGCTAAAGCAGCCACTCGATCGGCAGGCGCCCCAGCAGCCACAGCGTGGCGCGGCTGCGGGCGTGGGCGCCGGGTTCGCTGGTACGCTCGATAGGCTGGCCGTCCGGGGTCAGTTCGCGCCAGACGATGCGGCCGTTTTCGTCGCGGGTGGGGGCATAGCTGAACGCCGGCAGGTGCTGGTCCAGCATCCGGGTCATCGCCTGCGCCACCTGCGGGCTGTCGATCACCACCCCCATTTCCGTGTTCAGGAACACCGAGCGGGGGTCGAAGTTGAACGAGCCGATGAACAGTTTCCGGCCATCGACCGAGATGGTCTTGGAATGCAGGCTTTCATGCGAGGCGCTGCTGCCAGTGGTGCGCGGCTCGGGCGGCCGGTCGGGCGAGGCGCGCATTTCGTAAAGCTCGACGCCGCCGTCGATCAGCGCGGGGCGGTATTTCACATAGGCGGAATGGACCACCAGCTGGTTCGTGGCCTCTTGCGAGTTGGTAAAGACGCGCACCCGGCAGCCCTCGGACGCCAGCTGCACCAGCCGTTCGGTAAAGGGGTGGCCCGGCACGAAGTAAGGCGAGACGATATCGACCGAGCTGGCGGGGTCGGTCAGGACCTCGGCCAGCCGCGCGATCATCAGGTCCTGCGCGGGCAGGCGCCCCTTGCCCTTGGCGGGATCGTCGCTGATCAGCGTCACCGGCGCCCACACGAAGGACGCCCGCCCGGCGGCGATGTCGTGCATCAGCGGCCGTTCTGCCACCGCCTTGCGATAGGAAATCGCCTCGGGCTGCGAAACGGCGGCGGTCAGTTCGCGGTCGATCACCCCCTCTGGCGGCGGTGGCGGCAGGATCATGCTGGCCGGATAGGCGGAAAGCGAATCCCAGTAGCGGTCGAAATCGGCCCCTGCCTCGTCCGCGACCCGGCCGATGGCCAGCACGTCGGAATCAAGGTTGTGCCGCCCCGGCCCATAGGCGAAATACACGTCCCCCACGTTGCGCCCGCCCAGGATCGCGGCCGCACCGTCGGCCACCATCAGCTTGTTGTGCATCCGCCGGTTCAGCCGCACAAAGTCGAACAGGAACCCCAGCACCTTGGGCTTGCGCAGGATGAAGGGGTTGAACAGCCGCACCTCGATCCCGGGGATGGCGTCCAGTTCGGCCAGATGCGGGTCCAGCCCGGGGATGCCGTTGTCGTCCAGCAGCAGGCGGATGCGGACCCCGCGTTCGGCTGCGCGGCGCAGTTCGTCCATCAGCAGCAGCCCGGTCACGTCGCGCTGCCAGATGTAATACTGGATATCCAGCGCGCTTTCAGCCTCGCGGATCAGGGCGACGCGGGCGGCAAAGGCGTCGCGCCCGTCGTCCAGCGCGATCACGCCGCTGTCGTGGGCATCATGGGGCGCGGCAGAAAGGACCATCCGGCCCAGCCGCGTGTCAGAGGACAGCCGGACCGCGGCCGAGGTTGACCGCCCCTCCAGCGGCGGGGGGCGGAACACGACGTGCAGGACCAGCGCCGCCACCAACAGCAGGACGGGAATTGCCAGAAATTTCATTCCCGCCGCCTCCTCGCATCATTGCGGCCGGCGCGCTGGCCGGTCAGGCAAGCGCGCGGGCGATTTCCTTGGCACTGGCCGAGGTCAGGGTCTTGGGCAGTTCCTTGACCAGCCTCTGTTCCAGCATCTTGTGATAGTTCCTGCGCATCACCCCCAATGTCGAGGGATCGGCGATGATTACAAGCTCTTCGACCTTGTTTTGCAACACCATGCGGTTCAGCCGCTCGGCAAGCTGTCTGGCGAATGTCGCCTCGTCCTCGTCGCGAGGGGTGGTTTCTTCGGGCTGCCGGCCCTGGCTCTGGTCCAGCAGATTCGCGGGGGCGATCCGTTCCATTTCCTCAAGCTCGATGCCGTGCTTGGCGATGTTGCGCAGCAGCACCGCCCGGTGCCCGTCTGCGACGACGACAAGCGCATTGTGAGACAGCATGTTTCGATCCTTTCGGCCTGGGACAGTCGTCCAAGGAACGCCCGCTGCCCGCCGCGGTTCCTAGCGCAAGCTGCCGCAAAAGCCGCGGATGCGGGCGACCGCGTCGGAAAGCTGCGTGTCCGAGGCCGCGTAGCTGATGCGGAAATGCGGGGACAGGCCGAAAGCCTCGCCAAAAACCACGGCGACGCCGGTGGCGTTCAGCAGCTCCATCGCAAAGGTCCGGTCGTCGGTGATCTGCGTGCCTTCGGGGGTTGCCCGGCCGATCAGCCGCGCGATCGAGGGGTAGACGTAGAACGCCCCCTGCGGCACCGGGCAGTCGATGCCCTCGCACTGGTTCAGCCCGGCCACGACCAGATCGCGGCGGCGCTGGAACACGGCGCGGCTTTCCGCGATGTAGTCCTGCGGCCCGATCAGCGCGGCCAGCGCCGCATACTGGCTGATCGAGCAGGGGTTCGAGGTCGATTGCGACTGCACGTTGGCCATCGCGCGGATCAGTTCCACCGGCCCGGCGCCATAGCCGATGCGCCAGCCGGTCATCGCATAGGCCTTGCTGACCCCGTTCATGGTCAGGGTGCGGCCGATCAGTTCCGGTTCGACCTGCGCGGGGGTGACGAAGCGGAAATCGTCGTAGACCAGGTGTTCGTAGATGTCGTCGGCCAGCACCCAGACATGCGGGTGGCGCAGCAGCACGTCGGTCAGGCCGCGCATCTCGGCTTCGCCATAGCCCGCGCCGGTGGGGTTCGAGGGCGAGTTCAGGATCACCCATTTCGTGCGCGGCGTGATCGCGGATTCCAGTTGCTCGGGCGTGATCCGGTAACCGCTTTCGATGCTGCCCGCGACGATCACCGGGGTGCCGCCGCCCAGCGTCACCATGTCGGGATAGCTGACCCAGTAAGGGGCGGGAATGATCACCTCGTCCCCCGGGTTCAGCGTCGCCATCAGCGCGTTATACAGGATCTGCTTGCCGCCGGTGCCGACGGTGACCTGCTGCGGCGCATAGTCCAGCCCGTTTTCGCGGCGGAACTTGTCGGCCACCGCCCGCTTCAGTTCCGGGATGCCGTCCACGGCGGTATAGCGGGTGTGGCCGGCGTCGATCGCGGCCTTGGCGGCCTCTCGGATATGCAGGGGGGTGTCGAAATCCGGCTCTCCGGCGGACAGGCTGATGATGTCGCGGCCTTCTGTCGCAAGCTCGCGCGCCAGATTGGTCATCGCGATGGTGGACGAGGGTTTGACGCGGGCAAGGGTCTGGGACAGAAAGCTCATCGGCGGCCTCGCGGGTTGAAGGGGGGCGTGCCGGTGATATGCAGCGCGCCGACAAGTCGCAAGCCGCACGGAGTTTTCGGATGGAGCACCACGATACCCGCCTCAAGCGGCTGACCATGCGCAGCTGGCGCCGCGGCACGCGCGAGATGGACCTGATCCTGGGTCCGTTTGCCGATACGCAGCTGGCAGGGCTGGAACCCGCCGCGCTGGAGGATTACGAGCGTCTGCTGGATGAAAACGACCAGGATCTTTACCCTTGGATCACCGCGCGGCTGGCCGGGCGGGCCGCAGGGCCGCAGGCGCTGGCCGCGATCATGGACCGCATTGCCGCCCATGCCCGCGACCGCCTGAAAGAGATTCGCGGCGCTTAACCGAATCTTGGGTTATCTGTGACAGCTTGGATCAGGACGACGCCAAGCGGATGACAAGATGACCCGATTCGCCGTGCTGAAAGATTCTGTGCCTGCGCCCGTGCCCGCGATGGATTACGGGCTGCCGGATGTGCTGGAACCCTATCTGGAAAGCTTGCAGATCCTTGACCGGCTGCACCGGCTGATGCTGGACCTGATCAAGGACGACTTTGAACGGCTGGGGCTGACCGACCTGACCCCGGTGCAGGCGCTGCTGCTATACAACATGGGCACGGCCGAGGTGTCGGCGGGTGAACTGCGTTCGCGCGGGATGTATCAGGGCTCGAACGTCAGCTACAATCTCAAGAAACTGGTGCAGATGGGCTATGTCCACCACCAGCGCTGCGACATGGACCGCCGGTCCGTCCGCGTCCGCCTGACACCGCAGGGCGAGGAAATCCGCGATACCCTGGGCCGGATGTTCGCCCGCCATGCCGAGGGGTTGCAGGCGTCCGGGGTGCTGGACGACCCGCCGATCCAGCGCGTGAACATGCAGTGGCGGCGGGTGGAACGATTCTGGGCGGAACAGATCCGCTATATCTACTGATGCCTACCAGTGTCCGGTGTTGTCCATGCTGGCCCAGGGTTCCTGTGGCGGCAGGCTGGCCCCCTTTTGCAGCAGTTCGATGGAAATATTGTCGGGACTGCGCACGAATGCCATGCGACCGTCGCGCGGCGGCCGGTTGATGGTGACGCCGTGGGCCGCCAGATGCGCGCAGGTCGCATAGATGTCGTCGACCTCATAGGCCAGATGCCCGAAATGCCGGCTGTCCGAGGGCAGGCCGTCGTCCCCGTCCCAGTTCCAGGTCAGCTCGACCGGGGTTTCGGGCTGGCCGGGCGGGGCCATGAACAGCAGCGTGAAGCGCCCCTGTTCATTGTCGATCCGCCGGGTCTCCTCCAGCCCCAGCAGCCGGTAAAATGCCGTGCTGGTGTTCAGATCCTTCACGCGAACCATGGTGTGCAGATAGCGCATCGAGGGCCCTCCTTCAGGTCATGGCTTATGGTGGCACGACAGGCGCAGGGACGCTAGAGACAGGGGGAGACAAGCAACGAGGACGCCATGCCCCTGACCCCGGAACAACAGGCCGAAATCGACGACGCCCGCGCCAACCCGCGTGCGACCCTGCGCGCGGTGGCCGAGGGGGTTGAACGGCATCTTTACGTCGCCCAGCCCGTGCTTGACCACGGGCTGGTCCGGGTCATCGACTATATGGGCGACGATTCCGCCATCGTTCAGGCCGCCCGCGTCAGCTACGGGCGCGGCACCAAGGCGGTGTCGAACGACGAGGGGCTGATCCGCTATCTGATGCGGCACTGGCATTCGACCCCCTTCGAGATGTGCGAGATCAAGCTGCACGTCAAGTTGCCGGTGTTCGTCGCCCGCCAGTGGATCCGCCACCGCACCGCCAATGTGAACGAATACTCGGCCCGCTATTCGATCCTCGACCGCGAGTTCTACATTCCCGCCCCGGAAAACCTGGCGGCGCAATCGACGGTGAACAACCAGGGCCGCGGCGAGGTGCTGCAAGGCGACGAGGCGCAGCGCGTGCTGGACATCCTGCGCGAGGATTCGATGCGCAGCTACGACCATTACGAAGCCATGCTGTCGCAGGACGGCCAGCAGGGCCTGGCCCGCGAACTGGCCCGCATGAATCTGCCGGCGAATATCTATACGCAATGGTACTGGAAAACCGACCTGCACAACCTGTTCCATTTCCTGCGCCTGCGCGCCGATGCCCACGCGCAATACGAAATCCGCGCCTATGCGGAAACCATGTGCCGCATCGTGGAGGATTGGGTGCCGCTGGCCTACGCGGCATTCAAGGACTACCGGCTGGGCGGGGTGCAGCTGTCGGCGAAAGGCGTGGAGGCGCTGAAACGGCGCTTGGCCGGCGAGGTGGTCACGCAGGAAAACAGCGGGATGAACAAGGGCGAGTGGCGGGAATTTGAGGGGGTGTGGGGGTGATGTACAGAACAGACGATGTGTACGGAGTTACGAGAGAGCTTCCGTTGAACTATGTCGAGCGCGAGAATGTCGATGGGAAGTTCATCGAGTGCTTGTCAGTAGATAAGCATGTTATTATTTACGGCAGCTCCAAGCAGGGAAAAACTTGCCTCAGAAAGAACGGCCTTCAGGATGAGGACTTTGTCCTTGTTCAATGTCAAAATACTTGGGGATTGGAGAGGTTGGCTGAGGCAATCCTAAAGGAGGCGGGATTCCGGGTGGAGGTATCGACAACTCGGACAATTGAGAATAGATTTAAGCTTCTCGCCAGCTTTAAGACTGCCGTATTTGGCGGCGAAGGGCAGGTTGGCGGTGAAGTAGAGCAAAAATCTGTCAATGCGATTAATGAACGGCCCCTTGAAATCGACCCTGCGGATCCGAACGATCTCGTCTCTGCCCTCGAGTCCGTCAACTTTAGAAAGTTTGTCGTTCTGGAGGATTTTCATTATCTCCCTAAAGAGACCCAGGAGAACTATGCGTTCTTCCTAAAAACAGTTCATGAGCGCTCTAATATAACCTTTATTATCGTTGCGGTCTGGCGCGAAGAGAATCGGCTGATCCTAATAAACGGTGATCTCGGGGGGAGGATTGTATCCGTAGATGCAGATGCTTGGACTCAAGATCAGTTAATTTCGGTAATCGAAAAGGGCGAAGATCTGCTGAATATAAAATTTGACGATACATTTAAGGCTGAGCTTGTTGAGGCAAGCTTAGGTAGTGTTTACATCGTGCAAGAAAGCTGCCGTCGAGCGTGCCATGACGCCGGCGTGGTTAGTACTGATGTAAATCAGGCACGCTTGCAGCTTGAACGCTCTGCGAGCGCCTATGTGGCCGATGTCGTCAGTGAATCCGGGGCGCGTTATCAGGCGTTTCTGACCAGTTTTGCGGGTGGATTTCAGGATACAGACTTAGAGATGTATCGGTGGATTCTCTACCCGGTACTTACGTCGACTGTCGATGAGCTTGAAGATGGCCTCAGGTATAGGTTCATTCGCGAGACGTTGGAGCGCGTGCATCCTCGTGGAGCGAGTCTTAATCCCGGCAACGTTACACAGGCGCTCATATCCGTCCCGGCATTGCAGTCAAGGAAAAATATAAAGCCGTTTGTTCTTGATTATGATCAGTCCGAACTGAAGTTATCAGTCGTAGATAGAGGTTTTCTTATCTGGCTGTCGACAATAGATAGCAATGAATTGCTTGATCAATTGGGGATCAGGGTCGGAAAGCAAGCGTAGGTGCGTGCAAAGCAAGCGCCCTACGCGGCCACCCCGGCCTGCACCGCCCCAACCCACGCCCTGACCACCGCCACGCTTTCCGGCTCGTCCAGCCACGGGATATGCCCGCGCCCCGGCACCTTGCCGTAGATCATGTCCGGCCGGCGCCGCTGCATCTCTGTCACCGCATCCTCGCCCAGCAGGTCCGATCCCGCCGCATGGATCAGCGCCACCGGCAGTCCGGCCAGCGCGTCGAACAGCGGCCAAGCGGTAGCGTCGGGGTTCTTGAAGGCGGCAAGGAAGGCGTCGCGCAGCGTCGGGTCGTAGGTCAGTTCCACCCCGTCCGCGCCCTGTCGATACAGCCGCGCGGCCTCTTCCTGCCAGCGACCCTCGGGGACGTCGCCGAAGCCCTTCAGCGTCCGGGGCAGGGCCTGCGCCACCTCGGCCAGGGTCCTCGCGGTCGGGCGGCGGCCGACGTAATCCATGATCCCTTCCAGCCCTTCGCGGCTTAGCGCCGGGCCCACGTCGTTCAGGCAGACGCCCAGCAGCCGGTCCTTGGCCACCGCCGCCAGATACATCGCGATCAACCCCCCGCGCGAGGTGCCAAGCACCGCCGCCCGCTCGATTCCCAGGTGATCCAGCAGCGCCAGCGCATCCGCGCCCTCTTGCGGGACGGTGTAGGTGGCGGCTCCGGTCCATTCGGACTGGCCGCGGCCGCGATAATCCATGCGGATCATCCGGCAGTCCGCCAGTGCCGGCGGCAGATAGTCGAAATCATCCATGCTGCGGGTCAGCCCGGCCAGGCACAGGACCGGCAGCCCCTCGCCCTCGTCCTGATAGGCCAGCCGCGCACCATCCGCCGCCGTGAAGAACTGCGTCGCCATTTCACCCTCCATCTTCTGTCCTGAAATATCCCGGGGTCCGGGGCAGCGCCCCGGTTCTGCCTGGATCCCCGGCGTCAGATATTGTCGGGCTGCGGCATCCCCAGCACATGATAGCCGCCGTCGACCATCACCACCTCGCCGGTGGTGCAGGCGCCCCAGTCGGAACACAGCCACACGGCCGTGCCCCCGATCGCCTCCAGCGTCGCGTTGGCGCGCAGCGGCGCGTTCGCCTCGGTATGGCGATAGGTCTTGCGCGCGCCCCCGATGGCGGCGCCGGCCAGGGTTTTCATCGGGCCGGGGCTGATCGCGTTGACCCGGATTCCTTCGGGCCCCAGGTCGTTAGCCAGATAGCGCACCGCCGATTCCAGCGCCGCCTTGGCCACGCCCATGACGTTGTAGAACGGCGTCACCCGGTTCGAGCCGCCATAGGTCAGGGTCAGGACCGTGCCGCCCTCGTGCATCAGCGGCCGCGACCGGCGCGCCACCTCGATCAGCGAATAGCAGGAAATATCCAGCGAGTTCTTGAAGTTCGCCCGGCTGGTATCGACGAAACGCCCGGTCAGCTCGTCCTTGCTGGAAAAGGCGATGGCATGGACCAGGATGTCCAGCCGCCCCCAGCGTTCCGCCAACCCGGCAAAGGCCGCGTCCAGCGATTCGTCGTCGGTGACGTCCACGTCCAGCAGCAGGTCGGACCCGACCGATTCCGCCAGCGGCTGCACCCGCTTGCCGAACGCTTCGCCCTGATAGGTAAAGGCCAGTTCCGCCCCCTGCGCGGCCAGCGCGCTGGCGATGCCCCAGGCGATGGACCGGTCATTGGCGACACCCATCACCAGCGCGCGCTTGCCCTGCAAAAGCCCCATGGTCATCCTCGGTATTTCGACATCACGAGCGTGGCGTTGGTGCCGCCAAAGCCAAAGCTGTTGGACAGCACCGAATCGAAGTCCACCCCGTCGATGCGGCTGGTGGCGATTTCCTCGGGCCGGATCTCGGGGTCCAGCTGGGTGATGTTGGCCGAGGCGGCGATGAAGCCCTGCTGCATCATCAGCAGCGAATAGATCGCCTCGTGCACGCCGGTCGCGCCCAGGGAATGCCCGGTCAGCGACTTGGTGGAACTGATCGGCGGGGTCGCGCCTTCGCCGAAGATGCGGCGGATCGCCTTGACCTCGCCGATATCGCCCACCGGGGTCGAGGTGCCGTGGGCGTTGATATAGCTGATCCGGCGGCCTTCGGGCAGGGTGTCCAGCGCCACCCGCATCGCGCGCTCGCCGCCCTCGCCCGAGGGCGCGACCATGTCGTAGCCGTCCGAGGTGGCGCCGTAGCCGGTGACCTCGGCATAGATCTTGGCGCCGCGGGCCAGTGCGTGGGACAGTTCCTCCAGCACCACCACGCCGCCGCCGCCAGCGATGACAAAGCCGTCGCGGGTGGCGTCATAGGGGCGCGAGGCGGTCGCGGGCGTGTCGTTGTACTTGGACGACATCGCGCCCATGGCGTCGAACAGGCAGGACAGCGTCCAGTCCAGTTCCTCGCCGCCGCCGGCGAACACGATGTCCTGCTTGCCCATCTGGATCAGCTCGGTGCCGTTGCCGATGCAATGGGCGCTGGTCGCGCAGGCCGAGGTGATCGAGTAGTTCACCCCCTTGATCGCGAACGGCGTCGCAAGACAGGCCGAGTTGGTGGACGACATGCAGCGGGTGACCATGAACGGCCCCATCCGCTTGGGCGCGCCTTTTTCGATCACGATCTGATGGGCGTTGAAGAAGTTCGAGGTGGACGGCCCGCCCGACCCCATCACCAGCCCGGTGCGCGGGTTCGACACGTCGCCCGGCTCCAGCCCGGAATCGGCCACGGCCTGCTGCATGGCGATAAAGTTCCAGGCCGCGCCCTCGCCCATGAAGCGCAGGTCGCGCTTGTCGATATGGGCGGCGATGTCGATGTTCGGGCGACCCTCGACCTGGCTGCGGAAGCCTTTTTCCGCATATTCCGGCGAGAACACGATCCCCGACCGGCCCGTGCGCAGGCTTTCGATGACTTCTTCGGCGTTGTTGCCGATGGGCGAGACGATCCCCAGCCCGGTAATGACGACGCGGCGCATGATGCTGCCCTCCTGGGTTCAGCTCTCGGAAAGAGCGACCTTCATGTCCTTGACCTGATAGATAAGCTCGCCATCGGCCTCGACCGTGCCGTCGGCGACGCCCATGGTCAGCCGGCGGGTCTGCACGGCCTTGGTGAAATCGACACGATACGTCAGCAGCTTGCGATCAGGGCGGACCATGCCGGTCAGCTTGACCTCGCCCACCCCCAGCGCATAGCCGCGCCCCTGCCAGCCGCGCCAGCCCAGGTTGAAGCCGGTCAGTTGCCACAGCCCGTCCAGCCCCAGGCAGCCCGGCATGATCGGGTTGCCGGGAAAGTGGCAGGCAAAGAACCACAGGTCGGGATGGATGTCGAATTCGGCCACCACATGACCCTTGCCATGGGCGCCGCCATCCCCCGAAATCTCGGTGATGCGGTCCATCATCAGCATCGGGGGCTCGGGCAGTTGTGCATTGCCGGGGCCGAACAGTTCGCCCCGCGCACAGGCCAGCAGGTCGTCGCGGTCGAAGCTCGTCTGTTCCATCGCCATCCGGTCGCATCCTCGCCAGTTGCTCCGGCTGTCCTGCCGGGTTCCTGTCGCGTCTATCACCCGGGCCGCAAACCCTGCAAGCAGCGCCGGGCCTTCTGCGGGCGGCAATATGGCGCCCCGTGCGGGGTGCTGGTGGCCTCATACAGGCTTTTTCTGCGATTCATGGCTTAGTTCTGCGCAATTCAGTTGTGCCCCGGGGCTGTTTGGGGTTGTTTGCGCGCCGCAACGCCCCATTGGCGAGGAATGACATGACGCGCATCGACGAAAAACTGGAACCCATCCTGACCACGGTGAAAGAGCGGAATGCCGGCGAGCCCGAATTCCACCAGGCCGTGATCGAGGTGATGGAAAGTCTTGGCCGCGTGGTCGCCAAGTATCCGCAGTTCCTCGAAGAGGGGCTGATCGAGCGGATCTGCGAACCGGAACGGCAGATCATCTTCCGCGTGCCGTGGATCGACGACCAGAACCAGGTGCAGATCAACCGCGGCTTCCGTGTGCAGTTCAACTCGGCGCTTGGCCCCTACAAGGGCGGGATCCGCTTTCACCCCTCGGTGAACGTGGGGATCATCAAGTTCCTGGGCTTCGAGCAGACCTTCAAGAACGCCCTGACCACCATGCCGATCGGTGGCGGCAAGGGGGGGTCCGACTTTGACCCCAAGGGGCGTTCGGACCGCGAGATCATGCGCTTCTGCCAGTCCTTCATGACCGAACTGCACCGCCATGTCGGCGAATACACCGACGTGCCGGCCGGCGACATCGGGGTGGGCGGCCGCGAAATCGGCTACATGTTCGGGCAGTACAAGCGCCTGACCAACCGCTACGAGGCCGGGGTGCTGACCGGCAAGGGCCTGTCCTACGGCGGCTCGCGTGCCCGCCCCGAGGCGACGGGCTTCGGGCTGGTGTTCTTCGTGCGCTCGATGCTCGAGGCGCAGGGCGATTCGATCGACGGCAAGACCGCGGTGGTGTCCGGCTCGGGCAATGTCGCCTGCTTTGCCATCAAGAAGTTGCAGGAATACGGCGCCAAGGTCGTCGCCTGCTCGGATTCCGGCGGCTATGTGGTCGATGAAAACGGGCTGGACCTGGATCTGGTGCGCGAAATCAAGGAAAAACGCCGCGGCCGGATCTCGGAATACCACCGGATCAAGGGCACCGGCACCTATTTCGTCGAGGCCGGCAAGGGCCCGATCTGGGATGTGCCCTGCGAAATCGCACTGCCCTGCGCCACCCAGAACGAACTGAACGGCAAGCACGCCGCCGCGCTGATCCGCAACGGCGTCCGCGTGGTGGCCGAGGGCGCCAACATGCCCTGCACCCCCGATGCGGTCGATGCGCTGCGCCAGTCGAACGTGCTTTATGCGCCGGGCAAGGCGGCGAACGCCGGCGGGGTCGCCACCTCGGCGCTGGAAATGCAGCAGAACGCCTCGCGCGACAGCTGGACCTTCGACCAGACGGTCGAGCGGCTGGACGAAATCATGACCAACATCCATGACGTCTGCGCCGAAACCGCCGAGGAATACGGCGCCCCCGGCGACTATGTGCTGGGCGCCAACATCGCCGGCTTCGTCCGCGTGGCCGAGGCGATGCGCGCGCTGGGCGTGGTCTGATCGGAACGGACCGCCCGCGCCCCGTGGTTCGGGCGGTCCCAAATATCCTCGGGGGGTGAATGGCAGCCCGCAGGGATGCCAGAGGGGGCAGACAGCCCCCTTTCCCCCGTTCCCTTTCCCCGCGGCCCTCAGCGCCGGGTCAGAACCACTGTCCCGGTTCCATCAGCCCCAGCTCCATCAACTGGGACGATTCCCACCGGAACCGGACCGAGTTGCGCCAGGTGAAATCGCGCAGATGCTCGCGCGAGCCGGGGTTGCGGGCCAGCGCCTTGGCCACCCGGAACGAGGCCACCGCCGCAGTCAGGTTGTTGTGCCAGGGGCAGGCATAGGTGTTGTATTCCTCGACCGACAGCCGGTGATCGGGCAGCAGTTGCAAGCCCTTTTCGGTGCGGAACAGCGCGATGCGGTCGATGCGGCGGCGGTCGGGGGGCAGGTGTTCCTCGAACCGCCAGCGCAGCCCGCCATAGAAATCCAGCTGCCGTTCGCGGAACCCGCCCTGCCGGTCGGGCCGCCCCAGCGCGTAATAGCCAGAGCGGTCGAACATCGCCTGGTCCATGCTGACCGCATCAGGGTTCTGCGCCAGGTCCGGGGCGTATAGATCGACCACATAGGTCAGCATCGCGCGGCGGCGTTCCTCGGCGTGAAAGGCCAGCATCTCGCCCACACCGCGGGTTTCCGAGAACGGGTAGAACAGGAATTCGGCGTTATAGCCGTAGTAAATCCAGCTGTCGGGGGGCGCGGCGGCGATCACCGCATTGACGGCCCGTGGCAGCGCGTCGCGGGCGCGGGTGTCGTGGATCAGGTTCAGCACCTTGTTCCCGGCGGCGCCCAGCGGGGCCACCGGCTCCAGCGGCTCGGGCGACAGCGCGAGGATCTTGCGGAACCCCAGTTTCAGGTGATGGGCCAGGGTGGCCTCGATCTCGGTCCCGTCCTCGATCAGGATGACCGCGATCGGCCCGCGCTTCAGGTGGTCGCCGGGGGCGGCCAGGAACTGTTCCAGCGGCTCGGGCCGGCGTGGCGCGGATGGCCCGGCGACGGCGGCAACGGGCGCAGAGGGGGACACAGAGAGAGGCACGGACAGGGGCAAGGCCGCTGGCGGCGGCGCGTCCCGCCCGGCGGGGTCGGGGCGCGTGGCGGGTGTCATGTCCATCACCGCAGGACGGCCCGGACCTGCTCCAGCGCGGCGCGCAGCATCAGGGGGCTGCTGGACGCCGCAGTCACCGCCGCCTTCAGCGAATCGCGCTGCGCGGGGTCAAGGCTGCTGTCGTCGATCAGGGCCTCGACCTCGGCGGGGTTGAAGCCTTCCGGGGTCAGCAGCCGGTCGATCTCGGCTGCGGTGCGGCTGGCCTGGGCTGCCTCGGACGCAGCGCCGGCGGCCTCGCGCGCGGCTTCGCCTGCCGCTTCGGTCGCGGCGGCGACGCTGCCCGGCGTGCCGGTCGCGGCTTCGGCTTCAGCCCGGGCGGCCGCGTCAGCGGCGGTCGCGGCGGCCTCGATGGCCGCCTCGGCCGCGGCCTGCGCCTCGTGCGCGGCATCGCCCAGAACGGGGGCGTCGCCGGCGGTGCGGCTGGCCTCGGTCGCCGCGTCAGCGGCGGTTGCGGCGGCATCGGCCGCGGCATCGGCGGCGTTGCCGGCGGCATCGGCTGCCTGCTGGCCGGCGGTATCGGCAGAGGAATCCCCCTGCGGCGGCTGCCCCTGCTGCTGCGACTGCCAGTAGAACACCCCCGCCAGCAGAATCACGAGCACGAGAATCAGCTTGGCCAGACGCGACATGAACGAACCCTTCCTCAGCCCCGGAAATCCGCCCGAACGGCACGGAGCCGCAGGCGCGGACTGTATCGCACAGCTTCCCGATGGGGAAAAGCCGTCCTTGCGGGTGGTTTCGGGCGGGCAACTGCCCCTGGCGACAGCGATATCCGGTTGAAACACTGGCCCGGGTTGATTATCTGACAGACGTCATTTTCAGCGATAAAAGGACCACGCCCATAGCTCGCCGCCCGCACAACGCTCCGCCCACCCGTGATACCGGCCCCCGCACCAACGACCGTATCCGGGTCCCCGAAATCCGCCTGATCGGGGCGGAAGGTGAAAATATCGGGGTGGTGACCCCGGCCCGAGGCATGGCGCTTGCCGAAGAAGCCGGGCTGGATCTGGTCGAGATTTCGCCCAATGCCGTGCCGCCGGTCTGCAAGATCATGGACCTCGGCAAGTTCAAATACGAACAGCAAAAGCGCGAGGCCGAGGCCCGCAAGAAGCAAAAGACCATCGACGTCAAAGAGGTCAAGTTCCGGCCCGGGACCGACGACCACGACTATGACGTCAAGATGCGTTCGGTGAAGCGGTTCCTGGAAGACGGCGACAAGGTCAAGGTGACCCTGCGCTTCCGCGGCCGCGAAATGGCCCACCAGAATCTGGGGATGGAACTGCTGCACCGGGTCCGCGACGAAGTGGGCGAGGCCGGCAAGGTCGAATCCATGCCCAAGCTGGAAGGCCGGCAGATGGTGATGATGATCGCGCCGCGCTAAGGCGCCGGTTGCCAAGGTTTTCAACGGCCCGCCCCCCTTGGCGGGCCGTTTTCATATCAAGGGAGGGCGGATGGATCGGGTCGGCTGCATCGTGATCGGCGCGGGCGTCGTCGGGCTGGCCATCGCCCGGGCGCTGGCCCTGCGCGGCATCGAGGTGGTTCTGGCCGAGCGTGAAGGCGCCATCGGCACCCACACCAGCTCGCGCAATTCCGAGGTGATCCACGCCGGAATCCATTACCCGCAGGGCAGCCTCAAGGCGCGGCTGTGCACCAGAGGGCGGGCGCAGCTTTACAATTATGCCGCCGCTCGCGGCCTGCCGCACCGCCGCTGCGGCAAGCTGATCGTGGCGACCTCGGCCGCGCAGCTGGCTGATCTGGAACGCATTTCCGCGCAGGCCGCTGCCAGCGGGGTCGCGTTGCAGCCGTTGAGTGCCGCGCAGGCGCAGGCGTTGGAACCGGCGCTGGCCTGCCACGGCGCGCTGCTGTCGCCCGACACCGGCATCGTGGACAGCCATGCGCTGATGGCGGCGCTGCTGGCGGATGCGGAATCGGCGGGGGCGCTGCTGTCACTGGGCACCGCCGTGACCGGGGTCGAGCCGAAAGCGGCGGGTTTCGTCGTCCACACCGAATCCGCGGGCCAGCCCTTTGCGCTGGCCGCCGAGCGGGTGGTGAACGCGGCCGGGCTGTGGGCCAGCGACATCGCCCGCGCCACGCTGGGGCTGGACCTGGCGCATGTTCCCGCCACACACTATGCTCGCGGCAATTATTTCGCCGCCCCCGGCCACGCGGCGTTTTCGCGGCTGGTCTATCCGGTCCCCGAACCCGGCGGGCTGGGGGTGCATCTGACGCTGGACCTGGGCGGCGCCATGCGTTTCGGCCCGGATGTCGAGTGGATCGAGGCTGTGGACTACCGGGTGAACCCCGCCCGCCGCGCGTATTTCGAGACCGAGATCCGCCGCTACTGGCCGGGCCTGCCGCCGGGGGCGTTGCAGCCCGCCTATTGCGGCATCCGCCCCAAGATCACCGGCCCGGAGCAGCCCTCTGCGGATTTCCGCATCGACGGGCCGGCGGTCCACGGCCTGCCCGGGCTGGTCAACCTGTTCGGGATCGAAAGCCCCGGCCTGACGGCATCACTGGCGATTGCCGAGCATGTGGCGGGGCTGCTGGATTAAGCCCCGGATCAGGCCCCGGTCGTTATCCCGGCTTCGGCCGCCACCTGCGCCGCGGATTTCCGGCCGCGCTCGGTCGCGGATTTCAGCTGCCCGCAGGCGGCCATGATGTCCTCGCCCCGAGGGGTGCGGATCGGGCTGGCGTAGCCGGCCTTGTAGATGATGTCGGCGAATGCCTCGATCCGTTCCCAGCTGGACCGCCGATAGGGCGCGCCGGGCCATTCGTTGAAGGGAATCAGGTTGATCTTGGCAGGGATGCCGCGAATCAGCCGCACCAACCGGCGCGCGTCGTCGTCGCTGTCGTTCACCCCGTCCAGCATCACGTATTCAAAGGTGATGCGTTCGCTGTTCGACAGCCGGGGATAGTCACGCAGGGCATCCAGCAGCGTCTGGATGTTCCAGCGTTTGTTGATCGGCACCAGCACGTCGCGCACCGCGTCGGTGGTGGCGTGGAAGCTGACCGCCAGCAGGCAGCCGATCTCTTCGGCCGTGCGCGCGATTTCCGGCACCACGCCGCTGGTGGACAGGGTGATGCGGCGGCGCGACAGCGACAGCCCCTCTCCGTCCATCACCACGCGCATGGCGTCGCGCACGTTGTCGAAATTATACAGCGGCTCGCCCATGCCCATCAGGACAAGGTTCGACACCAGCCGGGTTTCGTCCTTGGGCGCGCCGGGTTCCGGCCATTCGCCCAGGTCGTCGCGGGCCACCAGCAACTGGCCGACGATTTCCCCGGCGGTCAGGTTGCGCACCAGTTTCTGCGTGCCGGTGTGGCAGAAGGAACAGGTCAGCGTGCAGCCGACCTGAGACGACACGCACAGCGTGCCGCGGCCGTCCTCGGGGATATAGACGGTCTCGACCTCGTGCCCGCCGTTGATGCGCAGCAGGTATTTGCGGGTGCCGTCCTCGGACACCTGCCGGGTCACCACCTGCGGCAGCGCGATCTCGAACCGCTCGGCCAGCAGGGCGCGATAATCCTTGGCCAGGTTGGTCATCTGCGCGAAATCGCGCACGCCCCAGTGATAGACCCACTGCCAGATCTGCCCCACCCGCATCCGGGCCTGCCGTTCGGGGGTGCCGGCGGCGATCAGCGCCTCGCGCAGCCCGTCGCGGGTCAGGCCGACGATGTTCTGCCGTGCGTTTTCGGGCGCCTTGCGGGGCAGGGTCAGCACATCCTGCACCACCGGCGCGGCCGGGGCTTGCGTCTGGGTGTCGGTGGCGGGCGGGGTCATCGGCGGGGCATCCATGTGCTGC
>JAZIHR010000011.1:0-39322 GCA_036678445.1 Alphaproteobacteria bacterium
GAGGGGAATGGGTGGAGGGGCGGATGTGCATGTTGTTTACCGCTTGCCGGCCCGATATGGAAATCTATAATAAACCCGGACTTGATAGATTTTAAGAATAGCAGATGCCGACCTTCCGCCAACTGGGCTTTTTCGTGGCCATCGCCGACACGCTCAGCTTTTCGCGCGCGGCCGAGCTGTCGCGGGTCAGCCAGCCGACGATTTCCTCGGCCCTTGCCGAACTGGAAAGCGAACTGGGGGTGCTGCTGGTCGAACGGACCCGTCATTCCGTGTCGCTGACCCCGATCGGGGCCGAGCTTGCCCGCCGTTCGCGCGCCATCCAGACCGACATAAAGGAAATCGTCGCTCTCGCACGCGAATATTCCAACGGGCACTGCGCCGATATCCGCATGGGGGCGATCCCGACCGTCGGGCCTTACCTGCTGCCTCATGCCATGGCTCCGCTGCGCCAGGCCTTTCCCGGGATGCGCCTTTTCCTGCGCGAGGAGCTTAGCGATTCGCTGCTGGACGGGCTTGAGGCCGGGCGGCTGGACGTGGTCCTGCTGGCGCTGCCCTACGAAACGCGCGGCCTTCACGTCGAGCCGCTGTTCGAGGACCGTTATCGCCTGGCGACCCCCAAGGGGCACCCTTTCGCCGGGCGCAGGAACATCGGTGGCGAAGAACTGGCCCGGTCCGAGCTGTTGCTGCTGGAAAAGGGCCACTGCCTGCAACGCCACGCCCTGTCCAGCTTTCCGGGCGTGACCCTGTATCAGGACGAAAGCTTTGCCGCGACCAGCCTGCCCACGCTGATCGCGATGGTGGGCGAGGACCTGGGCATCACGATCCTGCCGGACCTGGCGATCGACGCCGGCGTGGTGCGGGGCGAACACGTCGCCCTGACTGCCATGCCGACCGCCATGCCTCGGGAAATCGCGCTGGTCTGGCGCAAGACCAGTGCGCAGGCCGCCATCTTTCGCAAGATCGGCAAGATCCTGCAATCGGCCCACCCCCGCCGCGACGACCGGGAAAGCGGCGATACCTGACGGGCGGGGCACGGTCCCCCTGCCCCTCTGCCCGCCCTGCCCGTCCGCGCGCCGTGCGGTCCTCTCGCGTGGTCCCCGTCGTGCGGTCCCGGTGTCGCCGGCCTCTCGGGGTGTCGCCTTTGTCAGCTTTCCGGGTGGCCGCGACCGGGCGGGCGGGCCGCATCCGCCGTGGTGCCGCGCAAAAGCAGCGTGATCAGCGCATAGACGAACGCCAGCGCCCAAAGCTGCCGGATGACCGGCACCAGATCGGCGGTGCGCGCGCCCATCTGCGCCATGCGGACATAGCCGTCGATCATCGCGGTGCTGGGAACCACCTGCCCGGCGGCGCGCAGCGCGGGGGGCAAGGCCTCCATCGGCCAGGCAAAGCCCGACAGGAAGAACAGCGGCATCCCCACGGCCAGAAGGAACATCTGCACCAGCTCGGCCCGGCGCAGCGTGGCCGCCACCGCCTGCGCAAGAAACCCCGTCGCCAGGACAAAGGGCACCGCCAGCGCCGCCAGCGTGGGCAGGTCGCCCAGCCAGGGCAGGCCATAGGCCCATGGCAGCACCACCAGATACATCGGCAGCAGCAGCGCATAAAGCCCAAGCCAGGCAGCCGCCCGCCCCAGCACCCGCCAAGGCAGCGGTTCCTGCGAGGGGGGCCGGCGGGTGGCGACAAGCCCCAGCCCCATCATCATCGTCTGCTGCACGATCAGGACGAAGGCCGCGGGAAGGATATAGGTGGCATAGCCGCCGGCGGGGTTGAACAGCGGCACCTCGACCAGATTGATGGGGCTGGCGCCCGACAGGGCCTCGGTCCGGCTGATCCCGGTCGCCATCTGGCGGGCGACCTGCACCTGCACGCCGGTGGCGCGCGCCGGCCCCATCACCCCGAACAACACCTTCTGATACATCAGGAAATAGCTGGCGTCGGCATAGACCGCGATCGGGCTTTGCCGGCCGCGCAGCAGGTCGCGCTCGAACCCCTCGGGGACAAGCACGATCCCGTAGGCGCGGCGCTGGTGGACCAGGCGTTCGGCCTCGGACATCGAGGGCGGACGGGCGGTGATCGCGACCGCCTCGCTTGCGTCGATTTCGCGCACCAATTGGCGTGACGCGCCAGAGCCGTCCAGGTCCACCACCGCCACCGGCACCTCGCGCAGCAGCTCGGGCCGGTAGGGGAACGGATAGATCAGCGCATAGACGACCAGCGACAGCACCATCAGCGACAGGATCTGCACGTCGCCGAAGATCGCCGCCAGTTCCTGGCGCATGACCCGCAGGATCGCGTTCATGGCGCGGCCCCGGGCGCGACAGGATGCACGGCAACAGGCACGGCGGGGGGCCGGCGCGAGGCCGCGCGCATCCGGTCCAGACGCAGCAGCACCAGCAGCCCCAGCGCCAGCGCGATTGCCAGCAGGTAAAGCACCGGCCAGACCGCCAGGTCCAGCGGCGTGCCGCGCAGCGCCTGGTCGATGCGCAGTTGCAGATACCAGGTGCCGGGCATCAGCGCCGACCAGCCCTGTGCCAGCGGCGGCATCGCCTCGCGCGGGAAGCCGATGCCCATGTAGCCGATCGCCGGCGCAAGGATCACCGCCACAAAGCTGATCGCCCGGCCGAAATCGCGGGTCAGCAGGAAGCCAAGCGCGCCGATCAGCTGCGAGGCCAGGATGAACAGCGTCGCCCCCACCCCCATCAGCAGCATCGAACCGCGCAGCGGCACCCCCATCAGCCCATACAGCCCGACATCGGCCACCCCGAGGATCAGCATGAACAGGAAGGTATAGGGCAGCAGCTTGCCCAGCATCGCCGGCAGCAGCCCGCCGGCAAGGCGCGGCAGCACCAGCGCATGGCGCCCCGGCCCGAAATCCAGCGACACCGCATAGGTCGAGGCCACCGCGGCCAGCAACTGGATGACCGCGGGCACCAGCGCCGCCAGCAGGAAATCGACGTAATCAAGGCCGGGATTGAACAGCGCGCTGGTCTGCAACGGCACGGGCTGCACGCTGGCCATGGCCTGCAAGGTGCCGCTGCCCTGCGCCTGTTGCAGGCTGATGCTCAGCCCCGCGGCCGCCGTGCTGACCGCGTTGCGCGCCCCCCGCGCCACGACCGAGCCGGCGCTCATGTGCTGGTTGTCGTAAAAGATCACCGCCTCGGGGCGGGCGCCGCGCAGCGCGTCCTGTTCAAACCCGGCCGGCAGCAGCAGGGCGCCGCGCGCCTGTCCCCGGGCAATCAGGTCACGCGCCTGCGACAGGCTGGAAGTCCGCGCAGAGATTTCCACGTCGGGGGTCGCGTCCAGCATCCGCACGACCTGCCGCGACAGGTCCGAACGATCCAGATCGACCACCGCCACCGGCAGTTCGGTGGCAATGCCGGCGCGAAAGACCATGGCCAGCAGCACGATCAGCGCCAGCGGCAGCACCACCGCCAGGCCGATCAGCGTCGGGTGACGCCGGATCAGCCCGAATTCGCGCCGGATCGCGGTGATGACGCCGATCATCTTGCGCCGGTCTCGGCCGGATGGATCAGCGCCGACATCCCCGGGCGCAGCCCGTCCAGCGGCTGATCGGGCCGGGCGCGCAGTTCAAAGCTGCGCAGGTCGAAATCCCCCGTCGCGCGGGTCGCGCGCCAGCTGGCGAATTCGCCCTGCGCGTTGATAAGGGTGATCGTGGCATCGACCTCGGCGTCCAGAGCGGGCACCCGGACGCGCAGGACGTCGCCCACTTTCAGCCCGCCCAGCAGGTTTTCGCGGATGTTGAAGGTGAACCAGGCGGCATCCAGATCGACGATGGAAAACAGCGGCGCGCCGGGGCCGATATTTTCGCCCAGCTCGACCATGCGGCCGGTGATCTGCCCCGACTGCGGCGCGATCACGGTAAGCTCGTCGATATTGGCCCTGGCCTGGGCGATGGCGGCGCGCGCCTGCCCGACCTGAGCGGCGGCGACGGCGCGTTCCTCGGCACTGGCGCCCGCGCGCGCCAGATCAAGCTGCGCCTGCGCCGCATCGACCTTGCGTTCGGCCGCCTGAAGATTGCGCGTCGCCTGTTCCAGCATGGCCTGAGACCGCACGCCGCGTTCCTCCAGTTCACGCTCGCGGGTGGCGGCCTCGCGCGCCAGCCACAGGTCGGCCTCGGCGGCGGCCAGTTCGGCCTCGCGGGCGCGGATGATCTCGGGGCGGGTGGCGGCCGCGACCTCTTCGCTGCGCTGCGCCACGATCAGCGCGGCCTGGCTTGCGCCCAGCCCGGTCGTCAGCTGCGCATTTTCAAGCTGCACCAGCAGGTCGCCCCGCGCCACCGTATCGCCGACATCGGCCCCAAGGCTGGCCACCCGCCCCGGGACGCGCGCGCTGACATCGACGCGCGGGGCCTCGACCTCGCCCTGGACCAGCATGTCCACCGGGCGGGTGGCCAGCCAGACCAGCACGGCGACCAGCACCGCCACGACCAGCAGCACGACATAGGGCACCGCCCGGGACCGCGACCGCAGCGGCGCCGAAACCGGCAGATCAGAGGATGTCGAAGTCATGCAGAGTTCCCTGTCTTGAGCCACCGAATCTTGAGCCACCGAAAACCGCCCGTGCGCCGGACCCGTTCCATCGGGCGCGTGGCGGGCATGATCCTGCAACCCTTCGTCTTACACAACCGCGCAGATACCGGCCGCCTGTGACGGGTTCCAGCGTGTTGCGACCGGGGCGCGCGCCGGGGGCCGGTGCCCCTGAGGCGCGCCCTGCCCCGCAAGGCCGCCCCCCTGCCCCGGCTTTACACCCGCGGCCTGCCGGCCCAGAATCGGGGCTTTGGGCAAGGACGGGGCCATGACGCAAGCCATCATCATCACCGGCGCGGGCAGCGGGATCGGCCGCGTCACCGCAAGGGCATTTCTGGATGCGGGCTGGCGTGTCGGGCTGATCGGCCGGCGCGAAACCGCCCTGCACGAGACCGCCCAAGGCCACCCGGATGCGCTGGTCCTGCCCTGCGATGTCTGCGACGAAACGGCGGTGGACGCGGTCTTTGACCGGGCGGTGGCGGCGTGGGGGCGGCTGGACGTGCTGTTCAACAACGCCGGCGCGGCGTTGTTCGCCGGCCCTCCTGACCAGATCGCCCCCGAGGATTTCCGCCGGGTGATCGAGGTCAACGTGACCGGGGTGTTCCTGTGCGCCCGCGCCGCCTTTCGGGTGATGCGCGCGCAGATCCCTCAGGGCGGGCGCATCATCAACAACGGCTCGGTCTCGGCACAGGTGCCGCGGCCGGGGTCGGTGGCGTATACGGCCTCGAAACACGCGGTGACGGGGATCACCCGTTCGCTGGCGCTGGACGGGCGCGGCTGCGGCATCGCCTGCGGGCAGATCGACATCGGCAACGCCCTGACCGAAATCGCCGCGCCGATGGCGCGCGGGGTGGCGCAGGCCGATGGCTCGGTCCGGGCCGAGCCGGTGATGGACCCCCGGATCGTGGCCGAGGCGGTGCTGCACATGGCCTCGTTACCCAAGGGCGCCAATATCCTGACCATGACGGTAATGGCCACCGACATGCCGCTGGTCGGGCGCGGCTGATGGCGGGTGCGGGTCAAGCCGGGGGCCAAGGCGGGGTGCAGGACCGCGCCCCCGTGATCGACTGGATCGCGGCCGAGTTCGGGCCGGGGTGGTTGTGCGCCTGGGTGCTGTCCGACGATGGCGGGATCCTGGCGCAAGCCCGGGGCGACTGGCCGGGCAAAGCCCATGCCGACCCCATCCCGGCGCTGCTGGCGCTGGTCGGGGACTGGCTGGGCAAGGATGGCGAGGCCGCGTCAGGCGGGAACGGCGGGTCAGGCGGGAACGTGCCGCACAAAGACCGGCGCGCGGTGCCGGTGCTGGCCAGCGGCCTGTCCGGCGGCGCGGGGCTGCGGCCGGTTCCCTGCCCTGCTCTGGCCGGGCCTTTGCAGCCGGGGGACTCGGCCGATCCGCGGCTGGCGCTGTGGCTGGTGCCCGGGCTGGTGCAGCAGGCGCCGTCGGTCGATGTGATGCAGGGCGCCGAAACCCGCATTGCCGGGGTTCTGGCGGCCCGCCCGGGCTGGGACGGCGTCGTCTGCCTGACCGGCCCGCAGACCCACTGGGCCGAGCTTTCCGCCGCCGAGGTGGTCGGTTTCCGCAGCTTCATGACCACCGAGCTGTTCGGGCTGATCCGCCCGCTTGTGTCCGGCCACGCGCCCAAGACCCCCGCCGCCGCCCCGGACGACGGGTTCGACGACGCGGTGGCGCAGGGAATGGCGCGCCCTCAGGCTTTGGCCGCGCGGTTGTCGTCGCTGCGGACCGAGGGGCTTGTGAAAGGGCCGTCCGGGTCCAGCGACGCGCGGCTTTGGGGGCTGCTGATCGGGGCCGAGCTTGCCGCCGCCCGCGGATGGTGGCTGGGCCGCGACGTGGTCATTGTCGGCGAGGGCGCGCTGCCCGGGCTTTACGCCAGGGCACTGGCGGCGCAGGGGGTCGGCGCGACCCGGATCGACGCAGGCACGGCGACGCTGGCCGGGCTGGCACAGGCCCGCCGCCTGTTGCGGGATCAGCCGGCGGACGGCGCGATCAGCTCGACCCGCGGAAAATAGCTTTCATAGCGGCCGCGGTCACGGGTCAGCAGCCGGTAACCCCGCACCGCCGCATGGGCGCCGATGTAGAAATCAGGCAGGGGAGAGCTGCGCGCGCCTCCGCGGCGGCGATAGGACAGGAAGGCCTTGCCCGCCAGGAAACCGGCGGCCCAGGGCAGCGGCTCGCGGGCGAACACGGCCTCGGGCAGCAGGGCGTCCAGCGTCTCGATCCGGGTGTGGGTAACGGAAACCTCGGCATAGATCAGCGGGTTGATGACCAGCCGCGCCCCCTGCCCCGCCTGCGCCAGCGCCCTGCCCGACCAGTCGCCCCAGACAGGGTCGTCGGTGGCAATGTCGATCAGGATGTTGGAATCGACCAGGACCGGGGTCATTCCCGGGTCATTGCCATGATGTCATCGGTGGAAAGCCCGCTGTCGGCGCTGCCGCGCAACCGCCCGATCACCCCCGCCAGCGCCTGCGCCCGTTCCGCCCGCAAGCGTTCCGACGCGACGACCCGGACCTGCCCGTCATCGCCCAGCACAAAGTCGATCTCGGTCCCCGGGTGGAAACCCGCGGCCTCGCGGATCGGCTGCGGGATGGTGACCTGGCCCTTGATGGTGATGCGCATATGCTGATTCCTGCTGGTATTACCCAAAGGTAATGCAAGGGAGGCAATCTGGCAAGGTTGGGGCGCGCCCAAAAATTTTCGCCTTATTTCAATGTGTTAAAAAATTGCCAACTGGCAATTACTGATAGCGGTCGGCCAGGAACTGTTCCAGCGCGCGGCGCAGCGTGGGTTCGTCAAGGTCACGGTCGAACTGCAACGACACCTCGCGGCCGCGGGTGCGCACCCGCAGGATTTCGGGCGAAGGGTCGGGCGAGGGCAAAGCCGGGCGCACGGCAGCGCGCAGCCGCGACAGCACCCGCGGCACCGGGACATAGGCCCCCTGCCCCGCCCGAGCACGGTCCTGTTCGGCGGCGATGGCTTCGGCCTCGGCCAGAACGCGGTCGGGCGCGTCCGACAGCAGCGGGCGCAGGGTGCGGGCGTGCAGTTCCTTGAGATCGGTGATCTGCGGCCAGGCCTGCACCACCATCTGAGGCAGCCGCGCCAGATACAGGTAGCGCGACAGCCACGCCTCGGACACCTCAAGCCGCGAGGCCATCGCCTTTTGCTTGCCGCCGTAATACAGATCCAGCGCGGCGGCATAGTCGCGGGCGCGTTCATAGTCGGACAGGTCGGCGCGGTCGCGGTTCTCGATATCCGCCAGGCGGAACGCCTCTTCGTCGGTCAGGTCGCGGACCTCGACCAGGTAGCGGAACTGCGGGTAATTGTTGGCGCGCAGCCAGGAAATCGCGAAATGCCGGCGGGCGCCGCAGATCACCTCGTATTCCGCGCCCTCGCCGCTGCGGCGGCGGACGATGGCGGGAAATTCCTGCTGCCCCTGCGCGCGGATGCTGTCGATCAGTTCGCGGCAGTTGCTTTCGTTCAACAGGTCATAGGCGCGATTGTGGCGTTCCCACATCACGCAGCTGGCGGGATCGACCCAGCGCAGCAGCTTTTCTTCGCGCTCGCCGCTGTCGGACAGCGCGTTCTGGCGCTTGAGGAAACGCGCCGCGCCGCGGTCGGCCACAGCCGGCGCCGGGTCGTCCATGTCGCGCAGAACATCGTCGAAAATCGCGTTGTGACGCTTGCTCACAGCAGTCCCTCCTTGCGCAGATCGCGGTGATGGCTGGGCCAGGTCTTGCGGGCCAGCAGCTCGACCTCGCGCCCGACCGCGTCCAGATAGGCCCGGCAGCGCTTGTGGGTTTCGGTCCGGGTCGCGGCGCCGGTGATTTCGTAGACCGTCATCAGGTTGGCACTGGCATTGTCGATTTCGGCGCTGTCCTTCAGCACCGCTTGCAGCATGTCCTGCGGGAAAACCGCGTCCATCATGCGCTTGATCGCCTGATGCGCCGATTTCTGGTCGTTCATCTTGGACGCAAGGATACGCACGAAACTGTAGTGGCGTTCGCCGCCGTGGCGGGCCAGTTCGGTCAGCGTGGCTTCCAGCATCTTCAGGAAATGCGCGGTCGAGGCAAAGTCGATGTTGCTGGGCGGTGCGGGCACCAGCAGCGCGCTGGCCGCCCGCAGCACCGACAGCGACAGCATCCCCAGCGCCGGCGGCGGGTCCAGCAGGATGATGTCGAACTGGTCAGAGATGGTCTCGACCCCCTCGCGCAGCCGGTCGAGGATGAACACCGGGTCCCGCGCCATCCGCGCGGCGAATTCATATTCGGCGTCGTAAAGCCCCAGGTTCGCCGGGATGATCGCGATGCCCGGCCAATAGGTCGCGCGCAGGGCGTAATGCAGGGTCTTGGGACCGCCGTGGCGCAAAAAGGGATACAGGGTGTCCTCTTCCTCATCCACGTCCATGTCGGGGTTCAGCCCGAAAACCGCGGTGGTCGAGGCCTGGCTGTCGCAGTCGATGATGCAGACCCGATAGCCGCGCAGCGCGAAATACTGGGCCAGATGGGTGACGATGGTCGATTTCCCGACGCCGCCCTTGAAGTTCTGCACCGCCAGCACCAGCGGAGGGTCGCCCTCGGCCCGGTGCGGCTGGGTGCCGAAAACCTCGCGCATCCGGGCGATGTCGGCCAGGGAATAGCCGCTGCGCCGGCCGGTCCCGGCATCCTTTTCGGGGGCGGGCAGGCGGCCGTCGGCCTCGGCATCGCGGATCGCCTTTTCCGAGCGCCCGACCATCTCGGCCGCGGTGCGGACGTTGAAGCGCAGGTCAAGCTGCTTTTGCGTGCCGGGGGCAAAGACCCTTTCACGCAGCCGTTCGATCACCGTGGCGGCGCGGCGGCTGAGAACCGAAAGTTCGTCAAGCGTGACGGGGGGAAGAACGCTGTCCATGATCCTGTCCATTGATTGCGCCCGAATCATGCACGGTTGCGGCGCCGGGGTAAAGTTCGCTCTTTCAAGGTCCGGGCCGAAAAAACCGAACCTTTCGGGGCAGGGGGCCTATGCGCGGTTTTCACCAGCCTTCCGGGACAGAGTCCGCACCATGACCCGTGCCACCAGTCCCGTTTTGTAAGCCAAGGAAACCGACAGTGCCAGAATCCTCCAAAACCTGTGGATAAAATCAAACCTCTTAGGTTCAGGATTCTTATTGTTCTATGTTCATGCCAGACAAGCCATTGGATAATAATGTATAATCCGCCATTGCCCTACGTTTGGGGATGGGCTCGCCTACATTTCGGGCCGGCTGTCCTTACGAATCGGGGCGGCTTGCGTTACCTTCCGGGCGGGTCGCAACCCTTACCTTTCGGGCGCAACACCCACCGCCCGCAGCAGGCACAAAAAGCGCAACAAAACCAGTGACCTGCGAATCACCCGATTCGGCACCGCGGCGCTGTTGCTTACATTTCGGGTGAACCGCGCGGTCAGTGTTGCGCAACGCCTGCTGCCCGGTTGAAAAATTACCGCGCATGCGCTACAAATGTAGGACTTAGGCGGTAGGATAACCATGGCTTCTCCAGCGATTCGCACCGTTGACACGCGCCCCGGCGCCGACAGCCTGATCAAGCCCGGAGAGCTTGTCGACCTGGTCGAGGTCACGCCGCTGACGCTGAACGACCGGCGCATCTACAACCAGCTGCTGGAAAACGCCTGGGATGCGATCGACAAGCCGGTCACTCATGTCATCGCGAAAGCGGCGCTGCGCGGCAGCCACAACTCGAACGACCGGGTGGGCGAAAGCCTGGAACGGCTGATGTCGGCGATCGTCAAGGTGGCGGTGGTCTGGGACGGCGAGCCGGCGATCGAGAGGGTGCAGCTTCTGGGCGGAAACCTGGAAAGCGGCCGTGCCGACGGGCTGCTGGAATATGAAATCCCGTCGCGGTTGCGCAAGATCATCCGCAACAGCCAGGTCTTTGCCCGGCTTCAGCGCGAGGTGATGTTCGCGCTGTCCTCGAAATACGCGCTGACGCTGTACGAAATGGTGCAGAAACGCGGCAACCTGCGCTGGCGGGCGTCAGAGCGTTTTGCGCTGGACGCGCTGCGCGGCGTGCTGGGGGTGCCCAAGGGCAAGCTGGGGTCGTGGTCGAACCTCAAGCTGCGCGCCATCGACCCCGCCGTGGCCGAGGTCAACGCGCTGTCGGATTTCATGGTCGAGATCCAGCCGATCAAGACCGGCCGCGCCGTGACTCATGTCGAACTGCGCTGGTGGCGCAAGGACGGCGATGCGACCGGGGCGGCGGGCAGGGCGCTGGACTTTTCCAAGGTCGGCCGGCGGGCCCGGGCCGAGGGCCGCACCGAACAGGTCGAACCCGCGGCGCCTGTCCTGCCGGCCGCCGCCACGACGGCAGGGCAGGGGGCCCCGCTGCGCCCGCGCCCGGCCTGGCTGGACCGCAGCGGCCCGGCGCTGCAAACCGAAACCTACGAAACCGCGCGACTGCGCTATCCCGGCTATGACATCTATTTCGTCGAGGGCGAATGGCGGGCCTGGGCGCGCAGCAAGGATCCCGTCCGCGACCCCGACCGCGCCTTTCTTGCCTTTTTCCGCAGCTACGTCGAAAGCAACCCGATCTGAGAATTGCCAGTTGGCAACTCTCGGCCCGCCACGGGCTTTCTTGTGGACATATCCCGAAAGAGAAGGGCGCGCGCAGCCCCGGTCCGGCCGGGCGGCAGGCACCGGCAGCCCGCCGATGCCCACCCGCCCTGAACCAGCGCCCGTTTCAGATCACGTTGCGTTCGCGGTAGGTGCGCAGGAAGGACTGGATGCGCGGATCCTCGGGTTCGCGCAGGATGCGCGAGGGCGCGTCCACCCCGACCAGCTCGCCGGCCTCAAGAAACGCCACCTGGTCGGCGACATGGGCGGCAAAGCCCATCTCGTGCGTCACGACGACCATGGTCATGCCGCCCGCGGCCAGCGCCTTCATCACGTTCAGAACCTCGCCCACCAGTTCCGGGTCCAGCGCGCTGGTGGGTTCGTCGAACAGCATCAGCCGCGGGTCCATCGCCACCGCGCGGGCGATCGCCACCCGCTGCTGCTGGCCGCCCGACAGGCGCGAGGGGTGGTTGCCCATCCGGTCCGACAGCCCGACGCGGGCCAGGGCCTCGGCCGCGCGTTCCATCGCTTGCGGCTTGCGCAGGCCGCGCACGCGGATCAGCCCCTCGGCCACGTTTTCCTGCGCGGTCATGTGCGGCCACAGGTTGAACTGCTGGAACACCATGCCGATGGTGGAACGCATCTGGCGCAGGCGGCGCGCGGCCATGCGGCGGCCGCCGGGGGTTTCATAGCCGATCAGCTGCCCGTCGATCAGCACCTCGCCGGAATCGTATTCCTCAAGGAAATTGATGCAGCGCAGCAGCGACGACTTGCCCGACCCGGACGGCCCGATCAGGCAGGTCACCTTGCCGGGCGGGATCGACAGGTCGATGTCCTTCAGCGCGTGGAACTGGCCGTAGTATTTGTTGACCTTGCGGATCTCGACAGAGGAAGCCTCGACCATCTCAGGTCCTTTCGATCAGGTGGCGGGTGATGCGCCGTTCCAGGCGGCGGCCAAGGCGCGAGATGACCTCGACAAAGACCCAGAAGAACAGCGCCAGCGTGAAATACCCTTCGAGGAAGGTGAAGGTCATCGTGGCCATGTATTGCGTCTGATACATTATCTCGGGGACGGTAATGATCGACAGGATCACGGTTTCCTTGGTCAGGATGATCGAGAAATTGACCAGCGCCGGCACCGCCGACACCAGCCCGACCGGCAGCAGGATGCGGCGCACGATGGCAAGCTCGGTCATGCCGATGGCGCGGCCGGCCTCGATCAACCCGGGGGGAACGGCGCGGAAGGCCGAGCGGAAGATTTCCGCGAAATAGGGGCTGCCGTAGATGGTCAGCCCCAGCAGCCCGGCGGGCAGCGGGTCCAGCCGCAGCCCGATCATCGGGCCGCCGTAATACAGCAGGAACAGCTGCACCAGAAACGGCGTGCCGCGGATCAGTTCGATATAGGTCTGCAAGGCCCAGCGGACGGGGCGGCCGGCATAGCGCTGCGCCACCGCGATCAGCAGCCCCAGCGCGGCGCCGAACACCGTGCCCAGCAACCAGCAGATGATGGTCAGGCGGAACCCCGACAGCAGCCGCGGGCCGTATTCGGTAAAGATCGACAGGTCCATCACACGGCCATCCTGTGTTCGAGCCAGCGCCCCAGCGCGGCAAGGCAGAGGTTGATCACCAGATACAGGCAGGCCGCGGCCAGATATGCCTCAAGCGGGCGAAAGGTGACGCCGGCCTGCGCCTGGCTGGCCCGGGTGATTTCCATCACCCCCACGACCGACACCAGCGAGGACGCTTTCACCAGCAGGATCAGTTCGTTGATCAGCTGCGGGATCGACAGCGCCACGGCCTGCGGCAGGATGATGCGGGTCCAGCTGTCACGGGGACGCATACCGATGGCGATGGCGGCCTCGGTCTGGCCCTTGGGCAGCGCCATGATCGCGCCGCGCCAGATTTCGGAAATATACGCCGAGGCGACGATCGCGGTGGTCATCACCGCCGCCACGATGGCGGGCACGTCGATCCCGATCACCGGCAGCAGAAAAAATACAACCAGAAGCTGCACCAGCATCGGCACGCCGCGCAGGTAGCTGACCCAGACGGCAGCGACGATCCGGGCGGCGCGCGATTTCGACAGCGCCAGCACACAGACAAAGGCGCCGACCACCAGCCCCAGCGCGATGCCAAGGCCCGATACCAGCAGCGTATAGCGCGCCGCCAGCGTCAGCGGCCAGAAGGCGTCAAGAAAGGTCGATAGGGAAAACATCGTTCCTCCCCGCGGTTGGGACGGTTGGGGGTGCGGGCGAGGGTCGATCCCCGCCCGCGATCAGCCGTCAGCCGATCAGTTCTTCGGCACTTCGCGGGGCAGCTCTGTATAGGCGCCCAGCCATTTTTCCTGGATGTCCTTGACGCGGCCGTCGTCGGTCATCTTCAGCAGGGCGGCGTTGATCGCATCGCCCAGGCTGGCGCTGTCCTCGCCGGGGCGCAGCACCCAGGCGAAATAGGTCGGCTCGCCGAACTGCGCCGGCTCGAACAGCGCGAAATGTTCGGGGCGCGCCTTGACCAGCGTGGTGGCGTTGGGCATCGAGGCGGCCACCGCGTCCAGCCGGCCCGCGGCCAGGTCGGCAAAGGCTTCGTCGTTGGTGCCGTATTCCTTGACGGTCACGCCGCCCAGGGATTCGCCGAACGCGCTAAGCTGCTTGAACTGCGCGGTGCCCTGCTGGACGCCCACGGTCTTGCCGGCGATGTCCTCGGGCTTGACCAGCGCCGAGCCGACCGGCTTGATCAGCGAAACCGTCGCATCGGCGATCGGAATGGTGAAGGTGTAGCGTTCCAGCCGTTCCGCGGTGATGGTGACCGGCGCGATCACGATGTCGAACTTGCCGACCTCAAGCCCCGGCAGCTCGGCCGTCCACGGGATGTCCTGATAGACCGGGGTCACGCCCAGCTCGGCGGTCACCCCGTCGAACAGGTCCTTGGTCATGCCCTGGTATTCGCCGTTCACGATCATGTCGAAGGGCGCATAGTGCATGTCGGTCGCGGTGACGATCTTGCCCGCGGCCTTCACGTCGGCCAGCTGGTCGGCCATTGCCGGCGCGGCAAGGCTCAGCGCCGTCAGCCCCAGCAGCGCCGCCTTGATCGAGTTGGTCAGTTTCATGGTCTCTCTCTCCCTGTTGAGAACCGGCGATGATCGCCGGCGCAGTCTGGCGCAAGCCGCGCCGCCGGTAAACAGCGGCGCGGGCGCTTGTTACAGGATCGCGGGCAGGTTCAGCCCGTGTTCGCGGGCGCAATCCAGCGCGATCTGATAGCCCGCGTCGGCGTGACGCATCACGCCGGTTGCGGGGTCGTTCCACAGCACACGGGCAAGGCGACGGTCGGCATCTTCCGTGCCGTCGCAGCAGATCACCATGCCCGAATGCTGGCTGAACCCCATGCCGACGCCGCCGCCGTGGTGCAGCGACACCCAGGTCGCCCCCGAGGCGGTGTTCAGCAGCGCGTTCAGCAGCGGCCAGTCCGACACCGCGTCCGAGCCGTCCTGCATCGCCTCGGTTTCCCGGTTGGGCGAGGCGACCGAGCCGCTGTCCAGATGGTCACGGCCGATCACGATCGGCGCCTTCAGTTCGCCGTTGCGGACCATTTCGTTGAAGGCCAGCCCCAGCCGGTGGCGGTCGCCCAGACCCACCCAGCAGATCCGCGCCGGCAGGCCCTGAAAGCTGATGCGCTCGCGCGCCATGTCCAGCCAGTTGTGCAGGTGCTTGTCGTCGGGGATCAGTTCCTTGACCTTCTGGTCGGTCTTGAGGATGTCCTCGGGGTCGCCCGACAGCGCCGCCCAGCGGAACGGGCCGATGCCCTTGCAGAACAGCGGCCGGATATAGGCGGGCACGAAGCCGGGAAAGGCAAAGGCGCGCTCGAACCCTTCTTCAAGCGCCATCTGGCGGATGTTGTTGCCGTAGTCGACGGTCGGGATGCCGGCATCGTGGAACGCCACCATCGCCTCGACCTGGATGCGCATGGACCGGCGCGCGGCCTGTTCCACCCCCTTGGGGTCGGTTTCCTGACGCGCGCGCCATTCGGCGACGGTCCAGCCCAGCGGCAGGTAGCCGTGCACCGGGTCGTGGGCGCTGGTCTGGTCGGTGACGATATCGGGGCGCACGCCGCGCTTGACCAGTTCGGGGAACACCTCGGCGGCGTTGCCGATCAGCGCCACGGATTTCGCCTCGCCCGCCTTGGTCCAGCGGTCGATCATCTCCAACGCCTCGTCAAGAGAGTGGGTCTTTGCATCGACATAGCGGGTGCGCAGGCGGAAATCGGCGCGGGTTTCGTCGCATTCCACGGCCAGGCAGCAGGCGCCGGCCATCACCGCCGCCAGCGGCTGCGCGCCGCCCATGCCGCCAAGACCCGCGGTCAGCACCCATTTGCCGCTCAGGCTGCCGCCGTAATGCTGGCGCCCGGCCTCGACAAAGGTTTCGTAGGTGCCCTGCACGATGCCCTGCGACCCGATATAGATCCACGACCCCGCGGTCATCTGGCCATACATCGCCAGACCCTTCTTATCGAGCTCGTTGAAATGGTCCCAGTTCGCCCAGTGCGGGACAAGGTTCGAGTTCGCGATCAGCACCCGCGGCGCGTCCTTGTGGGTCTGGAACACCCCGACCGGCTTGCCCGACTGCACCAGCAGCGTCTGGTCGGATTCCAGCCCGCGCAGGCTGTCCACGATCAGGTCGAAATCCTTCCACGTCCGGGCGGCGCGGCCGATGCCGCCATAGACCACCAGCTCATGCGGGTTTTCGGCCACGTCGGGATGCAGGTTGTTCATCAGCATCCGCAGCGGCGCCTCGGTCAGCCAGGATTTCGCGGTGATCTCGGTGCCGGTGGCGGGGTAGATGTCGCGCGTGTTGTGGCGCGGGTTTTCGCGGGGTTTGTCCATGTTCGTCTCCGATCAGGCCAGCATGTTGCCGGAAATGATGATGCGCTGGATCTCGCTGGATCCTTCGTAGATCCGCATGATCCGCAGGTCGCGGTTGATGCGCTCGACGGGAAAGTCGCTGGTGTAGCCATAGCCGCCATGCAGTTGCAGCGCGGTGTCGGCGATGCGCCCGGCAGATTCCGACGCCGCGAGCTTGGCCATCGACGAGGCCAGCGAGAACCGCGCCCCGGTCGCGTGGGCCGCGTCGCGCTGACGGGCGGCGTCCTGCGCCAGCAGCAGGGCAGAGCGGAAGGCCACGCCCATGTCGGCGATCATCCAGGCGATGCCTTGACGTTGGGCCAGCGCCTGCCCGCCGATCACCCGGTCCCTGGCATAGGCGATGGCGGAATCCATCGCCGCCCGGGCCAGCCCCAGGCACTGGGCGGCGACCTCGATGCGGCCGTTGTCCAGCACCTGCATGGCGGTGCGGAAACCGCGGCCTTCCTCGCCCAGCAGGGCGTCCTCGGGCAGGTGGCAGTCCAGCGCCAGCGTGAACACATGGCCGCCCTTCAGGCCCATGGTCTTTTCCGGTGCGCCCACCTCGAACCCCGGCGTGCCCTTGGGCAGGACGAACGCCGAAATCCCGCGGTGCCCCTTGTCAGGGTCGGTCACCGCATAGACCACCAGGAAATCCGCGACACCCCCGTTCGAGATGAAGCATTTGGAGCCCTTGAGGTGCCAGCCGCCATCGACGCGCCGCGCGCGGGTCTTCATGTCGGCGGGGTCCGAGCCGGCGGTGGGCTCGGTCAGGGCGAATGCGCCCAGGGCCTCGCCGGTCGCGGCCTTGGGCAGCCAGTGCTGTTTTTGCGCCTGCGTGCCGCCCAGCAGGATCGAATCGGTGGCCAGGTAATGCGCCGTCATCGCCGAGGCGGTGGAGCCGCAGGCCCCCGCCACGATCGACACCGCCCGCAGCAGCGCCGGGGCCGAGACGCCCGAGCCGCCGTATTCCTCGGGCAGGTTCGCGCCCATCATCCCGGCCTCGGCCAGCACTTTCAGCTGGTCGTGGACGAATGTGCCCAAGGCATCGGTTTGGGCCGCCTTGGGGGCGATCTGCTCGGCGCAGATGCGTTCCAGCAGGTCGCAGAACAGCCGCTCTTCCTCGGCCAGCATGTGCCAGTCGTCGCTCATGCGATGGTCTCCAGTCCCAGTTCGCGCAGAATGGTGGCGCGGTCGGCGCCCAGTTGCGGGGCGCCGGTGGCGGACACCGGCTTTTCCCCGTCGAAACGCACCGGCTGCCCGACGACGGGCGCGCGGCCCAGCACGGGGTGGGGCAGGGGGGTGACCAGCCCGCGCGCGGTGGCATGGGGGTTGTCCGCCGCCTGCGCGATGTCCCAGATCGGGGCCGCCGGCAGCCCGGCGCCGGACAGCGCGGCGATGGCGTCCTCGGTGGTCAGCTTGTGCGACCAGGCCTCGATCAGTGCCTTCAGCGCCGGTTCGTTTTCGGTGCGGGTCTCGTCAGTGGCGAAACGCGGGTCGCCGGCGGCCTCGGGCGCGCCGATCAGCGTGGCCAGCGCCGCGAACTGCCGCGGGTTCAGCACCGCGATGACGACCTGCCCGTCGCTGGTGGCGAAACAGCCGAACGGCGTGGACAGCGGATGGCGGTTGCCCACCCGCGCCGGCAACTGGCCCGCGTAAAGATGCAGCGCGTGGCTGGTGGTCAGCATGGAAAACAGCGCGTCATACATCGCCACGTCCAGCGCGGCGCCTGTCCCCGTGCGGTCGCGGTTGACCAGCGCCGCCATGATCCCCCAGCTGGCGAACAGCCCGGCGATCAGGTCGGCCATGCTCTCGCCGGTTTTCAGCGGCCCGCCGCCTTCCTCGCCCGTGCCGGCCATCAGCCCGGACATGGCCTGCACCACCAGGTCATAGGCCGGCAGGTCGCGGAACGGCCCGTCCTGCCCGAAGCCGGAAATGGAACAGTAGATCAGCCGCGAGTTCGCCGCGCGCAAGGCATCCGCCCCCAGCCCCAGCCGCGCCGCCACGCCGGGGCGGAAGTTTTCCACCACCACGTCGACGCGGGCGGCAATGTCCTGCGCCAGCGCCAGATCGGCGGGATCCTTGAGATCCAGCACAAGGCTTTTCTTGCCGCGGTTGTTCAGCGTGAACAGGGCGCTTTCGCCGTCCTTGAACGGGCCGATATGGCGGTAGTCGTCGCCATGCGGCGGTTCCAGCTTGATGATGTCCGCGCCCAGATCGGCCAGCAAAGACGTGCAATACGGCCCGGCCAGCACACGGGTCAGGTCCAGCACCTTGATGCCCTGCAGCGGCTTCATGGCTTCAGCCCTTCCGCCAGCGCCTCGATCCTTGTCAGGATCTCGCGCAGAGGCACGCGCAGCGCCTCGGCCTTGGCCTCGTCATAGGCAAAGGGCGGGGCCTCGGTCGCCAGATGGGTGGACTGCGCCAGCTCCATCTGGATGGCGTGGACGCCCTGCGCGGGCTGGCCGTAATGCCTTGTGGTCCAGCCGCCCTTGAAGCGCCCGTTCAGCACCCAGCGGCGCCCGGTCGCGGCTGCGACCTCCTGCGTGGCGGCCTCGATGGCCGGCGCGCAGGACGTTCCCCCGGCGGTGCCGATGTTGAAATCGGGCAGCACGCCGTCGAACAGGAACGGGATCACCGAGCGGATCGAGTGGCAGTCGTAAAGGATCGCCACCCCGTGTTTCGCCCGCACCCGCGCGACCTCGGCCGCCAGCGCGGCGTGATAGGGGGCGTGAAAACGGGCCTTGCGGTCCTCGATCTCGGCGGCCGAGGGTTCCTGCGTCCAGATCTCATGGCCGTCGAAATCGGTCAGCGGCACCAGCCCGGTGGTGTTCTGCCCGGGGTAAAGGCTCGCGTCGTCCGGGCCGCGGTTGGCGTCGATGACATAGCGGTGGAAGGTGGCGCGCACGGTGGTCGCGCCCGGCAGCAGCCCGTCGTAAAGCCGGTGAATATGCCAGTCGGTGTCCGCCAGCAGCCGGCCGCGGTCGTTCAGCCGGGCGTGGATGTCGTCGGGCAGGAAGGTGCCGGTGTGGGGCAGGCCCAGGATGACCGGGCTGTCGCCCTGCGTGACCTCGACCGGGGTCATGCCGCGTCCTCCAGCAGCCCGGCGGGCAGCACGTCCAGCAGCGCGCCGGAACGGACAAGGTCGGCCACCTCGGCCAGATCGGTCGCCATGTAGCGGTCCTGCCCCAGCGGCGGGATCGCGGCGCGCAGCCGCGCCAGCACCGCCTGCAACGGGGCCGAGGTCTTCAGCGGTGCCCGGAACTCGACCCCTGCGGCGGCGCACAGCACCTCGATGCCGATGATCTGGGTCAGGTTCGCGCACATCCGCCGCAGCCGGCGCGCGCCATGGGCGGCCATGGACACGTGGTCTTCCTGATTGGCGCTGGTGGGGGTGGAATCGGTGCTGCACGGGTTGGCAAGATGCTTGTTCTCGCTCATCAGCGCGGCGCTGGTCACCTCGGCGATCATCAGCCCGCTGTTCAGGCCGGGGTCGGGGGTCAGGAACGGCGGCAGGTCGTGGCTCAGCGCCGGGTCCACCATCAGCGCGATGCGGCGCTGCGAGATGGCGCCGATTTCCGCGATGGCCAGCGCGATCTGGTCGGCGGCAAAGGCCACCGGCTCGGCGTGGAAGTTCCCGCCCGAGACGATGCGGTCGGCGCCGACCAGCACCAGCGGGTTGTCGGTGGCGGCGTTGGATTCGATTTCCAGCGTGCGGCCGGCCTGCGCCAGCAGGTCAAGACAGGCGCCCGTCACCTGCGGCTGGCAGCGGATGCAATAGGGGTCCTGCACGCGGGTGTCGCCGATCCGGTGGCTTTCGCGGATTTCCGACCCCTCCATCAGCGCGCGGATGGCGCTCGCCGCGGCGATCTGGCCGCGATGGCCGCGCAGTTCGTGGATTTCCGACAGGAACGGCGCGGTCGAGCCCATGATCGCGTCGGTGGACAGCGACGAGGACACCAGCGCGTTCAGCGCCGCGCGCCGGGCCTCGAACAGCCCCTCAAGCGCGAAGGCGGTCGAGACCTGAGTGCCGTTGATCAGGGCCAGCCCCTCTTTCGCGGCCAGCACCAGCGGCGACAGCCCGGCGGCGGCCAGCGCATCGGCGGCGGGCATCTCGGTGCCCTGATAATGGGCGCGGCCCTCGCCCAGCATGGCGGCGGCCATATGCGCCAGCGGCGCCAGATCGCCCGAGGCGCCCACCGACCCCTGCGCCGGAATCACCGGCAGCACACCGCGCGCCAGCATGGATTCCAGCAGCGCGATCACCACCGGCCGCACGCCGGATGCCCCGCGCCCCAGCGACAGCAGCTTCAGCGCCATGATCAGCCGCACGGTTTCGGGGGCCACCGCCTCGCCCACGCCGCAGCAGTGCGACAGGATCAGGTTGCGTTGCAGGGTCGCGGTATCCTCGGCCGCGATCTTGATCGAGGCGAGCTTGCCGAAGCCGGTGTTCACCCCGTAGACGGGTTCCTTGCCCTGCGCGGCGGCTTTGATGCGGGCGGCGGATTCCGCGATGCCGGCGTGGGCGCTGTCGGCCAGACGCACGGCCAGCCCCTCGCGCCAGACGCGCTCAAGCTCGGCCAGCGTGACGGCGCCGGGGGTCAGGATCAGTTCATCAGACATGCTTGCCTCCGAGGATGCGGGCGTAAAGCGGGTTGAAGCCGATGCGGTAGGACAGCTCGGCCGGGTGGGCGATGTCCCAGACCGCCAGATCGGCGCGCAGCCCCGGCGCGATGCGGCCGCGGTCGGGCAGGCCAAGCGCGCACGCCGCGTTCAGCGTGACGCCGCGCAGACATTCGGCGGGGGTCATGCGAAACAGCGTCGCGCCCATGTTCATGGTCAGCAGGATCGAGGTCAGCGGCGAGGTGCCGGGGTTGCAGTCGGTGGCCAGCGCGATCTTCACGCCCGCGTCGCGCAGGCCCTGCACGGGGGGCAACTGCGTTTCGCGCAGCGTGTAATAGGCGCCGGGCAGCAGCACCGCGACGGTGCCATGCGCGGCCATCGCGTCGATGCCGTCCTGCCCCAGGAATTCCAGGTGGTCGGCGGAAATCGCGCCACGGCGGGCCGCCATCGCGGCGCCGCCAAGGTCGGAAAGCTGCTCGGCGTGCAGCTTGATCTTCAGCCCCAGCCGGGCGGCGTGGTCAAAGACCTGCTCCATCTCGGCGACCGAAAAGGCGATGCCTTCGCAGAACCCGTCCACCGCGTCGATCAGCCCTTCGGCGTGCGCGCGGTCCATCCCGGCGATCACCACATCCGCGATATAGGCGGCGCGGCGGTCGCGGTATTCGGGGGGCAGGGCATGGGCGGCCAGCCAGGTGGTGACCACGTTCACCGGGCGCTGGCGGCCGATCTCGCGGGCGACGCGCAGCATCTTCAGCTCGGTTTCGACGTCCAGCCCGTAGCCGGACTTGATTTCCAGGGTGGTGACGCCCTCGGCCAGCAGGTGATCGACGCGGGGCAGGGCGCGCGACAGCAGCGTTTCCTCGTCCGCGGCGCGGGTGTCGCGGACGCTGGACAGGATGCCGCCGCCGGCGCGGGCGATGTCTTCGTAGCTGGCACCCTCCAGCCGCATCTCGAACTCGCGGGCGCGGTCGCCGCCGAACACGATATGGGTGTGGCAGTCGATCAGGCCGGGGGTCACGACCCGCCCGCCCAGATCATGCGAGACCGCGCCGCCATAGTCGTCGGGCAGGTCCGAATCAGCCCCGACCCAGGCGACCAGCCCGTCTGCCATGGCGATGCTCTGGGCCGGGACCACGCGGTAACCCGTTGAATCGGCGTCCATCTCTATCACAGCGGCGTTGCGCAGGATCTGCATGACGGCGTGCTCCTCCACTCAGGTTCCGGGTTGCTCCTCTTGAATATGTCTAGTGTTGAATTTCCTCTATGTCCAAACTTATTTCGATGTTATGTGTGGACTTGTCTTGGATGGATTGGAGGCTGCGATGACCGTGATCTGGGCCGAACAGGCGCTGCTGCCCGAAGGATGGGCCGACGGGGTGCGCGTCGAACTGGGCGCGGACGGGCGAATCGCCAGCGTGGTTGCGGGGGTGGCGCCGCAGGGAAAGCGGGTTGGGCTGCTGCTGCCGGCGATGGCGAACCTGCATTCCCATGCCTTCCAGCGCGCGATGGCCGGCCTGTCCGAGGCCCGCGGCGACCAGCCCGGCGACAGTTTCTGGACCTGGCGGCGGATCATGTATCGCTTTCTGGACCACCTGACCCCCGAGGATGTCGAAGCCATCGCCGCGCTGGTGCAGATGGAGATGCTGGAAGCCGGCTATGCCACGAACGTGGAATTCCACTATCTGCACCACCAGCCGAGCGGTGCCGAATATGCCGACCCCGCCGAGATGGCCGCGCGCATCGTCGCGGCGGCGCAGCGCACCGGCATCGGGCTGACGCTGCTGCCGGTGCATTACCAGTTCGGCGGGCTGGACCGTCGGCCGCTGGGGCCGGGGCAGGTCCGTTTCGGCACCACCCCGGACGGGTTCGCGCGCCTGCTTGACGCATCCGAAGCGGCGCTGGCGGTGCTGCCGCCGGACGCCGGCATCGGCGTCGCCCCGCATTCGCTGCGCGCCGTGTCCCCCGAGGGGCTGGAGCTTTGCGCCGCGCTGCGCCCCGACCGGCCGCTGCACATGCACCTGGCCGAACAGATCCCCGAGATCGACGAGGTGCAGGCCGCCACCGGCCAGCGCCCGGTCGAATGGCTGCTGGACCACGCCGCCCCCGACCGGCGCTGGACGCTGATCCACCTGACCCACATGACCGAGGACGAAACCCGCCGCCTTGCCGCCACCGGCGCGGTCGCCGGCCTGTGCCCGATCACCGAGGCCAGCCTGGGCGACGGCATCTTCAACGGCACCACCTGGCGCGACGCCGGCGGGCGGCTGGGTTTCGGCTCGGACAGCAACATCCGCATCAGCCTGCCCGAGGAACTGCGCGGGCTGGAATACAGCCAGCGCCTGCGCGACCGCGGCCGCGCGATCCTGGCGGAACCCGGACGCTCGACCGGGCGGGTGCTGTATGAAGCGGGGCTGGACGGCGGCGCCTCGGCCGCGGGGCGCGACACCGGCGCCATTGCGGCGGGGCTGTGGGGCGACCTGCTGGCGGTGGGCACCGACAATCCGGTGATGGCCGGCCGGCGCGGCGACGCGGCGCTGGACAGCCTGATCTTTGCCGGCGGCGACGGGCTTGCGTCCGAGGTCTGGGCCGCCGGCCGCCATGTCGTCACCGGCGGACGCCATATTGCACGCGACCGGATTGCCGCCGATTATATGGCCTGTATCAGGCGGTTGCAGGACAGGTTGTGAACGACGCGCGCATACGGACCCCGTCAAAGGCGCAGGCGATCGAGACCGAGGTCCGCCGCCGCATCGTCGAGCGTGAATGGCGCCAGGGCCAGCGCATCCCGGACGAGGCCGACCTCGCGGTCGAATTCGACGCCGCCCGCTCGACCGTGAACAAGGCGTTGCAGCGGCTGGCGGACGAAGGGCTGCTGGACCGCCGCCGCCGCGCCGGCACGCGGGTGGCGGTGGACCCGGTGCGCAAGGCCACCTTTGCCATTTCCATCGTGCGCGAACAGGTGGAACAGGCCGGCATGGCCTACAGCCACCGCGTCGTGGCGCAGCGCCGCACCCCGGTTCCCCAGGACATCGCCGACCGGCTGGGCATCGCCCCCGGCACGCCGCTGATCCACATGCGCTCGCTGCACTACGGCGACGGCAGGCCCTTTCAGCTTGAGGACCGCTGGCTGAACCCCGCCGCGGTGCGCGGGCTGGAGCGCGCGGATTTCTGGCAGCTCAACGCCAACGAATGGCTGGTGCGCAATACCCCCTATCTGCGCGCCGAAATGAGCTTTTCCGCCGAAAACGCCAGCCGTCGCGATGCGCGGCTGTTGCAGACGCAGGTCGGACAGGCGCTGCTGGTGCTGCACCGCTCTACCTGGAACGATCTGGGGCCGGTGACCTCGGTGCGGGTCGCCTATCCGCCCGGCCATGTGGTGACCACGCAAAGGGCGAACGAATGACGACATGGCATCATCCCGCAAGCGCGCGCCGGTTCCAGCCGTGGAAGAACGGCGGCGGCCAGACCGCGGAAATCGCGGTGTCGCCCGCAGGCGCGGGGTTCGACGATTTCGACTGGCGGATCAGCACGGCGATCGTGGCGCAATCGGGGCCGTTTTCCGGCTTTCCCGGCGTGGACCGGGTGCTGACCGTGATCGAGGGCGGCGCGATGGAGCTGACCGTCGCCGGCGAATCCCGGCATCTGGATGCGGATTGCGACCCCTTTGCCTTTCCCGGCGATGCCCCGGCCTGGGCGGTGCTGACCGGCCCCGCGCTGCTGGATTTCAACGTGATGGTGCGCCGCCCGCTGCGCGCCAGCGTCCGCCGGACAAGGCTGGCAACCGGGGGTGAGCCGGGTGCGCTGGCCCATCTGGCCCTGCTGCTTGAAGATGCCGGCGGGCTGGCCCGGCTGGACCTGATCGACCTGCGGACCGCCCCTTCGGCGGTGCGGGCCCGGCTGGCCGGAACGCTGGCGCTGGAGGTAGCGATCCAGCCAGCCCGGACCGGGACGGCAAGCACGTAAAGCCCGGGCCCCAGCAGGCACCGCGGCTGTAGCGTCAGGGTTGCGTTTGGGTATTTTCACCAGAAAGAAACTCCCGTGCCGGGTTCGGTGTGCGGGGCTTCTTTCTGGTGAAAATACCCATGCGACCGCGCCCGCGGGGCGACCCGCGTATAAGAGGGGCGGGACCGAAAGGGCAGGAAGGGGGTCAGGCAGGCGGGCGCGGGTGAGGATCCCTTGCGCGCTCGCGCTGGTCCCTGATGGCGACGGCCAGCGCGACCAGCACCACCAGCCCGATCAGCGCGAATCCCGCGATGACGGCCACCGGCCAGCTTGATACCGACAGCACCGCGAACACGGCCGCGGTAATCATGGCGATCCCGACCGAGGTGCCGATGCGCTGCCCGGTCTGCATCACCGCGCCCGAGCTGCCGGCATAGTCCAGCGGCACTTCTTCCAGCGTCAGCGTCTGGTTGGGGCTGATCACTGCCCCTTGTGCCAGCCCGATGAAAGACAGCGTGACCAGCAGCCACCAGACGTTCAGCCCATGGGTCTGGCCCAGCACCACCACCGCGATGCTCAGCGCCAGCCCCGCCAGCCCCAGCACCAGCCCCCAGATCACGATAGAGCGGCCCCAGCGTCCGACCCGCCGGCCGGCCCAGTTGGCCGCCCAGGCCGACAGCAGCGCCGCGGGGATCCCGACAAGCCCGGATTCGAACGCCGATTTTCCCTGTCCCTGCTGGAAATACAGCGCCACCAGCACCCAGACGCTGGTCATGCCCAGGAAATACAGCGCCATCACGATCGACCCGTTGGTGAAGCTGCGCGTGCGGAAGATCCGCAGATCGACCATCGGGCTGCGTCCCAGCCTTGCCTGTCGCTGTTCCCACAGCACCCACAGCCACAGGACCGCGGCCCCTGCCGGCAGTAACCCCCAGACCAGCGCCGACCCGCCGGAGGCCATGAACGGCCACAGCACCCCCAGGATCGCCAGCCCCAGCAGCGCCGCCCCCACCGGGTCCAGGGCGCGCCAGACCCCGGCCGGCGCCGGGTAGAACAGCGGTCGGGGAAACCACGCGAGGGCCAGCAGGATCGCAAGAATGCCGATGGGGACGTTGACAAGGAACGTCAGCCTCCATCCCAGGTCGGGGCCGCCGAACTGGATCAGCGCGCCCCCCAGCACCGGGCCGATGGCGACGGAAAACCCTACCGCGGTGCCCAGCAGGCCAAAGGCTCGGCCCCGCTCGGCCCCGTGGAAATGCTGCTGGATCATCCCCAGCCCCTGCGGGTTCAGCAGCCCCGAGCCGACCCCCTGCAACAGCCGCGCCAGGTTCAGCCAGCGGGCATCCGGCGCCAGCCCCGCGGCGACCGAGGCGGCGGTGAACACGCCGACGCCGATCAGGAAGAAGCCTCCGCGCCCCAGAATGTCGCCTGCCCGCCCCGCGGCCACCAGGACCACGCCAAAGGTCAGCGCATAGCCCGACAGCACCCATTGCATGTCCGAGCGGCCCGCCCCCAGGTCATGCTGGATCGAGGGCAGCGCCACGTTCACGATGCTGACCCCGACCAGCGACATGAAGATCGCCGCAAGCAGCACGGAAAGGATACGCCAGCGGGCCCGGTCGGACAGCGGCTGGTCCGGCGGCGCCCCGGCTTCAACGGGTCTTGTGGGAAAGGCATCCATTGCCGCCGCGTATCACGCACCGCCCCGCGTGTCACGCCGGGCAGGGGGTGACGGGCAGGGTGACGGGGCACGGCGACAGGAAGGGGCCGCCCCACGGTTCGCGGCCGCAAGTCCCACGGGGCGGGCTTCTTTCTGGCCCAAATACCCATTTTGCGGCCTCGACTACCTGGCGATACCGTGCCGGGGGGGCTTGTCATGGGGATGCCCGGCGCTTTGCATCGGGGGCAGTATCCGGCGCAGCCCCTCTTGCACCTTCAGCAGCGCGGGCAGGTAAAGCGTGACCAGCTCGTCGGCCGAGGACTGCACCGCTGCTACCCCGGTGTTCAGCGCCGCCACCACCCGGTCATGCGCATTGAACAGCGGCACGGCAAGCGAGCGCAGGCCCGGCTCGACCTCCTGGTCGATGACCGCGTGGCCCTTGGCGCGGGCCTGGCGGATGCGCGCCATGATCTCGTCCGGCGCGGTCAGGCTGCGCGGGGTGCGCGGTGTCAGGTCCGACTGCTCGATGATGGCGCGCGCCCGGGGTTCGGGCAGGCTGGCCAGCAGCACCCGCCCCATCGAGGTGCAATGCGCCGGCAACCGCGAACCCGGCATCAGCCCGATGGACATGACCCGCCGTTGCGATGCCCGCGCCAGATAGACGATCTCGGTCCCGTCGAGGATCGAGACGGACGTGCTCTGGCCGATCTGTTCGGACAGCTGGTCCAGCCAGGGCTGCACCAGCTGCGCCAGCGGCATCGCCGCCAGCGCCCCCATGCCCAGCCGCAGGACACGCGGGGTCAGGGTAAAGAACTTGCCGTCGTAATCAGCATATCCCAGCTCGTGCAGGGTCAGCAGGCAGCGCCGCGCCGTTGCCCGGTCCAGCCCCGTCGCCTCGGCCACCTCGGCGATGGACAGCCGCGGGCGTTCCGCCCGGAATGCCTCGATCACGGCAAGCCCCTTGGCAAGCGAGGCGATAAAGTCGGTCCTGTTCACCATGCGCACGGATTTTTACGCAGGTTGAACAAATGTCAACATCCGCACGAAATCTCTGGCATCACGGCAGACGGGCGCGCATGACCCCCCAAACCACCGCAGGAGGAGCCAATGGACAAACGCATCCCCAGCCTGGCCGAGGCCGTCGCCGGCATCCCGGACGGCGCCACGGTGATGATCGGCGGCTTTGGCGGCTCGGGCGCGCCGATCGAACTGATCCACGCGCTGATCGACCGCTACCTGGCCACCGGCAGCCCCGGCAACCTGACCGTCGTCAACAACAATGCCGGCAACGGCCATGTCGGCATCGCCGCGATGATCGAACAGGGCATGGTCCGCAAGATGATCTGTTCCTTTCCCCGCTCGACCGACCCGCGGGCCTTTACCGACAGGTATCTGGCCGGCAAGATCGAGCTGGAGCTGGTGCCGCAGGGCACGCTGGCCGAACGGATCCGCGCCGGCGGCGCCGGCATCCCGGCGTTCTACACGCCGACCGGCTATGGCACCGACCTGGCCCGCGGCAAGCCGGTCGCCGAATTCGAGGGCCGGCACTATGTGCAGGAACGCTGGCTCAAGGCCGATGTGGCGCTGCTCAAGGCCGAGCTGGGCGATCACCACGGCAACCTGACCTATCGCATGGCGGCGCGGAATTTTTCGCCGCTGATGGCGATGGCGGCGGCGCGCACCGTCGTGCAGGTGACGCGGGCGGTCGCGCCGGGCGACATCGACCCCGAACAGGTGGTGACGCCGGGCATCTTCGTCTCTGGCATCGTCGAGGTCGCCAGCCCCGCGCAGGAAGAGGCGCTGAACCGCGCCAACGCGATCTACCCCGAGGTGCAGGCATGACCACTAAGCTTTCCAACGCCCAGATCGCCTGGCGCGCGGCGCAGGACATCGCCGACGGCGCCTATGTGAACCTTGGCATCGGCTTTCCCGAAATGGTGGCAAGGTTCCAGCCCCCCGGCCGCCAGGCGGTGTTCCACACCGAGAACGGCGTGCTGGGTTTCGGCGAGGCTCCGCCCGCGGGCGACGAGGACTGGGACCTGATCAATGCCGGCAAAAAGGCGATCACGCTGAAACCCGGCGCGGCGTTTTTCCACCACGCCGACAGTTTCGCCATGGTGCGCGGCGGGCATCTGGATGTGGCGATCCTTGGCGCCTATCAGGTGGCGCAGAACGGCGATCTTGCGAACTGGTCCACCGGGCCCGGCGGCGTGCCGGCGGTCGGCGGCGCGATGGATCTGGTGCACGGCGCCCGGCGCGTCGCCGTCATCACCGACCATGTTACCCGGGACGGCAAGCCGAAGCTGGTCGAGTCCTGCTCTTTGCCGCTGACCGGGGTGGGCTGCGTGACCCGGGTCTATACCTCGCTGGCGGTGGTGGATATTCAGGGGGGCCGCTTCGTGCTGCGCGAAAAGCTGCCCGCCGTTTCCCTTGACGAATTGCAGGCCGCGACCGGCGCCAGGCTGCACCTGGACGGTGCGGTTGCCGACCTGATCGTGCCGGAGCTGTGACATGACCGAAGTCTTTATCTGCGACTATGTGCGCACGCCCATCGGCCGCTTTGGCGGGGCGCTGTCGTCGGTCCGGGCCGACGATCTGGGCGCGGTTCCGCTGCGCGCCCTGATGGCGCGCAACGCCGGCGTCGACTGGCAGGCGGTGGACGACGTGGTCTATGGCTGCGCCAACCAGGCCGGCGAGGACAACCGCAACGTCGCGCGCATGTCCGCGCTGCTGGCCGGGCTGCCGGTCGAGGTGTCCGGCACCACCATCAACCGGCTTTGCGGTTCCGGCATGGACGCGGTGCTGGTTGCCGCCCGCCAGATCGCCGCCGGCGAGGCAAGCCTGATGATCGCGGGCGGGGTCGAATCGATGTCGCGCGCGCCCTTCGTGCTGCCCAAGGCCGGGGCCGCCTTCAGCCGCCATGCCGAAATCCACGACACCACCATCGGCTGGCGCTTCGTGAACCCGGCGATGCACGCGGCTTACGGCAGCGATTCCATGCCGCAGACGGGGCAGAACGTCGCCGACGACTACGGCATCCCGCGCAAGGCGCAGGACGCCATGGCCCTGAGTTCGCAGCAGAAAGCGGCGGCGGCCATCGCCAAAGGCCGGCTGGCGCACGAAATCGTGCCGGTCAGCGTGCCGCAGCGCAAGGGCGACCCGCTGTCGGTCGATACCGACGAACACCCGCGCGCCACCACGGCCGAGGCACTGGCCGGGCTGCGGCCGCTGTTCCCGAACGGCTCGGTCACCGCGGGCAATGCCTCGGGGGTGAACGACGGGGCGGCGGCGCTGGTGCTGGCCTCGGGCCCGGCGGCGCGCGCGCACGGGCTGACGCCCATCGCCCGCGTCCTGGGCGGGGCGACGGCGGGGGTGCCGCCGCGCATCATGGGCATCGGCCCGGCGCCGGCCAGCCAGAAACTGCTGGGCCGGCTTGGCCTTGCCCCCGGCGACTTCGACGTGATCGAGCTGAACGAGGCATTCGCCGCACAGGGCATCGCCACGCTGCGCCAGCTGGGCATCGCCGATGACGACCCGCGCGTGAACCCGAACGGCGGCGCCATCGCGCTGGGGCATCCGCTGGGCATGTCCGGCGCCCGCATCACCGGCACCGCGGCGCTTGAACTGGCGCTGACCGGCGGGCGGCGTTCGCTGTCGACCATGTGCATCGGCGTCGGTCAAGGCATCGCCATCGCGCTGGAAAGGGTCTGAGCGCCCCGCCGCGCCTTTGTCGCCCCCGTCACGGCCCCTGCATCATGGCCCTGCGTCACGGCCCGTCCCCTTCCGAAGGGGGCGGGTGCAGGTTGTTCGCCTCAAGCCAGGCGGGGTTTTCGGCATACATGTCGTCGATCAGCGTCCGGATCAGATCAAGATAGTGCGAGCCTTCGCCCACCCGGTGATTCAGGACCACCGGCGACACCGCCCGCGGATGGTCAATCATCCGATACTGCACGTCCGACCGCATTTGCCGGGCCGAGGATGGGATGATGCAGATGCCTGAATCGGCGGCGACCAGGCCCAGAGCGGTCTGGATTTCCCGGACCTCGAACACCTCGGCCGGCCGGATGTCCTCGTCCCGAAGCATGGACAGGACCTGATCGGCATAGCTGGGGCGCGGTTCTTTGGGATAGACGATCAGCTTGTGCCCGGCGACCGCGGCAGGCGGCAGCGGCGTGTCGTCTTGGGCAAGAAGGGTGCCCCGGGGCAGCGCGACGACAAGGCGTTCCTCGCGCAGGACGGTGCCGACGACGTTCGGGTCGCTGTGCCTCAGGCGGCCGAAGCCGACGTCGATGCGGCCTTCCTTCAGCGCGGGAATCTGCTGGATCGACAGCATTTCAAGCAGCTGGATGTCCAGCTCGGGCGCACTCTGGCGCAGCTTCCTGATCAGCGACGGCAGGCCGCCGTAAAGCGTCGAGGCCACAAAGCCGATGGACAGCACCGGGTTGCGGTTCAGGCCCACCCGGCGCGTCGCGTCCTTCATCTGGTCAACCCGTCCCAGCACCTGCAAGGCCTGTTCGTAGAACAGCCGCCCCGCATCGGTCAGCCGGATCGGCCGGCTTTTGCGGATGATCAGGACGACGCCCAGCTCTTCCTCAAGCAACTGGATCTGGCGGCTCAGCGGCGGTTGGGCGATGTGCAGGCTTTCGGCCGCGCGGGTGAAATTGCGTTCCCGCGCGACGGCGACAAAGTAGCGCAACTGCCGCAAATCCATGGGGACCCCTTTTGTCTGCGGGCGAAAATCACCCATGATCCGGGTATCTTGTGGCAGTTAAAGCCACTGAATCATGGGGTAATCCGCCCGACGATACCTTCAGGGTATGATATTAAACCCAAACGGTGTTGGACGAAAGACCCGGACCGGCCGCAATCTTGGCGGCATGAACCAGTCATTCGCCCCCACTGCCCCGACCAAAGCCGTCAACCCCGTCATCGACCGGGTCGAGACCATCCTGGTCGATCTGCCCACCATCCGGCCCCACAAGCTGTCGGTCGCCACGATGGACGGACAGACCCTGATGCTGGTCAGGCTGCATTGCAGCGACGGCGTGACCGGCATCGGCGAAGGCACCACGATCGGCGGGCTGGCCTATGGCGGCGAAAGCCCCGAAACCATGAAGCTGGCGATCGACAGCTATGTCGCCCCCGCGCTGCTGGGCCAGGACGCGACCCGCATCCAGGCGCTGATGGCGCGCGTCGGCCAGTCGGTCAAGGAAAACCGCTTTGCCAAAAGCGCCATCGAGACCGCGCTGCTGGATGCACATGGCAAGCGGCTTGGCCTGCCGGTCAGCGAGCTGCTGGGCGGCCGGCGTCGCGACCGGCTTGCGGTGGCCTGGACGCTGGCCTCGGGCGATACGGCAACCGACATCGCCGAGGCCGAGCGCATGCTGGACCTGCGCCGCCACCGCATCTTCAAGCTGAAGATCGGCGCCCGGGACATCCGCGACGACATTGCCCATGTCGCGGCGATCAAGCACGCGCTTGGCGACCGCGCCGCGGTCCGGGTCGATGTGAACATGGCCTGGAACGAAACCCAGGCGGCCTATGGCATGGCGGCGCTGGCCGGTGCCGGCTGCGAACTGGTCGAACAGCCGGTGGCCTCGGCCTCGGGGCTGGGGCGGCTGGTGCGGCGCTTTCCCACGGCGCTGATGGCCGATGAATCGCTGTCCGGCCCGGAATCGGCGTTCGAGATCGCCCGGGTGCACGGCGCCGATGTCTTTGCCGTCAAGATCGAGCAATGCGGCGGCTGTTTCAACGCCCTGCGCGTGGCCGCCATCGCCGATGCCGCGGGCATCGGCCTTTACGGCGGCACCATGCTGGAAGGCGCGGTGGGCAGCATTGCCTCGGCCCATGTCTTTTCGACCTTCGCGAATCTGCAATGGGGCACCGAACTGTTCGGGCCGCTGTTGCTGACCGAGGAAATCCTGCGCGAGCCGCTGGATTACAGCGACTTTGCACTGACGGTTCCGTCCGGCCCGGGGCTTGGCATCCGGCTGGACGACGATCGCGTGGCGTTCTTTGCCCGCGACGGCCTGCACCGCAAGACCCACCCCACCAGCTGACGAGGCCGCCATGCTGTTCCATGTCCGGATGGATGTAAAAATTCCCCACGACCTGCCCCCGGCCGAGGCGGCCGAGATCCTCGCGCAGGAAAAAGCCTATTCGCAGCAGCTTCAGCGCAGCGGCAAATGGCGCCACATCTGGCGCATCGCCGGCGAATACGCGAATTTCAGCATCCTCGATGTCCGGGACAATGCCGAGCTGCACGAGATCCTGTCGGGCCTGCCGCTGTTTCCGTTCATGCAGATCGAGGTGACGCCGCTGCTGCGCCACCCCTCGGCGATCCACGAGGACGACCGCTAGACCTCGTCCCCAAAGGCCGGCGGAGGAGCCGCCCCAGTTTCCACGATGTTCCAGGAGGAGAGACCATGACCATCAAGATTTTCGACCAGCCCGAGGTGCAGGATTTCCTGAAAACGCTAAGCGGCCTGACGAATGACGGCGGCAACCCGCGCATGAAGCAGATCGTGCACCGGCTGATGTCCGACCTGTTCCGGGCCATCGACGACCTGGACATCACCCCCGACGAATACTGGACCGGCGTTGCCTGGCTGAACGACCTGGGGGCGGCGGGGCAGGCCGGGCTGATCTCGCCGGGGCTTGGCATCGACCACTTCCTGGACGAACGGCTTGATGCCATCGACGCCGCGCTGGGGATCGACAACCCGACGCCGCGCACCATCGAGGGCCCGCTTTACGTCGCCGGCGCCCCGGAATCGGTGGGCTTCGCGCGGCTGGACGACGGCTCCGATACCGACGGGAATACGCTGATCATGCACGGCACCATCCGCGGCGCGGACGGCCAGCCGCTGCCCGGCGCCCGGGTCGAGGTCTGGCACTGCGACACCCGCGGCTTCTATTCGCATTTCGACCCGACCGGCAAGCAGGCGCCGTTCAACATGCGCCGCACGATCATCACCGACCAGGACGGCCGCTACAAGTTCCAGAGCATCCTGCCCAGCGGTTACGGCGTGCCTCCGGGCAGCCCGACGGAAAAGCTGCTGTCCGCCCTTGGTCGCCACGGCCAGCGCCCGGCGCATATCCATTTCTTCGTCAGCGCCGACGGTCACCGCAAGCTGACCACGCAGATCAACATCGAGGGCGATCCGCTGATCAACGACGACTTTGCCTATGCGACCCGCGAAGGGCTGGTGCCCGCCATCGTCGAACACACGGACGAGGCCAGCATCCACGCCAACAACCTGAACGGCCCCTTCGCCGAGATCGCCTTTGACCTGCACCTGACCGCCCTGATCGACGGGGTGGACAACCAGGTCAACGCCGCGCGCAGGCGCGTCGCCGCCTGACGGCCGGGCCGGGCGGCCCCGCGCCCCAGGCGCCCGCCGCCCGGCCACGGCCCCATCCTTCATCACCAAGACTGGCAAAGGGCCGGCCGGGCACATCGCCGCCGCGCCCCGGAGGAAAGACATCATGTCCGCGATCATCGACAAGGCCCGCGATCTGGACCAGCTGCTTGCGACCGCCGTCCAGGACGACAAGGAAGCCGGCGTGTTCCGCTGCCGCCGCGACATCTTCACCAACGAGGATCTGTTCGCGCTTGAGCTGAAGCACATCTTCGAAGGCAACTGGGTCTATCTGGCGCATGAAAGCCAGATCCCCGAACCGAACGACTATTACACCACCTGGATCGGCCGCCAGCCGGTGGTCATCACCCGCGACAAGACCGGCACGCTGCATGCGGTCATCAATGCCTGTGCCCACAAGGGCGCCATGCTGTGCCGCCGCAAGCAGGGCAACAAGGGCAGCTTCACCTGCCCGTTCCACGGCTGGACGTTCTCGAACACCGGCAAGCTGCTGAAGGTCAAGGACGCCCGGACCACGCAATATCCCGAACAGTTCGACAAGGACGGTTCGCACGACCTGACCCGGGTGGCCCGGTTTGAAAGCTACCGCGGCTTTCTGTTCGGCAGCCTCAACCCCGACGTGGCGCCGCTGAAGGAATTCCTGGGCGAAGCCACCGTCATCATCGACCAGATCGTCGACCAGGCGCCCGAGGGGCTGGAGGTGCTGCGCGGCAACTCCTCTTACATCTACGACGGCAACTGGAAGTTGCAGATGGAAAACGGCTGCGACGGCTATCACGTCAGCTCGGTTCACTGGAACTACGCCACCACCATGGACCGGCGCAGCGAAACCGGCACCAAGGCCGTGGACGCCAGCAGCTGGAGCAAGTCCGTCGCCGGCGTCTACGGTTTCGAGAACGGCCATATCCTGCTGTGGACCAAGACCATGAACCCCGAGGTCCGGCCGATCTACAACCGCCGCGAAGAAATCGCCGCCCGTCTGGGCGAGGACAAGGCCGGCTTCATCGTCAACCAGACGCGCAACCTGTGCCTGTATCCGAACGTGTTCCTGATGGACCAGTTCAGCACCCAGATCCGCGTCGTCCGCCCGCTGGACGTGAACAGGACCGAGGTCACCATCTTCTGCTTCGCCCCCAAGGGCGAAAGCCCTAAGGACCGTGCCCACCGCATCCGCCAGTACGAGGATTTCTTCAACGTGTCGGGGATGGGCACCTCGGACGACCTGGAAGAATTCCGCGCCTGCCAGACCGCCTATGCCGGCACGCGGGTGCTGTGGAACGACATGTCGCGCGGCGCGCCCCTGTGGATCGACGGCCCGGACGAGAACGCCCGCCGCATGGGGCTGAAGCCGCTGCTGTCGGGCGAACGCAGCGAGGACGAGGGGCTGTTCGTCTGTCAGCACGAATACTGGGCCGGGGTGATGCGCAAGGCTCTGGCCGCCGAAAAGATCGGAGAAACCGCATGAACCCGGATCGCAACACCCCCGCCACCAGCGCGGATTACAACGCCATCTGCGCCTTTCTCTACCGCGAGGCGCGCCTGCTGGACGATCGGCAATGGGACGAATGGCTGGACTGCTATGCCCCCGAGGCATCCTATTGGATGCCCGCCTGGGACGACAACGACCAGACCACCCAGGACCCGCAGTCCGAGATCTCGCTGATCTATTACCCCAACCGCGAAGGGTTGGAGGACCGGGTGTTCCGCATCAAGACCGAACGTTCCGGCGCCTCGACCCCGGAACCGCGCACCAGCCACGCCGTCCTGAACGTCGAGCTGCTGGCCGATCGCGGGGCCGAGGTGGATGTCCGCTACAACTTCCACACGCTGAACCATCGCTATCAGGTCACGGACCAGTTCTTCGGGACCGTTTTCGTGACCCTGCGCAGGGACGGCGACGGGCTGGTCATCACCGCCAAGAAGATCGTCCTGAAGAACGACTACATCCGCCAGGTCATCGACGTCTACCACGTCTGACGGCCCCGGCCCCGCACAACCGCAAGGAGGAGGCGACCATGTGCTATCGCATCGCGTTGAATTTCGAGGACGGGATCACCCGCTTTGTCGATTGCAGGCCGGGCGAAAAGGTTCTTGATGCCGCGTTCCGCAACAAGATCAACCTGCCGATGGACTGTTCGGACGGCGTCTGCGGCACCTGCAAGTGCCGCGCCGAAAGCGGCTCTTATGACATGGGCGAGGATTACATCGACGACGCCCTGACCGGGGACGAGGCCGCCGCGGGGCTGGTGCTGACCTGCCAGATGGTGCCGTCCTCGGATTGCGTGCTGTCGGTGCCGACGACCTCGCTGGCCTGCAAGACGGGCCAGCAAGGTTTCGCGGCCACCGTGACCCGGATCGAGCCGCACCATGACGCCGCCGTGGTGCTGGAACTGGCGGTAGAGGACGGGACGCCGGCGCCGGCCTTTCTGCCGGGGCAATACGTCAACATCGCCGTGCCGGGCAGCGGCGATCACCGGTCCTATTCCTTCAGCTCTGCCCCGGATGAACGCAGTCTGGGCTTCCTGATCAAGAAGATCCCCGACGGGTTGATGAGCAGCTGGCTGGCCCGCGCCCGGCCGGGCGACCGGCTGGAGCTGACCGGGCCGATGGGCAGCTTCTACCTGCGCGACGGCGACGGCCCGCTGCTGTTTCTGGCGGGCGGCACCGGGCTTGCGCCGTTCCTGTCGATGCTCAGGGTGCTGGCGCAGGCCGGGTCGCAGCGCCGGGTCCATCTGGTCTATGGGGTGACGCGCGACCAGGATCTGGTGCTGGTCGATGAACTTGCGGCCCATGCCGGCCGCCTGCCGGGCTTTACCTTTGCGACGGTGGTGGCGGATCCGGGGTCGGACCATCCGCGCAAGGGCTGGGTGACGCAGCACATGCCCGACGACATGCTGGCCGCCGATGGGCTTGGGATTTATCTTTGCGGTCCTCCGCCGATGGTCGATGCCGTGCGGCAGTATCTGGACGAGCGGGGCGTGCAGCCCGCCGGCTTCCATTACGAAAAATTCACCCCCAACGCGCCGCTCAGGGCCTCTGCATGACCGGGGCCGTCTTTGCCGGCCGCTTTGCGGGCAAGGTGCTGGTCGTGACCGGGGCCGCGCAGGGCATCGGCCGCGCCGTCGCCCTGCGCGCCGCCGCCGAAGGCGGGCGGGTGCTGTTCGTGGACCGCGCCGATTTCGTGGCCGAGGTGGCCGCGGAAGCAGAGGGCGAGGCCGCGGCCTTTGCCGCCGACCTGGAAACCTGGGACGGCGCCGATGCCGCGATGCGCCACGCGGCCCGCGTCTTTGGCGGGGTGGACATCCTGATCAACAACGTCGGCGGCGCGATACGGATGCGGCCCTTTGCCGAATTCGAGCCCGCCCAGATCGACGCCGAGATCCGGCGGTCGCTGATGCCGACGCTGTATTGCTGCCACGCGGTGCTGCCGCATCTTGCGGCGCGGGGCGGTGGCACCATCGTCAACGTCTCGTCGAACGCCACGCGGGGGATCCACCGCGTTCCCTATTCGGCGGCCAAGGGCGGGGTCAACGCGATCACGCAGTCCCTGGCGATGGAGCTGGCGGCCCGCAACATCCGCGTCGTCGCCACCGCCCCCGGCGGGACCACGGCGCCGCCGCGCCGCATCCCGCGCAATGCCAAGGGCGACAGCCCCGCCGAACAGCGCTGGATGGCCGAGGTCGTAGAGCAGGTCAGGCAATCGGCCTTCATGCGCCGCTACGGCAGCATCGGGGAACAGGTCGCGCCGATCCTGTTCCTGGCCTCGGACGAGGCATCCTACATCACCGGCTCGGTCCTGCCCGTCGCGGGAGGCGACACCGGCTGACCGCGATTTCAACAACACAGGGAGGAGACAGGGAATGCGCACGATAGACGTGAGCGAGGCCATAGACCAAAGCCCGTTCGGCAGTTTTCAGTGGACAGTGGTCGCGCTTTGCGGTGCGCTGCTGGTGGTCGATGGGTATGACGTGTTCGTGGCGGGCACGGTGTTGCCCACGCTGATCGCGCAATGGGGCCTGACCAAGCCGCAGGCCGGCGCGTTGCAGGCCTGGGCGCTGTTCGGAATGATGTTCGGGGCGCTGGTGCTTGGCCCGGTGGCCGACAGGATCGGCCGCAAGAAAGGCGTCGCGATCAGCTTTGTGCTGTTCACCGCGGCCACCGTGTTCACGGGCTTTGCCAACTCGCCCGAGCAGTTCAAGATCTGCCGCTTCATCGCCGGTCTGGGCTGCGGTGGGCTGATGCCGAATGCCGTGGCGCTGATGAACGAATACGCGCCCAAACGCCTGCGCGGCACCATGGTCGCGCTGATGTTTTCGGGCTATTCGATCGGCGGCATGATCGCGGCGGGACTGGGCATCGGCCTGATCCCCGGCTTCGGCTGGAGACCGATGTTCTTCATCGCCGCCGTGCCGCTGCTGATATTGCCGCTGGTGCTGTGGCGCCTGCCCGAGTCGCTGGGCTTTCTGATCCGCCAGGGCCAGCAGGATCAGGCGCGGCGCATCTTTGCCCGCATCGACCCCGCCGCGCCGCTGGCCGCCACCGACCGGCTGGTCTTCAACGAACCCAGCGGTGCCTCGGCGTCCGTGGCAGAGCTGTTCCGCCACGGCCGGACCCTGCGCACGCTGATGCTGTGGCTGTCCTTTTTCTGCTGCCTGCTGCTGGTCTATCTGCTGTCGTCATGGCTGCCCAAGGTGCTGCAAGAGGCGGGCTATGCCGAACGGGCCAGCCTGCTGAGCCTGTTCTCGCTGAACTTCGGCGGCATGGCGGGGGCGATTGCCGGTGGCAGGCTGGGCGACCGTTTCGGCTTGCCCAGGGTCGTGGTGGGGTTCTTCGCGGCGGCGGCGGTCTCGATCGCGCTGATCGGCTTTGACCCGGCGCCGGGGCTGTTGTTCCTGCTGGTCTTTGTCGCGGGCGCCACGACCATCGGCACGCAGATCCTGCTGTATGCCAGCGTCGCGCAGCTTTATAACCTGTCGGTCCGCTCGACCGGGCTTGGCTGGGCCTCGGGCGTGGGCCGGATCGGCGCCATCGTCGGGCCGACGCTGGGAGGGGTGCTGCTGGCACGGGAACTGCCGCTGGGGCAGAACTTCCTGATCTTCGCGATCCCGGCGGCGATCTCGGCCCTGTCGATGCTGGTCTTTGCATGGAGCAACGGTCGCACCAGCAATGCCGTGCGGCTTGCCTCGGCCTGACGGCGGAGAAACCCGAAAACAGGCGCGCGGTCCCGCCGCGCGCCGGCTTTTTTGCAAAGGACCGGCTTATGCCCTATCTGGACCTGCCCACGCACCGCCTGCATTACCGCATCGACGGGACGAATGAGGACAAGCCCTGGCTGACCTTCTGCAATTCCCTGGGCACCGACCTGCATATGTGGGACGCTCAGGTCGCCGGGCTTGCGCAGGATTTCCGCATCCTGCGCCATGATTGCCGCGGCCATGGCGGCTCGGGGGCCGCTCGGCCTCCTTACAACATGGCCGATCTTGCCGGCGACGTGATCGCGCTGTGGGACGCCCTGTCCATCGGGCGCAGCCATTTCTGCGGCCTGTCCATCGGCGGGCTGATCGGGCAGTGGCTGGCGGTCCATGCCGGGGCGCGGCTTGAGCGCGTCGTCCTGTGCGCGACGGCCACGCGGATCGGCACCCCCGAAAGCTGGAACGCCCGCATGGCCGAGGTCAGGGCGGGCG
>JAZIHR010000012.1:0-37892 GCA_036678445.1 Alphaproteobacteria bacterium
GGGAGAAGGGCGCGGGGGCAGGGCAGGGGGCTGCGCGGCGCTCTGCGGCCGATTGACCCTGCTGTCCCGCCGCGTCGGGAAATGCGGCGGCGGAACACGCCAAGGCGGGGCGGCATCGCCGGTGCCGGGATACGGGCCGTAACCGGGCGCCGGTGACGGGATCGTCCCTTGCCGGCCCGGCCGTGGCCGCGCTTGGGCCGGGCTTTGCGGACCCTTGGCTTGCACAGGGCCGGCGCCAGACCGTATGAGCGGGCAAGCCCTTGTTCCCATCCCCGGCCGTTCATGTTGCCTGCATGTCAAATACCGCTCTGTTGAGACGCAAGGACGGCGTCGGCGTCCGGCTGCTCAAGGGATCGGTGCTGACCGTCCTGGGTTTCGGCGGCGCGCAGTTGCTGCGGCTGGGGGGCAACCTGGTCCTGACCCGGCTGCTGATGCCCGAGGCCTTCGGGCTGATGGCGCTGATCACCGTGCTGCTGACCGGGCTCAAGCTGTTTTCCGACATCGGCATCGGCCAGTCCATCCTGCGCAGCCCGCGTGGCGACGAGGCAGAGTTCCTGGACAGCGCCTGGTCGCTGGACCTGATCCGAGGCTTTGCGCTGTGGGGGGTGGCCTGCCTGCTGGCCTGGCCGATGGCATATCTTTACGGGATGCCGGAACTGGGCCCGATGATCGCGGTGGCGGGGCTGTCGCTGGTCATCGCGGGGTTCGAGCCGACGCGCGTCGATACGGCGGTGCGCCACATGCAGCTGGGCCGGGTCACGATGTTCGACCTGTTCAGCCAGTTCCTGGGCCTGCTGCTGACGATCGCGCTGACCTGGGCCACCGGCTCGGTCTGGGCGCTGGTGGTGGGGCAACTGGCCAGCGCGCTGATCCGGCTGGTGCTGATGACCCAAGGACTGCCCGGCCCGCGCAACCGCTTCCGGCTGGAACGCGGAGCGGTGGCCGAGCTGCTGTCCTTCGGCAAGTGGATCTTTGTCAGCACCATCGCGGGCTTCATCGTCTCGCAAGGGGACCGGGTCATCCTCAGCAGCTTTCTCGGGCTGGACATGCTGGGCATCTATACCATCGGGCAAACCCTTGCCGCCCTGCCGCTGATGGTCGGCTCGGCGCTGGTGGGGCGGCTGGTGCTGCCGCTTTACCGCGACCACCCTCCGGCGGAATCGCCGGGCAACTTCGCGGCGCTGCGGCGCTGGCGCTTCATCCTCAGCGGCGGGCTGCTGGTGCTTGGCGCGCTGCTGGCGCTGGCAGGCCCCGAGCTGATTGCGCTGCTTTACGATGCCCGCTACCAACAGGCGGGTGCGGTGCTTGTCCTGCTGTCCGTCGCCCTGATGCCCCAGCTGATCACGATCAGCTACGACCAGATTGCTCTATCCACCGGAGATTCACGAAGTTTTTTTCTGTTGACTGCGGCTCGTGGGGGGCTTTTCCTGCTGTGCGTCGGCCTTGGCGCGGCGATGGCGGGTCTGATCGGGGTCATCGCGGGGCAGGGGCTGGCGGCAGTGCTGTCCTATCCGCTGGTCGCCCGTCTTGCCCGGCGATATGGCGCTTGGGACGCTTGTCATGACCTGATCATGGGTCTGGCATTTACCGGAGTCGCCGTGCTGGCGATATGGTCGAACTGGAACGCGATCGCGGCCTTGTCGTAGGATGACATCCAGAATGAACCTTGCGCAGAACCACCAGGCCCGGGAGGGGCCCCCCAAGGGGCGTTCCCCTCATACCGGCCCGGTGGCGATGACACCCACCCAGGCCGGCCTGATCATCGAAAGCCAGCTCTCTGACCGGCCGGCGCTGAATATCGTGCAGATCACGGCCCGTTTCGACGGCGCCGCCCCCGATGCCGACGCGATGCTGGGTGCGTGGCGGGCGATGGCCGCGCGCCACGATACGTTGCGGCTGTCGATGCAGATGCTGGACCCGGCCGGGCCGCATCAGCGCGCCGTCCCGGAAATCGAGGTGGATTTCGCCCGGCTGGACCTGGCCGGCCCTGAGGATACCGCGCTGGAGGACTGGCTTGAAGCCGACCGTCGCCAGGGCGTCCGGATCGAGCACGCCCCGGCATGGCGGGTGCGGCTGATCTCGCTGGGCAAGGGGGATGCCAGGGACGCTGGGGGCGAAGGGGACAAGAGGAACGAGGGCCGGGCGGTCATGGTGGTGACCTTTCACCACGCGCTTCTGGACGGCGGCGGCTATCGCCTGCTGCTGCACGAATTCTTCACCGCCTATGCCGCGCTGCGCAAGGGGCACGAGCCGCGGTTCGACGCCCCCGCGCCGGCATTCCTGGACCATTGCGCCGCGCTGAGCGAACTGGATCATGCCCCGGGGCTGGAATATTTCCGCCAGCACCTGTCCGGCTTTGACACGCCGAACCGGCTGGACCCGGTATTCGCGGCCAGCGGGGAAGCCGACCCCGACTGTCGCCGGATCATCAGCCACCGGCTTGAACCGGCCGAATCCGCGGCGCTGCGCACCCGCGCCGCCGCCCTGGGCGGCACGCCGGCCGTCGTGATCGCGGCGGCCTGGGGGCTGGTGCTGGCGCGCTGCTCGGGCCGGGACGAGGCCGTGTTCGGGCTGACCCGCTCGGGGCGGTTCCTGCTGCCCGAGGGGCGGCAGATGGCCGGTTGCTGCATCAACACCCTGCCTTGCCGTGTGCAGTTGCGGGGGCAGACCCTGCGCGGGCTGGTCTCGGGGCTGCGCGGCTACATGCTGGACACGCGCGCCTTTGAACAGACGCCGCTGACCGCCATCGCCGGGGTCAGCGACGTGCCGCAACAAACCGCGCTGTTCGACAGTTTCGTCATGTTCGACCGCGGCTCGCTGCCGCAGCAGATGCGCGCACTGCTGCCGGGGTTCCCGGACTGCGACATCGACGACCGCATGTCGATGGCCACGGCGCTTTCGCTGGCCGCCTATGACGACCCCGGGATGCTGCTGCGGCTGGAATACGACCCCTCGCGCATTTCTGAGCAGGGCGCGGCGCGGCTGGCGGGCTATCTGGTCACGGTGCTGCGCGCCATCGCCGACCCCGCAACCCCCGAGAACGCGCCGCTGGCCCGGCTGGCGATGCTGCCGGCCGCGGAACGCCGGGACCTTGTTGCGCTGTCACGTCCCGCGCATCCGGTCGGACACGCCCCGCCGGTGATCGACCTGTTCGAGGCCGCGGCCCGCGCCCACCCCGGCCGCGTCGCGGTCGAGCATGTCGGCCCGGGCGGCTCGACCACCTATGCGGGGCTGGATGCCAGCGCCAACCACCTGGCGCATCGGCTGCGCGCGGCGGGGATCGGTCCGGGCGATATCGTCGGGCTCGCGCTGCCGCGGGGGGTGGATTACATCGTCGCCATGCTGGCGGTGCTCAAGGCCGAGGGCTGTTTCCTGCCGCTCGACCCCGCCTATCCGCCCGGCCTGTTGCAGGACATGATCGACCGCTCGCAGGCTGTCATGCTGCTGACCACCGGCGGCGGCGCGGACCATCTGGGGCAGCAGGCGATCCCGGTGCTGGAACTGGACCGCCTGCCGCCCGATACCGGCGATGCCCGGGCGCTGCCGCGCGGCGACCATGACCCGGGGCGGCCCGCCTATGTCATCTTCACCTCGGGCTCCACCGGCCAGCCCAAGGGGGTCGAGGTGCCGCAGCGCGCCATCGCCCATCACGCGCAGGCGATCCTGAAGGAATTCGAACTGACCCCCGAGGACCGGGTGGTGCAGTTCACCAGCCTCAACTTCGACATCTCGATCGAGGAAATCCTGCCCACCCTGCTGGCGGGGGCGCGGCTGGTGCTGCGCAGCGACGAGATGGCGCAGTCGGTGCCCGGCTTCCTTGCCGCGATGCAGGCCCACGGGATCACCGTCGCGAACCTGCCCACCGCCTTTTGGCATGTGGTCTGCGCGCATTTCGAGGACGGCGCCGACCCGCCGGCGCTGCCGTTGCTGCGGCTGCTGGTCGTGGGTGGCGAACGCCCCTCGCCCCAGGTCGCGCGGCGCTGGCGAGAGATGTATCCGCAGACCCGGCTGCTGAACGGCTATGGTCCGACCGAAACCACCATCACCGCCACGCTGCACGATGTGGCCGACGCCCCGCTGGACGGCAGCGATCTTCCCATCGGCCGCCCGACCGGGGGCGCGCTGGCCTATGTCATGGCGCCCGACGGCAGCCTTGCGCCGCAGGGCGTGCGCGGAGAGCTGTGGATCGGCGGGCCCATGGTCGCCCTGGGCTATCTGCACCGGCCCGACCTGTCGGCGCCGGTGTTCGTGGACGACCCGGTCCTTGGCCCGCCCGCCCGCGCCTATCGCAGCGGCGACAACGTGTCGTGGCGCGGGGACGGGTTGCTCAGCTTTCATGGCCGTATCGACCGCCAGATCAAGCTGCGCGGCTTTCGCATCGAACTGGGCGCCATCGAGGCGGCGCTTGAACGCGACCCGCAGGTCGCCGCGGCCGTGGTCGGCGTGGACACCCCCGCCAGCGGCCACGCCAGGCTGATCGCCTGGATCATGCCGCGCGAGGGCACCCCTCCGTCCGAGGCCGCGCTGACCCGCGCCCTGTCCGGTCACCTGCCGTCCTACATGCTGCCGCAGCTGGTCTGCGTCGATCATTTTCCGCAGACTCCCGGCGGCAAGATCGACATGTCCCGCCTGCCGCTGCCGCAGGACCGTCCGGCGCAGGAAGCCGAACTGCCCGCCGATGCGGACACCGCCCGGGTGCAGGCGGCCTTTTGCAAGCTGCTGGGGCTGGGGTCGGTCGGCCCCGACCAGTCGTTTTTCGAACTGGGCGGCAACTCGCTGCTTTCCGTGCGGCTGATGAGCCTGATCGAGCGCGACTTCGGGCAGCGGCTCAGCCTTGCGGCGCTGTATCGCCACGCCACCCCGCGCGAAATCGCCGCCGAGCTGAAACGCGGCGGGGACGGGGCGCAGGACTGTCTTGTCCCGATCCAGCCCGAAGGCACGCGGCCGCCGCTTTACGCGGTGCATATCCTTGGGCCCAAAAGCAGTTTTTTCCGCCCGCTTGCCCGCCGGCTGTCGCCGGACCAGCCGCTTATGGGGCTGACCATCAACCTGCTGGACCCCGCCAGCCCCGGCTCGCTGCCCGAAATCGCGGCGCTGTATGCGGAAACCATCCGCCGGCACAGCCCGCAGGGGCCGGTGCGGCTGATCGCCGTGTCCCAGGGCAGCTATGTGGCCTACGAGGTTGCCCAGCAATTGATCGCCGGCGGCCGCGAGGTGGCGGGGCTTTATCTGGTCGATGCCGAGGGGCCGGGCGGGCGGCCGCTAAGCCACGAGCATCGCTCGTTTGGCTATTATGCCTCCCGGCTGCGCAAGAACTTCCTTGGCGTCCTGAGCGGCAGGCTGACGCTGCTGCAACGCGAGATCGGCTTTCGGGTCGTCCGCCTGTATCTGCGGATGCGGCGCATGGCGGGCGTGGACAACCGCACGCTGGCCCACAGCGTCTCGGCCCACCAGGCCGCGATCGACCTGGCGATCGCCGCCTATGAACCCCAACCCTATCCCGGCGAAATCACCGTCTTTCGCGCGACCGCCCCCGACCGCGACACGCCAGAGGGCCTGGCGTCGGGGCTTGGCTGGGGCGGGTGCGCGCCGGGCCGGGTGCGGCTGATCGACACCGGCGGCGATCACCTTTCGATCCTGAAGGAACCCTTCGTCACCGATTTCGCCGCCCGTCTTGCTGCCTTGCTGGAGCGTGGCGAATGCCCCGGCCTTGACGCCGGCGCGAAACCCGCCCCCTGCCCACCGGACGATCCCGGCACCCCCCTTTGAAGAGCCCATGGGGCCTGTCAGGCGGGCGCACAGGCGGCGGGCACGAAGCCACGGTTTTGCCCCCGGCCGCGCCATCAGCCGCCACGGGGCCTCGGGGACAGCCAGCGGATGCGGCTGCTTGTCCCCGGCCGGGGCATAAGACAGGCTGCTGCGGAACGCGGCCGCGCGGATCGGGCGGAACCGGGGGCGCGGCTATGCCCTGATCGGCGCTGTGCCCTGATTGGTGCTTTGCCCGTCTGGGACGGGTAGGGGCGCCGCCTAGCGCCCCTCGCCGGGCACCGGCAGCAGGTGGCGCAGCCCCTGCGTCACGTCGGTGCGGATTGCCAGCCGCAGCGCCGGCTCGTCCCCCGCGCGCAACGCGGCTAGGATCATGCGGTGGTGGCGCGGGGCCTCGTTGCGGCGCATCTTCTGATAGACGGCGCGCATCGTCGGCCCCAGTTGCAGCCAGATGGTTTCCAGCATCGCCAGCATCGCCGGGGCCTGCGCGCGCAGGTAAAGTGTGCGGTGAAATTCCAGGTTGCTGCGGATATAGCCCACGGCATCGTGATTCTGCGCCGCATCCCCGATCGCGGCGTTGATCGCCGCCAGCCGGTCGATCAGCGCCAGATGCGCGCGGGGCAGCGCGCGGGACGCAAGCTCGGGCTCGATCAGCGCGCGCAGGGCGGCAAGTTCCTCAAGCCGCTCGACCGACAGCGCCGGCGTCGCCACCCGCCCCGAGGCGGAAAGCGACAGCGCCCCCTCGGCCACCAGCCGCCGCACGGCCTCGCGCGCGGGGGTCATGCTGACCCGCGCCTCGGCGGCGATGCCGCGCAGGGTCAGCGCCTTGCCCGGCGGCAGTTCGCCCAGCATGATCCGGCCGCGCAGGCTGCGGTAAAGCCGTTCATGCGCCGAGGGCTGCGCGGGTGAGGCTGACGCGCCGGCCGCGACAGGCGTGGACGGCGACGGGGCTGAGGGGGCACGGCTGGGGCTGATCATCCTGATTTGTGATCACGTTTCCGCCGCGCTGTCAATTTCCGCGCTGTCAATTTCATCGCGGCCAATTCCAGGGCCGGCATCGTCCTCCACCCCCATCGACGCGCCGCGGAACTGCCAGGAATGCAAGGCGCCGCCATGCTGGCGCAGCCACGCGCGCCGCGCCGCATAATCGGGGCACAGCCGCGCCACCGCCGCCCAGAAGGCGGGCGAGTGGTCCATATGCGCCAGATGCGCGACCTCGTGCGCGGCCACATAGTCCAGCACCTCGGGCGGGGCCATCGCCAGCCGCCAAGAATACATCAGCCGCCCCCGGTCCGTGCAGCTGCCCCAGCGCGAGCGGGTGTCGCGCAGGACGATCGCGCTGAAGCGCCGCCCCAGCGCCGCTGCATGGCGGTCGCTGGCCGCCGCCAGCCGCGCCTGCGCCAGGGCGCGCAGGAATGCCGCCGTCGCCACGCCGGGGGGCCGCGCGGCCGGCAGCATCAGCGCCCCGCCCTGCACCTGCGGGGCGCGCACATCGGCGGGGGTCAGCAGCAGCTCTTGCCCCTCGACCGGCAGCAGCGCGCCGAACGCCACCACCCGCGCCGGGGGCAGCCCGGCCAGCGCGCGGGCCAGCCAGTCGCCCTGCTGGCGCAGAAAGGCCAGCGCCTGCGATTCCGGCATCCGCTGCGGCAGGGTCAGCGTCACCGTGCCGTCGCGCCGCGACACCCGCAGCGTCATTCGCCGCGCCCGCGCGTGGTGACGCAGCGTCACCCTGGTCCCGTCGTGAAGGATCGTCCTGTCGCCCAATCTGCCCGCCTCGTTTCCTGCCCCGTCCCCTGTCCCGGCCCCTGTGCCGCGAAAGGCTTTGACACCCCCGGAACCCTGTGGCAGGGGAAGCCGGATTTACCTGACCTTTGGCAAAAAGAGAACACCATGCCCAAAGAGGAATGGGGCACCAAGCGCCTTTGCCCCAGCTGCGGAAGCCGCTTCTATGACCTGCGCAACGACCCGATGACCTGCCCGGTCTGCAACGCCCAGTTTTCGGCCGAAAGCCTGGCGACGGCGCGCGGCCGTGCGTTGATCAGCGAAAAAAATGCGCGCGACGCTGACCAGGAAGACGTGGTCGATGACGATCTGGACGACGCCGCCGACGGGGGCGAACTGGACGACGACCTGCTGGACGACGACGACGACGCGGATGTCTCGCTGGACGAGATCGCCGATGTCGCCGAGCCCGACGAGGACTGAGCGCCCAAGCCGGGCGCCACCCCGCCATCCCTGCGAAAGCCCCCCTTTGCGGGGGCTTTTTCTTTTCCGCCGCCCTGCGCCCCGGAATTTTGCAGTCGCAGCGAAAGAATGATTTTTCCCTCTTGCACCCCGCCGCGACACCTCATATACGACCCCCCACGCGGGCGGCGACAGACGCAGCCCGGACCTCCGGTGGGGCCATAGCTCAGTTGGTAGAGCGCTTGAATGGCATTCAAGAGGTCAGGGGTTCGACTCCCCTTGGCTCCACCAAGATTTCCTGACAGCCTATTTCTACTTTAAAAACAACTCGCTAGCGGCACAAGCCGGGGCGTGCGACAGCCCATTCTGACCAGCCATTCTGACCAGTTTGTGAAGGACCAGCTGTCTTAAGCCGGTCCCGATAGGCGGCGAGTCACTTCTTGCTATCGTTCCGCGCGGCCAGTGAACGGCTGACTTCCGTCAGGATGCCCAGCACGAGCCCGCAAAACAGCATGAGTGCACCCTGTCTCACGAACAGTCTGCCTTGAACGTAGGCTTTCTGATCGGTGTCGATGGGGAGTATGCCCGAAAATATTGAGGCGGTGCCGCTGAACGTGATCTCGTATCCCGCTAGCAAACCCAGAAATCCCATTACTGCGCATATCCATGCGACCACTGCACCCGCGCTGGTGAAGAACAATCTCGCCTCCTTCGTTACCTCCTGCCCTCATACCGTAGGCCGCGATAGTTGGGCAGAAAAATCCGAGACCCCGCCTCAACAGGGATGAACCGCGCGTCACCCCCCGTGGGGCCGCGTCCATGGGCACCCAGCCGGGCACCGATAGGCGATCCTGCGGTGGCGCTAGTCGCGTCTGCGACGCTGGGCGGTGGCCGAGAGCTGCACCGCGTGTCTCACTGACCTTGCCAGTGTGAGGCGTCTCACCAAATGCCGGAATGTGTCTCAAATAAATGCTGTTGACAATTTGAGGCAGGAGCCGTCTAACGTCTAAGACATTGTGAGACACTTGCAGGAGCTAGACGCCATGCTGATCGGCTATGCCAGAACATCGACCCTCGACCAGAAGGCTGGGCTTGAGGCGCAAGAGCGCGACCTTACCGCTGCCGGGTGCGAGCGCATCTTCGTGGAACAGGTTTCCTCCGTGGACGTGGCGCAGCGCGAGAAGCTCGCTGAGGCCCTCGCCTACGCCCGCGAAGGGGACACCCTCATAGTCACCAAGCTGGACCGCCTTGCGCGCTCTGTGGCGCATCTGGTGGAAGTCCTCGGGCAGCTGGAGGCGAAGGGCGTGGCTCTGCGCGTCCTCGCCATGGGAATTGATACCTCGTCCCCGACCGGCAAGCTGATGCTAACCATCCTCGGAGGCGTGGCCGAGTTTGAACGCGAAATCATGCTGGAACGACAACGCGAGGGGATTGCCAAGGCCAAGGCCGCCGGAAAGTATCGGGGCCGCAAGCCCACGGCGCGGGCCCGAGCGGGCGAGGTAATGGAGATGCACCGGAACGGGATCGGCGGGACAGAGATCGCCAAGCGCCTCGGGATCGGCAGGGCGAGCGTCTATCGGATCATCAACGCGGCTGACGAGGCTAAGCCGGAGATCGCGGCATGAGCGCCCTGCTGCTGGACCTCGCCCCGTGGTTCATCAACGGCGCGCTGGTCGCCGGGGCCGCGTGGAACCTTCTGAACGCGGACTAGAGCAACCGAGGGGGTCCCGGAAGATAGCTGCGGGTTGCTGCTGGGCAGCGCAACTTTCAATTACCCCCTGACTTAGGAGATCGGCCCCAACCATTCGGGCCAGTCTTAGGACTACACAGTCCACCCCGCCGCCGGTCATGCGGCGCCTCAGTGACTTCGTGTGCGCACCGTCGGCGTCCCCTTCGCGGGGGCGTCGGCATCTCTTTGCGTCGTGTAGAGTCTGAGGCTTCGTCCGACCTGTGGTATTTCTGCAACTGCATGTCCCTATCTGTCCTGTGTTTTGCGACCGTGTAGGGGACGACCACCATCACCACATCAACCCACTGAGGAAGAACAAGAATGTCTGATACCACCACCGTGAACATGGCCGCCGAGAACGCCACGCCGCAGCAAATGGCCGCATGGCAAGCCCAGCTGGACGCCCTCTACCCACCCAAGGCCCCCGCTGAGGGCAAGCACACGGTCGCCAGCAAGGCGGAAGTCGTGATGCAAGGCGGCAGGATCGTGTCCGTGACCGAACAGGCCAAGGTGCAGGGCGCGAACACCGCCTATGTGAACCAGCCCAAGCCGGGCTTTGTGAAAATCGGCGGCACCGACACCCCGATTGCGGCAGCCAAGGCGGCAGGGCTGTTGCCCGAACACTGGCAGCCGGGGATGCCCATCGGCCCTTTCGGTGAACCCGCTGCGGCCCCCGAGGGGACCAAGGCGGGCACCCGTGACGCTGACGCGGACAAAACCCCGCAGGACGTGTCCGCCAAGACGGCGCACCAGCAGCACCTCGCCAAAATCGCCGGGGATATTCTGCTCGGGGTCGATCAGCTCCACGGGCCGCAGGTGGCCGATGCCCTGATGAACCAAGTTGCCGAGAGCGGCGACGTAGACGAGATCATGGGCCAGCTGCCGCAGGGCGTGAATGAAACCCACGTCAAGCAGGTAATGGCCGGATATGTCGCGGCTGCGGATGCCGCGTTCGCCAAGGCCGGTTCGTCGCTGACGGCGGTAGAGGAGCTGCTGGACGAGGACCAGCTGCGCGAGGCGCGGCGGCTGACCATGGTCGGGAACTCTGAGGGGTTGCAAGACCTCGGCAGGATCGCCCTCGACAGGCTCGCACAGCTGCCCGAGAACGACCCCCAAGCGTTCCGCGACATGCTCGATGCGATGCCCCCGGCCCAGCGCAAGATGATCGTCCAGACTGCCGACAAGCGGGGCTGGATGCTGAAAGCGCCGGGGCACCCCGAGATGAGCTTCGGGGCGGCGGTGCGGGCGGGCTACATCCGCCTGTAAGGCATCCGCCACCTTACCCCACCAGAAACCTAACATGCGCCGGTAGGGCCCCTTCTGGGGGCTCTGCTGGCGTTTTCATTGAGGACCACGGAATGACGAAGATCGGGGAACGACTCCTTAGATTTCAGGCGTCCTATCTGGACAGGACGGAACAGCAACAGCTGCTGCGGCGGCGGACGGAAGAACAGCGCCAAAGAATGGCGGCCACGACGGAGGAGCGACGGACCCGGCAGCGAGAGCGACAGCGCCAGCGGCGCGAGGCAGAGCGGCAGGAACGGAACAAGGACAAGTTTCGGTGGACCCCGGCCCAGATCAAGCTCTTTGACGAGATCGAACGGGTCAGCCGGGCGACCCCCGAGGCGCGGGAGGTAGTGTTCTGGCGGGAAGTGGAGCGGGCCGAGGGGGTCTGTTTCATGGGCCGGGACGATGCGTCCGGGGAGAGCCAGAGAGAGCTGCGGGCGCAAGACCTCCTCGACAGGTGGCGGGAATGGATCACGCCTTTGCCGTGGAGTGCGCGCGAGGCGTGGCAGCGGGAGTATCTCAAAGAGAACCCGGACAAGGCCGCAGAGCTGGATGAGCTGCGGCGAAGCGATGGGAGACATGAGCATGATGACGAAGATTGAAGCTGGGACTGTGGTCGGCGGGGCGGGACAGCGCGAGCTGGACGAGCTGCGGGCAACCATCCCGGACGGGGCCAAGGTCTATGACCTGCCGCAGGGACGGGGGCGCATTGTTGAGATACCGTTGAGCGGTGAGATAGGCGCTGGGCTCTGGGCCGTGGTCACGGATCACCAGTGGAAGCGGCTGCACGGGCTGGGCGTTCGGGGCGCGTGGTTCCTGAACTTCAACGGCGACCGGAAGCCGTATGTCCGGGCAACGGCGGCGGGAAAGCTGACCACGCTGGCGCGGCTGCTGACCGATGCCGGGAAGGGCGAAGTAGTCGGCTATCGGAACGGCGACCCGCTGGACCTGCGGACGGAGAACCTCGAAGTGCGCCGGATCAAGCGCAAGGGGGGGGCGCAGGAGAGCCCAGCGAACACCCGAGGGCTCGTTGTCGATCCCCTGAACGGGGCCCGGTGAGCGCATGAGAAGGCCAATTTCGCCTTCTCATCCGGTGCAGATGTGCACGTAGTAGATGGGAAATCTGCACACCCCGGAGGCGGCTCAGGACGGTTCTTAACATGAGCGAGGATAACAGAACGATGACCAAAAGCAGGACCGAAAGGCTGCTGGCCCCAAAAATGGGGGCGGATGGAATGATGACGATCACCGAAGCGGCGAAGGCTATGCGCGCCAAACCGTCCGACCTCTTTGCGTTTCTTTCGTATCACGGGTTGATCGTGAAGGACCGGCACGGGCGCGAGGTTTGGCTGACCACCGAGAAAGGCCGCAGGTCCGGCGTGGTGAAGAACCGGGAATGGCGGTCGTCGGCGGGGGCACAGGCCAGCAGCTACGCTGTAATTACGCCGAGGGGGCTGAACAGCCTCTGGACCCATAAACAGAGCCGCGCGCAGGACGCGGAGGACCGCAGAGGCAAGGAGGCGCAAGCCCGTGACCAGTAAGAAAACGGCTTGGCTGGGCGACATTGACACGAACAACGAAGGAACCATCTTCCGGGGGCTCGACCGGGAGCACGTCGAGGACCTGACGAGAGAGTTGACGAGGGCCGAAGGAAGGCCGTTCCGGGAGCCGCTGCTGGTCTGGCGAGACACCGACCGACAGGAACGGACGGGCCGCCCGTGGGTGCTGCTGGACGGGCGACACAGGGCCGAGGCTTACAAGGCCGTAGAGTGGGATCGACCCGTGCCCGTGGAGGTGTTCGGCGGGGACTGGGACAGCGCCCTGCTGGCAGCGGTGGCGAGGCAGATGCAGCCCCACCGAGGAACAACCCAAGCGGAAAGACTGGACGCAGCGTGGAAGCTGGTGCGGATGGGCAGCGAAAGCCGCATGTCAGCGCGTCAGATTGCCGAGGCGGCGAGCGTGTCGCGAAGGACCGTCAACACCATGCGGGCGACCTCGAAGGACTGGGACGCCGCCGCAGGGCGGGACCCGTCCGGCTGGTGGGCACGAGACAAGAAGGGGCCGGGCTATCTGCCGAACGCCGCCACCGAGGCCCCCGAGGTGGAACCGGAGATCGTCGCAGCGATCAAGAAGAGGATCACGCGGGAAATCCGGGACCTGCTGGACCGGAGGAAGCACCCCGACTGCCCTGTCAGGTATCACGACGAGCACCTAGACGATGTTCTGGCGCAAGCTCTGGGAAGGCCGAGGCTGAGGCGAATGTTTGACAACATGCTGGACGAGGTGGCGGGGGCCGAGGAACGCGAGGAATGGCGGGCGCTGAAAGCGCAAGGGTTGCTCGTGGACAGGAGCACGGGAGAAGCCCAGCGGGTGGACTGGCGCGACGTGGCGGGAGAGCCCGAGGAGGACAGCGACGAGCCGTCCTTCTGAGCCGGAAAGTGTGCACGCAGTAGATGGGAAATTTGCACACCCTAGGCGGCGTCATAGATGCCTTTCCGCCCCCCCGGCGGGCAGCTGGACGGCCTCGACGCAAGCGCGCATCTGGGCCGAGGAGGCCCCCGAGGTGTAGACCCCGAACGTCACGTCCTTCTCGTCCGGGACATGGCCGACCACATCGGCAACGGTCTCTTTCGGTTGCCCGGCGTGGCGGGCCGTGGTGACGAACCAGCGGCGGGCGGAGTGGAAGTTGACGAGGCTGCGGCGCTGACCGGGGCGCACGTCATCCACCCCCAGCAGCTTGCGGAAGCGGTGAAACCTCTTGCCGAAGGTGTCGCCGGGGTCGCGTTCTCGGGCCAGCTCATGGAAGAGCCATGCCTTGCCGTCCTTCCCGGCGGTGCGGCGCTTCACGAGCTCGACCAGATCGGGGTGAACGGGGACGCGGCGGGCGGCGGCCTCCGTCTTGCCCTGCTGAATGTCGAACACCAGCCCAGCCTCGCCGGGGCGTTCAGCCCCTTCCGGCTCTTCGCGGACTTCCTCGACCCAGAGCGTCAGGACCTCGGCCATGCGCATCCCCGACAGCAGCGATATGCGCAGGGCGTCCCGGATCGCGGGGATATGGTCGGCGCGCATCCCCTCGGGATCAGGACCGTAGAGCAAGGCCCGGATTTCATCGTCGGTGAAGGCCCGTTCCTTCGCGGCTTGGCTGCCACGCTCGACCCGCTTGCCCCGATTCTCTAGCTGCTGGTCATTCCAAGGCCAGCCGGACCCCCGAGGCTCGCCCGGTGGGAGCTCGATCAGACCCCGTGCAGCGAGATATTTCCAATAACCGCGCAGGGCCGTCAGGTGCTTTGTCTGGGTGGCCGGGTGCAGCTTGTCGATGACCTCGGAGACGTAGCGCCCGGCCTGTCGCCGGTCCATGCGGTCAAGGGTGAGGGCCTTGGGCCTCTGGGCTGCGGCCCACTTGGCGAGGAGGCCGACCAGCCCCCGGCGCTCGTTGCGGGTCTTGGGGGCGAGCTGGGCAAGGTCCAGATAGGCGTCTAGGTGCGCGTCAACGGGCTCATGGCCGTGCAAGGCGTCAAGGAAGGCGGCTCGTTCTTCTGGGGTTGGGAGACTGTCAGCGGCGTCCTCGGCGGACACGACAGCCACGTCATAGAGGCCCAAGGGCGCGTCGGGACCGTCCTGCTGGTCCTCGACAACGGCAGCGATGGCCTCGCGGTGGAGTATGCCCCGTTCCCGCGCAGAGAGGGCGGCAGCGGCGACAGGACGACCGGCGCGGACATGGGCGAAGGTCTCGGAAGTCTCGCGCTCCAGCTCGTCCCTGATTCGCTGGGCCTCGCGCAGATCGCTCGTGCCGAGGTTGACCATCCAGAAGCGGCCCTTGCCGAGCCCCTTGCGGAGAGCCTCGGGGATTTCACGGCGGAACCACCAGCGGTTATGCTTGAGGACCAGAAGCCGCCGCCCCGCGTTCTTGCTACGTCCCGCCATGATACCCCTTTCCGACCAGCCATTCTGACCAGCTCATGAGGCAGAAAGTGCAGCAAATCAAGGGGTATCAGGGGGTTGCGAGCGATCCTCGGAGCCTCCCCTTGGCTCCACCAATATTTCCTGACGGTATGCTTTTATTTTAAAATCAAGCCGCTGCCGGCAGAAGCCGGGGCGGATGATGGCGTATCCTGCCCGGTTCGCGGGGGACCAACTGCCTTGAGCCGGTCCCGGCGGGTAGCAAGTCACTCCTCGTTATCGTTCCGTGCGGCCAGCGAGCGGCTGATTTCCGTCAGGACGCCCAATACGAGGCCGCAAAACAGCATGGCCGAACCTTGGCTTATGAACACTTTGCCTTGAACATGGGCTTTCTGAGCAGTGCTGAAAGAGAGCATGTCTGAAAATATCGAGGCAGTTCCGTTGAATCTGACCTCGTATCCCGCAAGCAAGCCCATAAATCCCATTATTGCGCATATCCACGCAATTACTGCGCCTGCATTGGTGAAGAACAATCTCGCCTCCTTGGTTACCTCGGGCGCTCATACCGAAGGCCGCGCTATTTGGGCAGAAAAATCCGAGGCCGCCTCGACAGGAAGGAACCGCGCGTCATGGGCCGCTTCCATGAACACCCAGCCGGGCCTCCGCACAGGCGATCCTGTCTTGGTGCTGGGCGCGTATCGGGAGCTTGCAGGGCTCATTCTCGGTATTAAGGGGCGCTGCCTCGGCAAGGCCGAACGCTGCTGCCGTGGCCCCGCGCAACGGCGTGACCTGCCCCGGTAAGGGCACCACCCCCGCGCCGACCGGTGCGGGGCAGGGGCCGTGGTCCCCGGGCTCTTTGGGCCTTCTCAGACCTCTTCGATGCGCAGCTCGATCGGCTCGCCCTCGACCACGCCGGTGCGGGGCAGTTGCTCCATCGCGTGGTGGATCGCGTCGGGGGTGGTCTTGTGGGTCACGATCAGCACCGGGGCGCTGCCGCCGACCGTGTGGCCGTATTGGCGCATCCGGTCGATGGAAATGCCCGCATCGCCCAGCACTGTTGCGACCTTGGCCAGTGCGCCCGGCTTGTCCGACAGCGTCAGCCGCAGGTAATAGGCGGCGGGCACTGCGGTGCGGGCAGGCTGCGGCACTGCCAGACTGTCGGCGGGCTGGCCGAACACCGGCATCCGCACGCCGCGCGCCAGTTCGACCAGGTCGGACAGGACGGCGCTGGCGGTCGGGCCTTCGCCGGCGCCGGCGCCGCGCAGCACGATCTGCCCGACCGAATCGCCCTCGACCACCACCATGTTGGTGCCGCCCTCCAACTGGCCCAGCGGGCTGTCGGCCGGCACCAGACAGGGGGACATCCGCTGTTCCAGCCCGCGGCCGGTCATCTGCGCCACCCCCAGCAGCTTGATGCGATAGCCCATGTCGGCGGCACGGTTGATGTCGTCGATCGAGATCCGCTCGATCCCCTCGATTTCAACCGCGTCGAAGGCCACCCGCGTCCCGAAGGCCAGCGAGGCAAGGATGGCCAGCTTGTGGCTGGCGTCGATGCCGCCCACGTCCAGCGTCGGGTCGGCCTCGAGATAGCCCAGTTGGCGAGCCTCTTCGAACACGGCCTCGTAGGGCAGGCCGGCCGACTGCATCCGGGTCAGGATATAGTTGCAGGTGCCGTTCATCACCCCCATGACGCGCGAGATACGGTTGCCGGCCAGGCTTTCGGTGATCGCCTTGATGACGGGAATGCCGCCGGCAACGGCGGCCTCGAACCGGATGGTGCGACCCTGCCGCTCGGCCCGTTCGGCCAGCGCCTGGCCGTGGACGGCCAGCAGCGCCTTGTTGGCGGTCACCACGTCCTTGCCGTGGTCCAGCGCCAGCTCGATCGCCTCGCGCACGGGGCCTTCGGTGCCGCCGACCAGTTCGACCAGCACGTCCACGTCGTCGCGCAGCGCCAGCTCGGCCGGGCTGTCCACCCAGGCATAGCCCGAAATGTCGGCATCGCGGTTGCGCGAGCGGTCGCGGGCACAGACGGCAGAGATTTGCAGCGGGCGACCGGCGCGCGCGGCCAGCAGCGCGGCGTGGGTCTGGATGATCTTCACCACCCCGATGCCCACGGTCCCCAGTCCGACGATGCCAAGACGCAGCGGCGCGGGGCCAGGCACTGGCGACGCGGGCGAAGGGGTGGCGGACATGGAGGCCTCGTATGCGATGGGTTTGCGGCAGGCGGCGCCGGCCGCGGGTCGCCGCGGTGTTATCGTGCAGGCCGCGGCTTGGCAACGCGGCCGCACAGGACACAGGGGGCAGGGCGGCTACAGCCAGCGCCGCGTGCGCGCTGCCCAGGCGTCGAAGCCATGCGCATCACGGGTGCGCAGCCATGTTTCCTCGCGCCGGATGAAGCGGCGCTGGATCACCGCCATGAAACCCGGCACCAGCAGCAGCGCCGCAAGCGGCTGCCATAGCAGGCACAGCCCGGTCAGGATCACCGCATCCGCCAGGTAGATCGGGTTGCGCGACAGGCGATAGGGGCCACGGGTGACCAGCGCGGTCGGCGGCCGCGTCGGGTCCACGGTGGCGCCGCCGCGCAACATCACCCATGCCGCCGCCGCCATCAGCGCCAGCCCCGCCAGGATCAGCAGCCAGCCCGCGCCCGTCGCCGCCGGCACCGGCCACAACCGCCCCGCAAGCCATGCCAGGCCCCCGAAGATCGCCAGCCACGCCGGCGGGTAATCCAGAACCCTGCCCATCGCCCCAAGCCTCCGCCTGACTGTCCGGACTTATTCCATCCAGCCGTTGCCGCCGTCGTCCAGTGCCTCGATGATTCTCGCCACCCGCCGGGCGCTGTCCAGGGACATCTCGCGGATCGCCCGGATGTCGAGCACGTCCAGCGTGCCGTCAAAGATTTCGCCCTTGGTGCTGGCAAACATCGGTTGCCATGCGGCGCCAAGCGGCTGCCAGTTCGCATGACACAGAAGATTGCGCCAGGACTTCACCTCGTCAAGCTGGGCGATCAGCTCGGGGTCGGGCCGGGCCTCGCGGGCCAGGGAACGGTCCAGCCGCTCGATCAGCGTGCCCAGAGAATCAGCGGCGACATGTTCCATCCGCCGCAGCCAGCCGCGGAAATCATGGTCCTCGACAAGGGCGGGCAGGCGGTGGCGGTCCAGCGCGAAAATGGCCCGTTTCAGCATGTCCTCAAGATGGCCGAAGCTGGCGACCGCCTGCCCGACCTCGACCGCAAGCGGCGCTGGCAGCTCGTGCCAGATCGAAGGAGCACCGTCTATCCGAACCATGCGACCCGAACCATGCCCGGCCGAAGCTGGCTTCGTGCCCCGGGCTGCCTGCTGAACCGACCCATGGGCGACAGGTGACACGTCGCCCCGCATCGAACAAGACCGCAGCGGAAAGGACCGCCGGCGCGCGCCTTCTTTCTGGCCCAAATACCCCCGGGGGGTGCGGGGGGCGGAAAGCCCCCCGTTACGACGGCGACGTCACGCCGCCGTGTGTTTTGCCTTGACGATATCGAGGATCTCGCGCGCCGCGGCCGGGATGTTGGTGCCCGGGCCGAAGATCGCGGCGACGCCGGCGTTGCGCAGGAAATCATAGTCCTGCTGCGGGATCACGCCGCCGCAGATCACGATGATGTCTCCGGCGCCCTGGGCGCGCAGCACCTCGATCAGCTTGGGCGCCAGCGTCTTGTGGCCGGCGGCCTGGCTCGAAATCCCGACGATATGCACGTCGTTGTCGATGGCGTCCTGCGCGGCTTCCTCGGGGGTCTGGAACAGCGGCCCCACGTCCACGTCGAAACCGATATCGGCGAACGCGGTGGCGATGACCTTGGCGCCGCGGTCGTGGCCGTCCTGGCCCATCTTGACCACCAGCATCCGCGGGCGCCGGCCCTCGGTTTCGGCGAACGCCTCGACGTCCTTCTGGATGCGGGCAAAGCCCTCGTCGCCCTCATAGGCGGCGCCATAGACCCCGGCCAGAGTCCGCACCTCGGCCCGGTGACGGCCGAATTCCTTTTCCATCGCCATGCTGATTTCCCCAACGGTTGCACGGGCCCGCGCCGCCTCGACCGCGGCTTCCAGCAGGTTGCCGCCCTCAGAGGCGCGGCGGGTCACCTCGGCCAGCGCCGCGTCGCAGGCGGCCTGGTCGCGGGTGGCGCGGATGTGTTCCAGCCGGGCGATCTGGGATGCGCGCACCGCCATGTTGTCGATGTCGAGAATGTCGATCGGGTCTTCCTTGTCCTTGCGGTATTTGTTGACACCGACGATCACTTCCTCGCCGCGGTCGATCATCGCCTGCCGGCGGGCGGCGGTTTCCTCGATGCGCAGCTTGGGCTGGCCGGTGGCAACGGCCTTGGTCATGCCGCCCATCGCCTCGACCTCCTCGATGATCGCCCAGGCCTTTTCGGCCAGCTCGGCGGTCAGCGATTCGACGTAATAGGACCCGGCCAGCGGATCGACGACATGGGTGATGCCGGTTTCCTCTTGCAGGATCAGCTGGGTGTTGCGCGCGATGCGGGCGCTGAAATCGGTGGGCAGGGCGATTGCCTCGTCCAGCGCGTTGGTGTGCAGCGACTGGGTGCCGCCAAGGGCGGCGCTCATGGCCTCATACGCGGTGCGGATGACGTTGTTGTAGGGGTCGAGCTCGGTCAGGCTGACGCCCGAGGTCTGGCAGTGGGTGCGCAGCATCAGGCTCGACTGTTTCTTGGCGCCAAAGTCGGTCATGATCCGGTGCCACAGCAGCCGCGCCGCCCGCAGCTTGGCGATCTCCATGAAGAAGTTCATGCCGATGGCGAAAAAGAACGACAGCCGCCCGGCGAACTCATCCACGTCCATGCCGGCAGCCATGGCGGCGCGCACATATTCGCGCCCGTCGGCCAGCGTATAGGCCAGCTCCTGCACCAGGTTCGCCCCGGCTTCCTGCATGTGATAGCCGGAAATCGAGATCGAGTTGAACCGCGGCATCTCGGCCGAGGTATAGCCGATGATGTCGGCGATGATCCGCATCGAGGGCTCGGGCGGATAGATATAGGTGTTGCGGACCATGAACTCTTTCAGGATGTCGTTCTGGATGGTCCCCGACAGCGCCGCGCGCGGGTGGCCCTGTTCCTCGCCCGCGACGATGAAGTTGGCCAGAATCGGGATCACCGCCCCGTTCATGGTCATCGACACCGACACCTTGTCCAGCGGGATGCCGTCGAACAGGATTTTCATGTCCTCGACCGAATCGATGGCGACGCCGGCCTTGCCCACGTCGCCCTCGACGCGCGGATGGTCGCTGTCATAGCCGCGGTGCGTGGCCAGGTCGAAGGCGACCGACACACCCTGCTGCCCGGCAGCCAGGTTGCGCCGGTAGAAGGCGTTCGATTCCTCGGCCGTCGAAAACCCCGCATATTGCCGGATCGTCCACGGGCGGCCGGCATACATCGTTGCGCGCGGGCCGCGGGTAAAGGGGGCCAGCCCGGGCAGGCTGCCCATGTGGTCCAGCCCGGCGGTGTCGGCCTCGGTATACAGCGGCTTGACGGTGATGCCTTCCAGCGTGTCCCAGTTCAGGCTATCGGGATCAGCGCCCTTCAGCTCTTTCGAGGCCAAGGCGCGCCACTGGTCAAGTTCCGGGGTGCTGGTCATTTCATGGTCCTTTCCGATGCGACAGTAGTCGCTATATTCCAAAACATGATACGATTTTTGCTTGGCAAGCTCACGGGTCTTGCGTTGGTTCTTATGTCCTGCGGCCCGGTGCTGGCCATGGGGGGCTCGACCCCGCCGCCGGACAGCGTCGCGGTCGAACGTGCGGCGCCCGCGCGGCCCGGTGCCGCACGTTCGACCGCGGACCAGGCCCTGCCTGCACCGGACACGACACAGCCTGCCCTGCCGGCGGCGGACGAACTGGACATCCGCGCCGCCAGTGACGCCACCCCCGAGGCGTTGCTGTTCGAACGCCGGCCGGTGGTGGTGTTTGCCGACACCCCCGCCGATTCGGCGTTCGCCACGCAGATGGAGCTGCTGCAACGCGACCCCGCGGCGTTGGCGCGGCGGGCGGTGACCGTCATCACCGACACCGACCCGGCCGGGCAGTCGGCCTGGCGGCAGAAGCTGCGGCCACGGGGATTTTCGCTGATGGTGCTGGACCTTGACGGCACGGTGATCGACCGCAAGCCCGCGCCCTGGGACAGCCGCGAGATCGGCCGCGCCATCGACAAGACCCCGGTGCGGCGCAGCGAGACCCGTGCGCACGGCGGCAGGTAAGGGCTGTTGTCTGCACGGGCGCGGCGCCCTATATTCTGCGGTAAGGCCGCATGTCGCGCGCCGCTGATGCAGGGGGTCGCCATGGCTCGAAAGTCGATATTGCGCCGTCTGGTCGCCAAGGCGTCCGCCCCGGGCCGGCCGGCCAAGGCCGCGCCCCGCCGGGTCGCCTCGACCGAGGCTCTGGTCGAGCGGCTGCTGAACGCGAAAAGCTCGAACGAGATCGCGGCAATTGCCGGCCTGTCCCCCATCACCGGCCCCTCGGATTCGAAGGTCGTTTACTGAGCCCCGCGCGCAGCTGGTCCAGTTCGCCCTGCAGGGTGGCTAGGATGCGCGCGTTCTCTTGCTTCTCCAGCGCGGCCTTCAGCGCCGCGACGGCGTCTTTCCCGCCTTCGAGGCTGGCGGTCAGGATCCGCATCGCCTCGCGGCCGGTCTTTAGAATTTCGTCATTCCGCGTCAGGTAATGCTGGAACATGCTGATGGTGCTGTCCGGCCGGTCCGCAAGATGGGCGCGGATGTCCTGTGCCAGGGCGCGCTGCGCCGCCAGCAGCCCGTAATAGCGCACCACCGGGTCGATGGCCCATCCCGGCAGGATATGCACCTCGGCCATGATGGCGCAAAAGATGCGCTCATTGGCGTCATGGGGCGGGGTCAGCGTGTGGTCGCCCATGGTCAGCCTGGTCGCCGCCGCCTCGCGCGCGGCCTCGTCGCGCGGCCGCTGTCCTTCCAGCGCCGCGACATGGGCGCGGATTTCCGCCAGCAACGCGCGCTGCACATCGTCCACCCGTTCGGCCCGCAGTTCGCGGGCACGGCGCCGGTTCAGCCAGTCGTTGACCGGCCAGGCCAGCACCGCCACCGCGGCCGCGACCAGCGCGGCCGTGACCGAGGGGCTGATGCTGCTGGCCGCGCCGTCCGTCACGTCTATTCGAACTCCATGATGACTTCGTCCACTTGCAGGCTCTGCCCGGCCTCGGCGTTGATCGACTTGATGACGCCCTTGCGCTCGGCGCGCAGGATGTTTTCCATCTTCATCGCCTCGACCGTGGCCAGCGCCTGGCCTTCCTGAACCTCGTCGCCCTCGGCCACGCTGATCCGCACGATCAGCCCCGGCATCGGGCACAGCAGGAATTTCGAGGTATCCGGCGGCAGTTTTTCCGGCATCAGCCGCGCCAGCTCGGCCGAGCGCGGGCGGCGGACATGGGTGCGGATCGCGGCGCCGCGGGTGCGGATGCGCAGCCCGGCCGGGATCGCATCGACCTTGAGCGTCAGAGGCGCCCCGTCCACCACCAGCCGCGCCAGCGACATGCCCGGTTTCCAGTCCGATTCGACCCGCAGGCTGCGGCCGTTGACCTGCACGGTCGAGCCCTGGCGGTCGGCGCTGATCCGCACCGGGAATTCCTGCTTGTCCAGGAACACCACCCAGTTTTCGCCCACGCGGCGTTCGTGGTTGTCCAGCCGGCCGCTGATCTGGGTGCGGCGGATTTCCGCGACGCGGTGCATGGCGGCGACTGCCGCGGCGATGCGCTGCAACTCGGCGTCGGGCAGGGTCGCGCCCTGGAACCCGTCGGGGTATTCCTCGGCGATGAAGGCGGTCGAGATGTCGCCGGACACGAAGCGCGGGTGATCCATCACCGCCGACAGGAACGGCAGGTTATGGCCGATTCCCTCGACCTCGAACCCGTCCAGCGCGTTGCGCATCGCCTCGATCGACTGCGCGCGGTCGGGCGCCCAGGTGCAGAGCTTGGCGATCATCGGGTCGTAGAACATGCTGATCTCGCCGCCCTCGTAGACGCCGGTGTCGTTGCGCACCCCGGTGTCCGCGGTCGCGGGTTCGTCGCCCGGATGCGCGGGCACCCATTTGCCGGCGTCCTGCAACGGACCGGCAGCGGTTTCCACCGGCGGGCGATACCGGGTCAGCCGCCCGATCGAGGGCAGGAAATTGCGATACGGATCCTCGGCATACAGCCGGCTTTCGATGGCCCAGCCGTTGATTTTCAGGTCGTCCTGCGCGAAGGGCAGCTTTTCGCCCGCCGCGACGCGGATCATCTGCTCGACCAGATCGACGCCGGTGATCAGTTCCGTCACCGGGTGCTCGACCTGCAAACGCGTATTCATTTCAAGGAAGTAGAATTCCTTGTTCGCGTCAACGATGAACTCGACCGTGCCGGCGCTGGTATAGCCCACCGCCTTGGCCAGCGCGACGGCCTGTTCGCCCATGGCGCGGCGCGTCGCTTCGTCGAGGAAGGGCGAGGGCGCCTCCTCGATCACCTTCTGGTTGCGGCGCTGGATCGAACATTCGCGTTCATGCAGATAGACGCAATTGCCGTGCTGGTCGGCCAGCACCTGGATTTCGATGTGGCGCGGCTGGGTGACGAATTTCTCGATGAAGATGCGATCGTCGCCAAAGCTGTTGGCGGCCTCGTTCTTCGATGATTCAAAGCCTTCGCGCGCTTCCTGGTCGTTCCAGGCGATGCGCATTCCCTTGCCGCCGCCGCCGGCGCTGGCCTTGATCATCACCGGATAGCCGACCTGGGTCGAGATCCGCACGGCCTCATCGGCGTCGGCGATCAGCCCCATATAGCCGGGCACGGTGCTGACGCCCGCTTCCTGCGCCAGTTTCTTCGAGGTGATCTTGTCGCCCATCGCCTCGATCGCGGGCGAGGGCGGGCCGATGAAGGCGACGCCCTCTTTCTCAAGAGCGGCGGCGAAGTTCATGTTTTCGCTAAGGAAACCATAGCCGGGGTGAACGGCCTCGGCGCCGGTGTCCCGGATGGCCTGCATGATCTTGTCGATCACGATATAGGACTGGTTCGCCGGCGGCGGGCCGATGTGGATGGCCTCGTCCGCCATGCGCACATGCAGGGCGTTGCGGTCGGCGTCGGAATAGACGGCGACGGTGGCGATCCCCATCTTCTTCGCGGTCTTGATGACGCGGCAGGCGATTTCACCGCGGTTGGCGATCAGGATCTTCTTGAACATGACGGTCCCTGGATGGCGCTGGATGTGGAAAAACCGCCCCGGTCAGCGCGACCGGGACGGTTTTGGTGAAGCTCGGCGCGCGCCCTAGGCGCGGCCGCAATCGTGGTGGCGGTCAGGTTACTGGCACAGGCCCACGTCGTCGCATAGCGCGCCGCCGACGGCGCCGATCGCGGCGCCCTTGATCCGGTCGGCGCCGCCCTTGCCGCGGACCTGCTGGACGACATAGCCGGTGCCGGCGCCGATGATGGCGCGGTCGGCATCGGTCGGCTGGATGTTCTGGGTGCAGCCGGCCACCAGGGCCACGCCGATCCCCGCAAGAACGAGGGGTCTGAACATGTCACGTCTTTCCTGTCAGTGCCGATTCCGCGCGAAAGCATCCTGCCGGCGGTCGACAGTTGGTTGAAACTGGTGCCGTCGCGCCTGTTGTCGGCGCGACCGGCGAATTCCGGATGGCAATGGCCGCGATCAGCGGGCGCAGACGCCCACGTCGTCGCACAGCGCACCGGCCGCACCGCCGATGAGGGCGCCGGTCGCGGCGCGTTCGCCCACGGCCTTGGCGATGACGGCACCGGCCACGGCGCCGCCGGCGGCACGCTGGGCGTCGGGCGACAGGCCGGTCTGGTAGCCCGGCGCGCAGGCCGAGAGGCCGGCGGCGATGAAAGCGGCGCCGCAAACGCGGAGGACGAGCGATTTCTGCATGATATTCTGCCTGTATTCGAGGCCCCGTTCGGGGCAATTGATGATGCGTGCGGGACGACTATCGCATGGCCGCCCCGCCGGTCAAACTGACAACACAGTGAAAACCATGCAATAGGCATCAATATGCGCATCACCGGCGGGCCTCGTCAGGGCCGTCGTCGTCGAACCCGTCATCCTCGTCGTCGCCGGCCCGGTCCCAGCCGGGGTCAAGGGCGGAATCCGTGGCGAAGATTTCGGGGAAAGCGGCCTCGGCGCGGGCCATGTCCACGCGCAGAAGCTGCTCGTAGCTGCAAGGGTCCAGCTTGCCGACGGCAACGACCTCGCGCCCCAGCAGCCAGGACAGCCGCCCGGCGTCAAGATTGCCGCGCTGGAAGGGTTCGTCGCCGAAATGCTCGATCAGCGCGGCCAGGAACCCCGCGTCGGCCCGGCGGTCGCTGGCCGAGCGGTCGCGGTAGCGTTCGCGCACCACCAGCGGCGTGGCACCCTTGGCGTTGGCGCGGCGAATGACGAACTGGTGGTCGGTCGAAGGCAGCCTGCCTGGAAAACCGCGATGTTTCAGCATCCTGACCCACCTTTCCTTGAAAATGGATCAAGAGACTGGGCGCCGATCGCCGCGGACGCGCCGCGGCGACCGGCGATCTGTTCGCGCGGACCGGCCAGCCCGCGCAGCCGGCGCTCAGTTGGCGCCGTATTTCCCCTGGAACACCGGCTCGGGCGCGATGACCATGGGTTCGGGCATGGGCTGGGGTTGTTGCTGGCAGGCCGCGACCAGGCCGACGAGAACCATGGCGAGGGCAAGTTTCTTGGACATGATGACAGGCTCCTGTAAGGCGGGGTCTCGGGGCCCCGGCTGCTCGACGCTGCGGGCGCACCATGCGACCGCAGCGCCATCCTAGCGCCCCGGCCGACACCGCGACAGCGCGCTGCGGCCGCGCCGGGGGCCGGATGTGGCAGCTTTGCACCACGGCGGCGGGAATCTGCGCATGGCCGCGCCATGGCCGCAAAGAGGGTCGCGAACGGGACAGGCATCACGGCGGGCATCACAGCGGCTCCCATACGCAATGGCTGCGGGTGGCGGGGATCGAGAAGCCCTCGAAAATCTGCACGATGTCGGGGTCGAAGCTGCCGAACGGTCCCGGCGCCGAGGCCAGCGAGATCACCACCTGGCCCGGCAGTTCTTCAAGATGCGCGATGCGTGGCAGCACGAAATTCTCGCACAGCCACAGGATATCGCGGTGGATCGGATCCTGCATCAGGATGTCGGGGGCGGCGGGCAGGACGGCCTCGTCCTCGATCCAGTCGGGGTTGTTCCCCATTCCTGTATCCGGCCCCGGGGTGTCGGGCGCCGGATCCGGCGGCGCCAGTTCCGAGGGCAGGGGCGCGGCCTCGCCCCCCGGCGGCAGCGTATCGCCGGGCGCCATCCCGTCCACCTCGGGCACCGCCTCGATCGAGAGCCCGCCCAGCAGGTCGTCCAGCTCGGCCTGTTCTTCGGGGGTCAGCGGAGCCTCCAGGTGATCGTCCAGCAGTTCGGGCGGGACGACGTCATCGAACGTCGTCTCGTCGACAGGGGGGACACGGGCGGCAAGCGAGGGCATGACGAAACGATAGCGCTGGACCAGGCCCAGGCCGGGAATGCGGTCGGACCGTTCCTCTTGCAACCAGACCTCGGCGCCCGAGGGCACCGGGATCAGCGGATGCGCCGCGTCCGAGGCAAGGCCCGCCAGGGTCGAGGCAAACAGAAGGACGGCTGACAGCACGAGACGGCCGGGGTCCGGGGTTACATCGGCAGGTTCACAACGGGATATTGTCGTGTTTCTTCCAGGGATTCGACAGTTTCTTGGTGCGCAGCGAGGCAAAGGCCCGCGCCACCCGCTTGCGGGTCGAACGCGGCAGGATCACCTCGTCGATGAAGCCTTTTTCGGCGGCGACGAAGGGGTTGGCGAAACGGTCCTCGTAATCCTTGGTCCGCGCCGCGATCTTGTCGGCGTCGCCCAACTCGCTGCGATAGAGGATTTCCACCGCGCCCTTGGCGCCCATCACCGCGATTTCCGCCGTGGGCCAGGCATAGTTGAAATCGCCGCGCAGGTGCTTCGAGGCCATCACGTCATAGGCGCCGCCATAGGCCTTGCGGGTGATGACAGTGACTTTCGGCACCGTCGCCTCGCCATAGGCGAACAGCAGCTTCGCGCCGTGCTTGATGACGCCGCCGTATTCCTGGCTGGTGCCGGGCAGGAAGCCGGGCACGTCGACCAGCGTCAGGATCGGGATGTTGAAGGCGTCGCAGAACCGCACGAAGCGCGCGGCCTTGCGGCTGGAATCGATGTCCAGCACCCCGGCCAGCACCATCGGCTGGTTGGCGACGACGCCGACAGTCTGACCCTCGATGCGGATGAAGCCGGTGATGATGTTGCCGGCGAAATCGCGCTGGATTTCGTAGAAATCGCCTTCGTCGGCGATCTTCAGCACCAGCTCTTTCATGTCATAGGGCTGGTTGGGGTTGTCGGGGATCAGCGTGTCCAGCGAATCCTCGATCCGGTCGGGGGCGTCGAAGAACGGCCGCGTCGGGGCCTTTTCCCGGTTCGACAGCGGCAGGAAATCGAACAGCCGGCGGATTTCCGACAGCGTCTCGACGTCGTTTTCAAAGGCGCCGTCAGCGACCGAGGATTTCCGGGTGTGGGTCGAGGCACCGCCCAGCTGTTCCGCGGTCACCACCTCGTTCGTCACCGTCTTGACCACGTCCGGCCCGGTCACGAACATGTAAGAGGTGTCCTTGACCATGAAGATGAAGTCGGTCATCGCCGGCGAATACACCGCCCCGCCCGCGCAGGGCCCCATGATGACGCTGATCTGCGGGATCACGCCGCTGGCCATGATGTTGCGCTGGAACACGTCGGCATAGCCGGCAAGGCTGGCGACGCCTTCCTGGATGCGCGCGCCGCCGGAATCGTTTAGCCCGATCACCGGCGCGCCGTTCTGCATCGCCATGTCCATGATCTTGCAGATCTTCTGCGCGTGGGTTTCCGACAGCGAGCCGCCGAACACGGTAAAGTCCTGCGAAAACACATAGACCATGCGGCCGTTGATGGTGCCCCAGCCGGTCACCACCCCGTCGCCATAGGGGCGGTCGTCCTGCATCCCGAACTCGGTCGAGCGGTGGCGGACGAACATGTCGAATTCCTCGAACGAGCCTTCGTCCAGAAGGATGTCCAGCCGCTCGCGCGCGGTCAGCTTGCCGCGGGCGTGCTGGGCGTCGATGCGCTTTTGCCCGCCACCCATGCGCGCCTGTTGCCGCAGCTCATCGAGCTGTCCCGGAATATCCTTCATCCTGCCCTCCGTTCGTGACTGGCGGGGACCATAGGGCCAGCGCGGCCCCGAGCAAAGCGGAAAGGGGAAAGTTTGCAAAATACCCGGTTAGCAGGCGTGACGAATTGCAAAATTGCGAACACCGGCCCCGTGAACCGGCCGAATGAAGGGGCCGGTGCGATCGCGCCGGCTTGACGCCGCGCCGCCCTGCCGCCATGCCAGAAAAATGGGACTGACGATAGATCTGGCCGCGCTGGCGGCGAACTGGACCGCGCTGGCGCGGCAGGCGCCCGGCGCCCGCCCGGGGGCGGTGGTCAAGGCCGATGCCTATGGACTGGGCGCGGCGCTTGTGGCGCCGGCGCTTTACGCCGTGGGCGCGCGGGATTTCTTTGTCGCGCTGGCCTCTGAGGGCAGGGCGCTGCGCCCGCATCTGGGGTCTGATGCGCGGATTTTCGTCCTGTCCGGCCATATGGAGGGGCAGGGGCTGGACGGGCTGATTCCCGTTCTGAACGGCCCCGAGCAGTTCTTTCGCGACCGCGCCCTGCGCCCGCGCGGCGATTTCGCGATCCAGCTGGACAGCGGCATGAACCGGCTGGGGTTCGAGCCGCCGGAATGGGCCGCGATCCGCTCTGAGGCGCTGGCCGCGCCCACCTTGCAGGGCACCGGCCCGGCGCTGGTGATGTCGCATCTGATGTGCGCGGACGAACCCGGCCACCCGGCGAATGCGGCGCAATTGCGGGCGTTCCGGCAGATGACCGATGGAATCGCCGCGCCGCGCTCGCTTGCGGCGACGGGGGGGATCCTGCTGGGGGCAGAGTATCACTTTGACCTGACCCGTCCCGGTATCGGGCTTTATGGCGGCCAGCCTCATGTGGGGGCGCGGCCGGTGGTGCAGTTGTCGCTGGACGTGATCCAGACCCGCAGCGTGGCGGTGGGCGAGGCAGTGGGCTACGGCTGCACCTGGACCGCCTCGCGCCCCAGTCGCATCGCGACGGTCGCGGCGGGCTATGCCGACGGGCTGCTGCGGGCGCTGTCGGGCAAGAACGTGCCGTTGTGGGCGGGGGACCGTTCCGTGCCGATGGTCGGGCGGGTGTCGATGGACCTGATTACCGTCGATGTGACCGACCTGCCCGAAGTGCCGCAAACGCTGGAAATCCTGAACGCGCGGCAGGGGGTCGATGACCTGGCGGCGCTGGCCGGGACCATCGGCTACGAGATCCTGACCTCGCTGGGGCCACGGTATGAGCGACGCTATCTCCAGCCTTGACGGTTCGTTAGCATGTGCCTGCTAGCATCGGGGCGAATCGCAATGGATCGGGGGCGTCCGGGTGACTTGCACAGCAGGGTTTCAATGGGTGGCGTTCCGGGGGCCGACTGGCCATCCGGCGGACGGGGCCTTGGGGGCGCGCCATGAACGACCACCGGATGTCGCTGCATCCTTCTGATGGGGTCCGCGCTGTCGGCCGCGCCACGCTGGCGGTGATTCGCCTGACCGGCGCGGTGACGATGTTTGCCGGGCGGGCGGTGGCGGCGCCCGGCTATGCGCCGCGGCCGTTCCTGGAACAATTGCTGCGGATCGGCTGGCTGTCGCTGCCGGTGGTCGGGCTGACCGCGCTGTTCACCGGCGCGGCGCTGGCCCTGCAAATCGACGCCGGCGGCCAGCGTTTCCAGGCCGAGGACGTGGTGCCCGCCATCGTCGCCATCGGGATGCTGCGCGAACTGGGGCCGGTGCTGGGCGGGCTGATGGTGGCCGCGCGGGTGGCCTCGTCCATCGCGGCCGAGATCGGCTCGATGCGGGTGACCGAACAGATCGACGCGCTGGTGACACTGTCCACCGACCCGGTGGGCTGGCTGGTGACGCCGCGGCTGTGGGCCTCGATCCTGGCGCTGCCGCTGCTGGTGGGGGTGGGCGACGTGATCGGGATCATGGGCGGCTGGCTGGTCGGCACCACCACGCTGGGCTTCACCTCGCAGGCGTATCTGGCGAATTCCTGGGCCTATCTGGAAAGCTGGGACGTGGTGTCGGGGCTGATCAAGGGCGCGGTGTTCGGGGCGATCATCGCGCTGGCCGGCTGCTGGTTCGGGATGCGGGCCAGCCGCGGCGCGGTGGGGGTGGGGCGGGCCACGACCAATTCGGTGGTGGCGGCCTCGGTCGGCATCCTTGCCTCGAACTTCATCCTGACAAGCCTGTTCTTTACATGAGCGCCGCGCCCGATACGCCCCCGGTGATCGAGATCCGCGGGCTGGCCAAGTCCTTTGGCGCCAACAAGGTGCTGGACGGGGTGGACCTGTCGCTGGCGCGCGGCGAAAGCCTGGTGGTGATCGGCGGCTCGGGCAGCGGCAAGTCGGTGCTGCTGCGGCTGGTGCTGGGGCTGGAAACCGCCGACCGGGGCGAGGTGCTTCTGCACGGCGCACCGGCCGATGCGCGGCTGCGGGCGCGCTTCATGCAGGATTTCGGGATGCTGTTCCAAAGCGGGGCACTGTTCGACAGCCTGCCGGTCTGGCGCAACGTCGGCTTTCGCCTGCTGCGCATGATGCCCGCCGCCGCGGCCCGCGCCCGCGCGATCGACAGCCTTGCCCGCGTCGGCCTTGGCCCCGAGGTCGCCGACCGGATGCCTGCCGACCTGTCGGGGGGGATGCGCAAGCGCGTGGCGCTGGCCCGCGCCATCGCCACCAACCCGGCGGTGCTGTTCTTCGATGAACCTACCGCCGGGCTGGACCCGCAGCGCGCCACCGCGATCAGCGAACTGATCCGCGGCATCGTTACCCAGACCGGCGCCACCGCCATCACCATCACCCACGACATGCGCAGCGTGCGCACCATCGCCGACCGGGTGGCGATGCTGGACTGCGGCCGTATCCGCTGGCAAGGGCCGGTGGCGGCGCCGGTGGGCGGGCTGGATAGCGACCCCGACCCGGTGCTGCGCGCCTTTGTCGAGGGCCGGCCGCTGGATGTCCTGCCTTGACATGCGGGTCCTGCCACCGGCGGGCAAACTTTTCCGCGTCTTGCGGCGTTCCTCTGGCATCAGGGTTGAAAACCCCGGCATCGACTGCAACATGACACCAGAGCCAAGGATGAGGACGCAGTGGGTCTGACCCCGACGAACCCGACCGCCCAGACGGGCGAAACCCTGCTGGAATTTCCCGACAACCGGTTGCTGATCGGCCTGTGCGGTCCGCATGACCGCCATATCGCACGGCTGGAACAGGCGCTTGGCGTCCACATCGCCCATCGCGGCAACCTGCTTGAGGTCGCCGGCCCTCCCGGCGCGAAGGAAGATGCCGCCCGTATCCTGAACACGCTTTACACCCGGCTGGAACAGGGGCGCGGGGTCGATCTGTCCGATGTCGATGCCGCCCTGCGCATGGGGGCCGACCCCGGCGAGCGTCCCGCCGCCACCCCGGCCGAGCAGCTGGAAATGTTCGGCCAGGGCCGCATCGAGCTGCGCACCCGCAAAAAAACCGTCGAGCCACGCACCGAGGCGCAAAAGGACTATGTCCGCAGCCTGTTCGCCAACGAGCTTGCCTTCGGCATCGGCCCGGCGGGCACCGGCAAGACCTACCTGGCCGTGGCCGTGGGCGTCACCATGCTGATCGGCGGCCATGTCGATCGCATCATCCTGTCGCGCCCCGCGGTCGAAGCAGGTGAACGGCTGGGCTTCCTGCCCGGTGACGCCAAGGAAAAGATCGACCCTTACATGCAGCCGCTGTATGATGCGCTGAACGATTTCCTGCCTGCCAAGCAGATGCAGAAGCTGATCGAGGACCGGCGCATCGAGATCGCGCCCCTCGCCTTCATGCGCGGACGCACGCTGTCCAACGCCTTTGTCGTTCTGGACGAGGCGCAGAACGCCACCACCATGCAGATGAAGATGTTCCTGACCCGCCTGGGCGAAGGGGCGCGCATGGTGATCACCGGCGACCGCACCCAGGTGGACCTGCCGCGCGGGATGCCGTCGGGGCTGCGCGATGCCGAACGCATCCTGGCCGGGGTGCCGGGCATCGCGTTCAATTACTTCACCGCCGCCGATGTGGTGCGCCACCCGCTGGTCGCGCGGATCATCCAGGCCTATGACGCCGATGACGAGGCCGGTGGCGACCCGGCGCTGCCGCGCGCCGGCTATGGTGCCTATCCGCCCCGCCGCGACTGGCGGGCCGCGGCCGGGCCGGGGTCGCGCGATGGCTGAGCAACCCCTGTCCGAACCCGCGCCCGACGCGAACCCCGTGGATGTCGTGATCGAGGATGAACGCTGGCAGGGGGCCGGGCTTGAAGCCTTGGCCGCTCGCGCTGCCGTTGCCACGCTGCGCCACCTTGGGCTGCAAGACGCAGATGGAGGCGCGCCGGAAATCGTGGTGATGGGCTGCGACGACGCCAGGATCGCGGCGCTGAATGCCGATTTCCGTGGCAAGCCGACCCCGACCAACGTGCTCAGCTGGCCCTCGGCCGAACCCGCGCCGCGCGCGCCGGGGGCGGTGCCCGCGCCGCCCGACGACGACGAACTGGGCGACATCGCCATCAGCTACGACACCTGCCACCGCGAGGCCGCAGCGCAGGGCAAGCCGCTGGCCGACCATGCCACGCACCTGCTGGTCCATGCCATCCTGCACTTGGCCGGCTATGACCACGAAAACGACCCGGACGCCGAAACCATGGAATCTGCCGAGCGCGCGATCCTTGCCAGCCTCGGCATTTCCGACCCTTACCGAGAGCACTGACCCGATGAGCCTTTCCCCGAAACCCGTCCGGCCCGAAAGCGGCCCCGACACCAACGGCAGCCCGGGCAGCGCCGCACCGGCGGCGGAACCCGAACCGGAACCACCGCCGGCGGCGGCCGCCGTGCTGTCCGACCGTGACGACGCGCGTCCCGCTGCCCCCCCCGATCCCCCCGCGCGCGAAGCGCCGGCGCGCCGGCTGCTGGGGCGCATCCTCAAGACGCTGGTGCCGCTGGCCCCGGACGACGATTCCGGCCCCGATTCGATGATGGAGGCCGCGACGTCCTCCGAGGCGCCCAGCATCCTCAACCTGCGCCGCAAGACCGTGGACGACGTGGCGCTGACCCGCGCCGATATCGTGGCGGTGCCGGTCACCGTGGCGCTGCCCGAACTGGTCGAGGTGTTCCGCGACCACGGCTATTCCCGGCTGCCGGTCTATCGCAACAACCTGGACGAGCCGCTGGGGCTGATCCACCTCAAGGATCTGGCGCTGAAATACGGGTTCGCCCCGAAATCGGCGCCTCGTTTCGCGCTGCGCCCGCTGCTGCGCCCGCTGCTGTATGTGCCCGGGTCGATGCCGATCGGGGCGCTGTTGCAGCAGATGCAGCAGAAACGCATCCACATGGCGCTGCTGATCGACGAATATGGCGGCGTGGACGGGCTGGTCACCATCGAGGACCTGATCGAGCAGGTGATCGGCCAGATCGACGACGAACACGACGAAAGCGACGAGGACCTGTGGGTGCAGGAAGCCCCCGGCCAGTGGCTGGTGCTGGCCCGCGCCCCCATCGAGCGGGTCGAGACCGAGGTCGGGCTGAAACTGACCGGCGGCGTCTATGAGGAAGAAATCGACACGCTGGGCGGTCTGATCTTCATGCTGGCGGGGCGGGTGCCCTGCGCGGGCGAGGTGATCGCCGACGAAAGCGGCGCCGAGTTCGAGATCGTCGAGGCCGGTCCCCGCCGCATCAAGCGCGTCCGCCTGCGCATCCCGGGGTGCGAGGAAACCTCGGCGGACCTGTCCGCCTAGCCTTCGGTCGGCGGGAACTCGCGGGTAAAGGCGGGGGCATAGTCCAGCCGCGCCTGCGCCGGCAGATATGGGCCGGCCGCCTGAAGATAGGGGCCGGAAAACGGGCAATCCCAGCCGACCGGGCGAAAGCCGAAACGGGCGTAATATGCGGGGTCGCCCAGCACGATGATCGTGGCATCGGGGTGGCGGGCCTGCGCCGCTACGACCAGCGCCGCGCCAATGCCACGCCCCTGGTGGCGCGGTGCCACGGCCAGCGGCGCCAGCGCCAGCGCGGGAAACGGCGCCGCCATCGGGGACAGCGCCAGATGCCCGGCGATGCCGTCCGCGTCCTCGGCCACCAGCGATAGCGCCAGATCGCCGTCGGCGCGCAACGCGGCCACCAGCCGCGATTCCGCCTCGCCGCCAAAAGCCGCATCCAGCAGCCGGGCGATGGGTGCGATGTCAGCCGGCGATTCGGGGCGGATGCTGACGGCCGGGTGCGCCATGGTCATGCCGCGCCGATGCGGTGGATGTCGCGGGCGATCCCGGCGGTCGCCGCCGCCCAGGCGCTGCCCGCGACGCGGACGCGGTGCGCTGCATATGCCTCGTCGTCCCGGAACAGTTCCTCGACCCGCCAGACCAGCGGGTCCTCGGTCTGCGAGATCGTGAAATACAGGCAGCCCGGCTCGGCCCGTGACGCCGCGACGTGATCCTCTACATGCGACAGCACCGCCATCAGCTCGGCGGGGCCGGTGCAGATCAGCCGCCCCGACAGCGCCACCTGCGCCCCTGTCGGTTCGGGGCGGCCACAGCCGGATTCATGGTGATGATGCCCGCAGGCGCAACCGGACATGGTGGTTTCCTTTTCCTCGACTGTCGGGGCGCTGCCCGATCGTTCCCGCCCGGATCCTGCCCGAACAAGGCCGTGCTTTTGAAGCCGTTGTTTTCGGCGTCCGGCCATGGGCTGACGCAGACGCGCATTGCCCCCGTTTCATCGAACCCCGGGATACCCGATTTCCGCGTGCGGCGCCGTCAGTCGAGTTGGGGACAAAAGAGCAGCTTCGTGTATGTCTTGGACACGGCCCCGCTGCGCTGCCCGTTTTCGCCATAATACCGGTCTTCCCGGCACAGCCGTTCCTTCACGTCGCAGAAGATGCCGTTGGCAAAGGTGAATTCGGTCAGATCGACATCGCTTGTCGTGAACACCTCGTTTGCGGCCGCCTTCTTGCCAAGATGTTTTGCCGTCAACGCGCGAGAGATCCCCTTGTCGTCGGCGCACACATATTGGTCGCAGAGCACGCCCGGCTCTGGCGATTGGAGCGAGGCGGGCTGCTGCGCCTGAACTGGCATGATCGCTCCGACCAACGTCAGGGCCACAGCGAAGGAAAAGCACGGTTTGTTCATGTGGCAGGCCCTGTTCTTGCATCTGCGGCGCCCGACGGATCAGGCTTGTGACCAGCCCGCCCGCCAAGCACTGTCAGCGCCCGGCCCAAGCATCCGATCAGGCGCAACACCGCCTGATCCTGCCACAGGAAAGGGATGCTTGGCGATGCGAAAACATGCCGGTAGATTTTGGGGCCCGGAACGGAAAAAGCCCGCAATTCTGCGGGCTTGTGGTTGTCTTGATATGCATGGGCGCCGGCTTATGCCGCACCCGTGATCATTCCCACTCGATCGTGCCCGGCGGCTTCGAGGTGATGTCATAGGTCACCCGGTTGATCCCCTTGACCTCGTTGATGATCCGCGTCGCGGTTTCACCCAGGAACTCGTGGGTAAAGGGGTAGTAGTCCGCCGTCATCCCGTCGACCGAGGTTACCGCCCGCAGCGCGCAGGCATAGTCATAGGTCCGCGAATCGCCCATGACGCCCACGGTCCGCACCGGCAGGATCGCGACAAAGGCCTGCCAGATTTCGTCGTAAAGCCCGTGGCGGCGGATCTGGTCGATATAGACCGCATCGGCACGGCGCAGGATCTCCAGCTTTTCGCGGGTGATCTCGCCGGGGCAGCGGATGGCAAGGCCGGGGCCGGGGAAGGGGTGGCGGCCGATGAAATGCGCGGGCAGGCCCAGTTCGCGCCCCAGCGCGCGCACCTCGTCCTTGAACAGCTCGCGCAGCGGCTCGACCAGCTTCAGCCCCATCTTTTCCGGCAGGCCGCCGACGTTGTGGTGGCTTTTGATGGTGACCGAGGGGCCGCCGGAAAAGCTGACCGATTCGATCACGTCGGGGTAAAGCGTGCCCTGCGCCAGGAACTCGGCCCCGCCCACCGCGGCGGCGTGTTTCTGGAACACGTCAATGAACAGGCGGCCGATGGTCTTGCGCTTGGTCTCGGGGTCGCTGACCCCTTCCAGCGCGCCCAGGAACAGCTCGGATTCGTCGGCGTGGATCAGCGGGATGTTGTAGTTGTCGCGGAACATGGCGACGACTTCTTCGGCCTCGCCCTGCCGCAGCAGCCCGTGGTCCACGAACACGCAGGTCAGCTGGTCGCCGATCGCCTCGTGTATCAGAACGGCGGCGACAGAGCTGTCCACGCCGCCCGACAGGCCGCAGATCACCTTGGCCTCGCCGACCTGCTCGCGGATCAGGCGGATCGCCTCGTCGCGATAGCCGGCCATGGTCCAGTCGCCGGTGAACCCGGCCAGCCGCACGAAGTTTTCCAGCAGGATGCGGCCGTTGGGCGAGTGGTGCACCTCGGGGTGGAACTGCACCGCATAAAAGCGCCGCGATTCGTCGGCGATCATCGCAAACGGAGCGTTGGCCGAGGTGCCGATCACCTGGAACCCGGGGGCCAGCGCGGTCACGCGGTCGCCGTGGCTCATCCAGACTTCCTCGCGCCCGTCGGCGAACAACCCGGCAAAGATGCCGTCGCCGGCGTGGCCCGGGGCCGGAGTGACGTAGGCACGGCCGTATTCGGCGTGATGCCCGGCCTCGACCCGACCGCCCAGCTGCTCCATCATCACCTGCTGGCCATAGCAGATGCCCAGCACCGGCAGCCCCAGTTCGAACAGCGCCCGGGGCGCGCGCGGGCTGCCCTCGCGGGTCACGCTGTCGGGGCCGCCCGACAGGATCACCGCCTGCGGCGGGTTCCCGCGCAGATCGGCGTCGGTGACGGACTGATAGGGGCGGATTTCGCAAAAGACCCCAAGCTCACGCAGGCGGCGCGCGATAAGCTGCGTGACCTGGGAACCGAAGTCGATGATAAGCAGGCGTTGATGCTGGGTCATGGTCGCGCTTTATGCCCGCGCGCGCCGCCGGGCAAGAGGCCAGCGCGCCCGCGGCGGCCAGAAACCTGCCCGCTTGTGCGCGGCGCCGGCTGCTTCGGGCGGTCACAAATATCCCGGGGGTGAATGGCGCGGCACGCGCCAGAGGGGGCAGCGCCCCTTGCCCTTACGCCAGCTGTCACCGGGACATCATGCGGGCCACAGCGCCGCCAGCGCTGCCACCGGGTCCGGCGCCGACCAGATTTCCGGCCCGATCGCCAGAAAATCGGCGACGCCCCACAGTTGCCGGACCAGTGCCGCATCCAGCGCGCCCTCGGCGACCACGGGGACCTCGATCATTTCGGACCACCACTGGAACAGGTCAAGGTCCACCGGCTCGCCCCGACCCAGCGCGGTGGGGCCGCAGGGGCCAAAGGCGACGTAATCCGCCCCGGCCTCGCCGGCGGTCAGCCCCTCGTGGCGCGATCCGTTGCAGAAGGCGCCGATGATGGCGTCGGCGCCCAGTTCCTTGCGGGCATAGCGCACGCCGCGGGCGCCGGTGGTCAGATGCACCCCGTCCAGCCCGTGGCGCTGGACCAGGGGCAGGTGATCCTCGATCACCACCGCCACGTCGCGGGCATGGGCAAGGTCGCGCGCGATGTCCGCCAGCCGGCCCAGTTCGAGTTCGTCGCCGCTGCCGCCGGTCAGGCGCAGGCAGGCGACGGGATGGGCGTCCAGCACGTCGCCCAGCATCGGGCCAAGCTCGGCTGCCGGGATCAGTGCGGGCGCGATCAGGTAAAGCTGCGGCGCATCCTCGGTCATGGCGGTCCCCTTTTTGCTGCACCGTTCCCGATAGCGCAGGCCGGGCCAGCGGGAAAGGGGTGGGGG